>NZ_JBWKPX010000002.1:0-372217 GCF_059418465.1 Caulobacter sp. GW821-FHT09A05
CCTTCGAGCCAGTCCGCCAATGATGATGTGTCAGCTATGTCCCCGAACACCCGTCAGGCATGTCCCCGGACTGAACACTTGTGCCCGGGACCCCTGGTTCAGCCGACGGTGAAGCAAAATGGCGCGCCGGCGCGCCACCCCTCTGCACCTGCGGCGGACAAAGGGGTCCCGGGCACAAGGCCCGGGATGACGGCTGAAAAAGGAAGCGGCTCACCGCCCCGCCTCCACCGCCGCGCGCATCTTGTCCATGCCCTCCGACAGGTCGGCGGCGATGGCCCGGCGCGCGCCCTCGGCGTCGCGGGCCTTCAGGGCCTCCATGGCCTCGGCGTGGCGGTCGGCGACCAGGCCGTCGGCGCCGACCCGGCCGAACACCACCCGCATGAACGGCCCGATCTGCAGCCACAGCCCGCCGGCCATGGCCAGCAGCACCTCGGCCCCCGCCCGCTGGTAGAGCGCGAAGTGGAAGTCGTGGTTGGCGGTCATGTAGGCGTCGACGTCGCCCAGCTTCAGGGCGTCGTCGATGGCGGCGTCCAGCTCGCGCAGGCGCTTGAGCAGGGCGGCGTCGGCGTGGGGCGCGGCCCGGGCGGCCAGCTCCGGCTCGACCCACAGCCGGGCCTGGGCCAGCTGGTCCAGCCGGTGGGCGGTCAGGGACGGGACGCTCAGGCGCTTGTTGACCGGATTGATCTCCAGCGCCCGCTCGGCCGACAGCCGCCGCACGGCGTCGCGCACCGGCATCGGCGACACGCCCAGCTCGGCCGCCAGGCTGCGCAGGGACACCCCGACCCCGGGCGCGATGCGGCCGGTGATCAGGGCCTGACGGATGGCCTCATAGACCTGGTCGTGGACGGCCAGGCTGTCGGCGAGGGGCTTGCGGGATCTTGTCTCAACCATCCGCGCCTCCTCTTTCAGCAGGGGTGGACAGGAGACCTCCAATTGCGATCACAATGCAAGGCCCTCCGGAGACCCGCCATGCCTGATTTCGGCCCGAACGACCTCGACGCCTTCTGGATGCCCTTCACCCCCAACCGGCGCTTCAAGGCCCAGCCCCGGATGCTGGCCCGCGCCGAGGGCATGCACTACGCCACGCCCGACGGCCGCCAGGTGCTGGACGCCACCTCGGGCCTGTGGTGCGTCAACGCCGGCCATAACCGCCCCAGGATCGTCGAGGCGATTCGCCGCCAGGCCGGCGAGATGGACTACGCCCCCAGCTTCAACATGGGCCACCCGGCGGCCTTCGCCTTCGCCAGCCGCATCGCCCAGATCACGCCCAAGGGCCTGGACCGCATCTTCTTCACCAATTCCGGCTCGGAGTCGGTCGATACCGCCCTGAAGATCGCCCTGGCCTATCACCGGGCCCGGGGCAAGGGGACCAAGACCCGGCTGATCGGCCGCGAGCGGGCCTATCACGGCGTCGGGTTCGGGGGGATCTCGGTGGGCGGCATCCCGACCAACCGCAAGTATTTCGGAAGCCTGCTGACCGGCGTCGACCACCTGCCCCACACCCACGGGGTGGCCGGCAACCTGTTCAGCCAGGGCCAGCCGAAGCACGGCGCCGAACTGGCCGACGCGCTGGAGGCCATCGTCGCCCTGCATGACGCCAGCAACATCGCCGCGGTGATCGTCGAACCCGTGGCGGGCTCGACCGGGGTGCTGGTCCCGCCCGAGGGCTACCTGCAGCGCCTGCGGGCCATCTGCGACAGGCACGACATCCTGCTGATCTTCGACGAGGTGATCACCGGCTTCGGCCGGGTCGGCGCGGCCTTCGCGGCCGAGCGGTTCGGGGTGGTCCCCGACATGATCTGCATGGCCAAGGGCCTGACCAACGCCGCCGTGCCGGCCGGCGCCGTGGCGGCCTCGGACGCGATCTACCAGGCGATGATGGACGGCGCCGACGCCGCGATCGAGCTGTTCCACGGCTACACCTATTCGGCCCACCCCCTGGCCTGCGCGGCCGGAATGGCGACGCTGGAGGTCTACCAGGAGGAGGGCCTGTTCCAGCGGGCCCTGGAGATAGAGCCCTACTGGCGGACGGCGATCCATTCGCTGAAGGACGCCCGCCACGTGGTCGACATCCGCGACTTCGGCCTGATCGCCGGCATCGAGCTGGAGCCGAGGCCCGGCGCGCCCACCGCCCGGGCGATGGCGGCGTTCGAGACGGCCTTCGACCAGGGCCTGCTGATCCGCGTGACGGGCGACATCATCGCCCTGTCGCCGCCGCTGATCATCGAGCAGGGCCAGGTGGACCAGGTGGTGGAGACGATCCGGGCGGTGTTGAGCAGGGTTGACTGACCCGGCGGTGGGACGCCCTCCGCCGCGTCGCCTCCCTCGAGCGGGGCTCTGAAAAAGCCTGTCATCCCGGACAAGCTCGGCGAAGCCGAGCGCCGATCCGGGACCGCCGGAAGCACTTGCGTTCACGCCCCGGTCCCGGATCTTCGCGCTACGCGCTCGTCCGGGATGACAATCGTTTCGAGACAGATGCGATGGCCCTCCCCCGCTGCGCTGGGGAGGAGAAGCTGTATAAGGGCCCATGGCCCTCACCGACACCCAGCTCGCCAAACCCGCCCCGATCAGCGCCAACGCCCTGATCCTGACGGGGATCTTCGCCGCCCTGACCTTCGCCCTGGCGCGGATGGACGCGCCGCCCGGCGTGCTGACCTTCGCCTTCGTGGTCGTCGGCTGGGTCCTCAGCGTGGTGGTGCACGAGTTCGCCCACGCCTTCGTGGCCTACAAGGCCGGCGACCACACGATCGCCCAGAAGGGCTACCTGACCCTGGACCCGCTGAAATACACCGACCTGGGGACCAGCCTGGTGCTGCCGCTGGTGGTGCTGGCGATGGGCGGGATCGGCTTTCCCGGCGGGGCGGTCTATCTGCGCGACGACCTGATGCGCAGCCGGCGCGGACGGGCCCTGGCCTCGCTGGCCGGGCCGCTGGGCACCCTGGCGGTTCTGGTCGGCCTGGCCGTCTGCCTGGGCGCGGACCGGGCGTTCGGCGTCGAGACCAGCCCGCTGTCGCGCGCCGCCGCCTTCCTGGCCTTCCTGCAAGGCTTCGCCCTGGTGCTGAACCTGCTGCCCCTGCCGGGCCTGGACGGCTTCGGCGTGATCCGGCCCTACCTGCCGCCGGCGGTCCAGCAGCAGGCCCAGAAGGTGGGCGGCCTGGTGTTCATCGGCCTGTTCCTGGCGATCTTCTTCATCCCCGGGGTCAACCACGCCCTGTTTCGCGTGGTGCTGACGATCACCGACCTGTTCGGAATCTCGCGGCCCGACATCGGCGCGGGGTATCGGGCGTTCCGGTTCTGGGAATGACCTGGTTCCTTGGCATTGTCAGCTTAACTTGGCCGGCGAAATCAAGCGCCCCGAGCGGCAACCTTCAGGCGGCAACGGCCTCATTCCAGATGCGCAGGGCTTCGCCGCGGAACTGGCGAAGAGTCTGGCGGCGGATCCGTTGAGGTTGGGTGTAGAAGGTGTTGTAGATCGCCGCATGGGTGGTGAGAAAGCGCTGGGCCGAGGCCTGTGATTTGAAGCCCTGCATCTTTCGCTCTCGTCGCCGGATCGGCAGATGGGAGTTTTCGGCTCGGTTGTTTTCGCGCAATCGGCCGGGACGGTGGAGGTCGGTCAACTCCAGCGCCTTCAACGCGGCGGCGTAGGAACTCAGCCCATCGGTGGTGATCGAGACAGGCTCTACGGGCTGATTTCGCAGCAAGCGCTTGAGCAGCTTCAGAGCGGCGTTCGTGTCGCGCCGATGCTGGATCACAAGGTCCAAGACCTCCCCCTCGTCATCGACCGCGCGCCAGAGATACATCCGACGGCCGCCAACCGAACAGACCATTTCATCCAGATGCCAACGCGGAGACGGCGCAGGGCGGCGACGCTTAAGGTTCCTGGCGATCTGCGGGCCAAACTTGATCGTCCAGCAGCGGATCGTCTCGTAGCTGGCCTCGATCCCGCGCTGGGCCAGCAGTTCCTCGACGTCCCGGAAGCTCAGGGTGAAGCGGAAGTAGAGCCACACGGCATAGCGGATGACCTCGGCCGGAAGTCGGTGACGTTTGAAGGATAAGGCGCGCATAACGCGCTCCTGCCCGCATCATCGCATCGCGTCCAGTCTCCGGCGCAGAACGGCGCGGCTAAGCTGACAACACCGCCTCCATCATCGCCGACGTCCCCGGCGGTCAATCCGCCAGTTCGATGATCGTCATCACGTTGGGATTGCGGCACAGACTCTGGATGGGAGACAATCCTTGCGCGATGTCGTCCCCCTGCTGTTCCAGATAGTAGGCCTTTGTCACGACATAGCCGTAAGCGGTGACCTTTCGCCCGCGAAGGGGCGCCGCCTCGCCGATCTTGCGCAGCGGGAACATGGTCGCGTCCATGCACTTGTTGCGGTCCCTGGCCTTCAACGCAGCCTTTGTCCTGTACAGCGTGATCGTCGTGCCAGCCACATCGAGATAGCCGACAACGGCGGTCCTCCCGGCGGCGCTTCCTTTCGCTGCGGCTCCTGCGTCGGCGCCCGGCATGGAACCGCCGATCGCCGCCAACGCGAAGGCCAACCACATCATGGACGTCGCTAGCATGGGTTCACCTTGGGCGCCGTCGGATTGTTCTTCGCATTGTACCTGTTGAGCGCGTTGCCCGCCAAGGCGCGATAGGCCTCGTTCGGCATGGAGCTCGCGTCGAAGCCCTGGGGGGTGAGTTTGTCGACGACGATCGTGCCTGGGATCAGGCCCGGTCGCACCACCGTCACCCCAATCTTGCTGATGGTGTAGTTGGGGATCTGCCGGAGCGCCACGGTGATGCCGTCCCCCGACCCGGGATAGGGGAAGTGAGCGCGGCCGGCGTCGATCTCCGACTGGATCGGGTTGCCTTCGTGGAGGTGCGTGATGAAGGCCAGCTGCTTGGTCGGATCGGGCTTGACCGTCGGGCCGGTCTTCGTGATCGGGCGGCCGCAGGTGTCCGTGGTGTCCACCGACTTGGCTTGGCTGTCCTGGACGCTGCCGTCGCCATAGCCGTAGTAGAGCGGCTCAAGCGGGTACTGATCGAAGTTGAACGCGCCGACGCCCTCGAAGCCGTTGTTGCGGAACGCCGTCACGACGATCGGGTCGAAGTAGAAGCTGTTGAAATACGCTGAGTTCAAGTACGCCTGGGCGGCATAGATCGCGCCTGGCGGAACCAGCAGGAAGGGGATCATGCCGCTTGGATCGCGGTTGTTGATCGGGTCGTTCAGCGAATAGGCGTACCAGTTCATGCCGGCGCTGTAGCCCAGGGGATCGGCCTGCATGAACCGCCCCAGTGACGGGGAGTAGATGCGGGCCTTGTAATAGGCGACGCCGTATTCGGGCAGCCAAGCCTGCCCCGTATATTGGAACCGGCCCCTGTTGCGGACGTCCGGGATGCCGAACTCGTCATACCGGTTCGTCGTGACGGCCGCGCCGCCGGCGTCGGTCATGGCCGTGATCGAGCCCCGCTCGGCTTGCACAGCTTCGAAAGCGATGGCCGCTTGCCGTTGCCCCAAACGCGGAAAGGCTAATGAAGAACCCTCGCCGCGGTGCAGCACGGTGAAGGCTATCGTCAAAGCCCGACTTCGCAAGTGTCCCGCCGAACCAAGCCAACGTGCCTCCAATAGCCAAAACGACTAGGCCAACGCCGATTGCGAGGGACGGGGTCATGCTGTGCATCGCCTTGCTCAATCGCATGTCGGGATAAAAGCGAAGCCTCTTCTCATAAGGCAACGCTTCCACAACTACACGGGGCGGACAAGGGGCATAGCCGGCAGGCTACGTTCTCCACCCTTCACCGACGTTGCGGACGCCTGCGGGAAACTCCAGGAATGCCCAAGAACGTCCGCGAAACGGCGCGCCGGATACGATTCGAACGGCTAGAGCGCGATTGAAGGCCTGTGTCGGTTGAGTGAAGTGTCCGCCCCCTCACCCGACCTCCTTCGGAGGCCACCCTCGCCCGCGGGGGGAGAGGGGTCCGGGGTCAGGCCGCCTTCACCCCCGGGCGAAACGTCGAGGCCGGCTTTTCCGCCTCCGCCGTCTGGACCAGGCAGCCGTACCAGCCCAGGCCCCCATAGGTCTCGTAGCCGGGGGTCAGGGCGTAGCCGATGGTGCGGTCGCCGTCGGCGTAGCTCCCCATGTCGCCGCCCGAGGTGTCGAGCTTGAAGGTCTCCTCCAGCACGCCCTTGCCGTCCGAGCTGGCCAGCACCCGGTGGTTCTGGTCCAGCAGCAGCACGCGCGAGCGGGCCCTCTCCTCCTCGGTCAGGCGCACGCCGTCGACCACCGCCTGGGCCTGGGGCTTCCAGTCGAAATGGACGCCCAGCACCCCCAGCACCCGGCCGTTGGCCTGGCCGCCCTCGCGGATGGCCGTGGCGTAGGTGGCGACCGGAGCGTCGTTCAGCGCCTTGACCCGCTCGATGTCGCAGACCGTGAAGTCGTCGCCCGACCGGGTGCGCAGGGCGTCGCGGAACCACGGCGCGTCGGCGACCGAGGCGTTGCGGGCGGCCGGATAGCGGTCGGGGCGGCCGCTGGCGATCACCCGGCCCGAGGGGTCGGCGATCCACAGGTCCAGATAGACGGTGTAGGCGTCGAGGATCACCTTCAGCCGCTGGCTGGCGTGGGTCGAGGCCTCGCGCGAGGGGGTGGCCACGCAGTCGACCACCGCGCTGTCGGTCGCCCACCAGCGCACGTCGCAGGTGCGCTCATAGAGGTTGCGGTCGATGATCTCGATGGCGTTCAGGGCCAGGTCGGCCAGGCGCTGTCCGCGCAGATGGCCCAGGATCGCGCCGCCGATCGCGGTCAGCTCGTCGAGGTCGGCGCGCACCTGGCTCTCCAGGGCGGCGGCCACCACGTCGATCTGGGTGGAAATGGTCTTGAACTCCTCGGCGACGATCGCGAAGCCGCGCCCCGCCTCGCCGGCCCGGGCGGCGACGATCAGGGCGTTGATCGCCAGCATCTTGGCCGAGCGGTTGACATAGGCGATCTCGCCGATCTTCTCGCCGGCCACCGCGCTCAGCCGTTCGCTGAGCTCCAGGATGCGTTCTGGACGGAGGCTGGCGTCGTCGCCCGCCGAAGGTCCTGCCATGATGGTTTCCCCCGAAACCGGCGGCGGGACCCGGAACAGCCGAATCACTCGCCAGACGAGCGAGAATGACACTGGTGTCAGCTTTCAGAACGGGGGTCGGACAATCCGTCGCGGTTTCTGACCGGCTCGGCGGCATGTGGCGCCGCGATTTGCCAGATTTGACGGCAATCCTTGCCTCATTAAGCATCACAGGCGACCACCTCTTTTGCCCGGCGATCGCCTCGAAGCCTTGCCACCGCCCGATGACACCGGTGGACAAGGGTTTTGGGACGAGGGATGCTGCCCCTATCAACCGCTCATCCCGGCGTTCGCCGGGATGAGCGGAACAAGAAAAATGGGGGGAACCGCATGCTTATCCGTACCGCCACCCTGGCAGCCGCCCTGGCCCTTTCCGCCACCGCCCAGGCCGCCCCGCGCGAGGTCGTCGCCTTCCCCGGGGCCGAGGGCGCGGGGCGGCTGGCGCTCGGCGGGCGCGGCGGGGCGGTGATCAGGGTGACCAACCTGGAGGACTCCGGCCCCGGCTCCCTGCGCGCCGCCGTCGAGGCCCAGGGCCCGCGCACGGTCGTCTTCGCGGTCGCCGGCACGATCCCGCTGAAGCGCGAACTGAAGATCGCCAACGGCCGGATCACCATCGCCGGCCAGACCGCGCCCGGCGGCGGGATCACCCTGCGCGACCACACCCTGGTGGTGGCCGCCGACGACGTGGTCATCCGCTTCATCCGCTCGCGCCTGGGCGACGAGAGCCGGACCGAGGGCGACGCGATCTGGATCAATTCCGGGCGGCGGATCATCCTGGACCACGTGTCGGCCAGTTGGTCGGTGGACGAGACCCTGTCGGCCAGCGCCCGCTACGACACGCCCGGTCAGGGCTTTTATGACCTCACGGTCCAATGGTCGATCATCGCCGAGAGCCTGCGCCATTCGATCCACGCCAAGGGCGACCACGGCTATGGCAGCCTGATCCGCGGCGGCGACGGCTCAAGGATCAGCTTCCACCACAACCTGTGGGCCAACCACCTGGCCCGCATGCCGCGTCCCGGCAACTACGAGGGGCCGGACAAGGACCCGGTCGGGGCGTTCTTCGAGTTCCGCTCCAACGTCTTCTACAACTGGGGCAAGGGCCATGCCGGCTACGACGCCGACAAGGCGGCCCTGGCGGCCTACAGCTTCGTCGACAACGCCTATGTCATGGGCCCCGACAGCGAAAAGCCCATCGCGTTCAACGAGAGCAACAGCCTGGCCAAGGCCTGGTTCGCCGGCAACAGCATGAACGGCGTCGTGCCCACCGATCCCTGGAGCCTGGTCAGCGGGCTGCAGGCCCCGGGCTGGCGCCAGGCCGGGCCGATCGACGTGGCGCCGGTCGAGGCCGACCCCGCCGCCACGGCCTATGAGCGGGTGCTGAAGGACGCGGGGGCCAGGGTGTTCCGCGACAGCGTCGACGCGCGGATCGTGGCCGGGGTGCGCGACAAGACCGGCCGGCTGATCGACAGCCAGGCCCAGGTCGGCGGCTGGCCGGCCCTGCCGGCGGGCGTCGCGGCGGTCGACACCGACGGCGACGGCATGCCGGACGCCTGGGAGACGGCGCACGGCTTCAACCCTAAACGGGCCGATGGGGCGCTGGACCGCGACGGCGACGGCTGGACGAACCTGGAGGACTATCTGGCCGAGGCGGCGAGGCGGCGGGGGTGACCTGTTCGGGCCCTCCTCGGGCGGAACCACCGCCCGAAACGGTTGTCATCCCGGAAAGCGCGGAGCGCTTGTCCGGGACCCAGGTGAGCCGCACCGCTTTGGCCCAGTCTCCTGGGTCCCGGACAGCCTCTGCGAGGCTTCCGGGATGACAACGGGTTACCCCGCCGATCCGCCCTAGCCGACCGGGCTCAGCACCTTGTAGGCGGGCTTGGCCTTGCTGGCGTCGCCGCTGGCGACGGTGAAGGAATAGTCGCTCCAGTAGATCTTCACGATGGCCGGCTGGCTGC
This sequence comes from Caulobacter sp. GW821-FHT09A05, assembly GCF_059418465.1. Classification (NCBI taxonomy): domain Bacteria; kingdom Pseudomonadati; phylum Pseudomonadota; class Alphaproteobacteria; order Caulobacterales; family Caulobacteraceae; genus Caulobacter; species Caulobacter sp. GW821-FHT09A05. The sequence continues at coordinate 9,052 of NZ_JBWKPX010000002.1, forward strand.
TGTTGTACGACACCTCGTGCCATTCGCGCGTCGAGGAGAAGATGCTCAGATAGTAGACGTCGCCCGTCTGGTCCTCGAACGCCAGGTACATCGAGCCGCTGAAGGCGCCCTTGGGGCCCTGGGCGTCGACGCGGACCTGGTAGTTGTAGAGGCCGGCGATGGACTGTAGCTCGATCGCGAAGACCGTCCCGCCGTCATTGGCCACGACGCAGTTCTGGGGGGAATTGCCGTTGACCGTGGCCGACTGGTTGGGCTGCATGCCGCCCGTGGAGGTGGCGCTGTAGTAGCCGTTCGTGCACTCGCCGCAATCGCCGGTGAAGTTCGCTGTGCCGGTGGTCATGTCTCTTACTCCCTGTTTTGCCCGGCCATGCCGGGATGCTACCTCAAGTAACGACACCGAAAATAGTACTCTGGAGTTGCATCAAATGCAACCTTTGAGAGCTTAAGCATTAATTCTACTATAGGATGTAGTTAACGGCGAAGCATCCTGGGCGCCGCCCGGAAGGGGCGCCCTTGGCTTTGCCCCGTCCCGCGCTTTCCGCTACACCGCCCCCATGTCGCACAACACCTTCGGCCACCTGTTCCGCGTCACCACCTGGGGCGAAAGTCACGGCCCGGCCCTGGGCTGCGTGGTCGACGGCGTGCCGCCCGGCATCGCCATCACGGCCGAGCAGATCCAGGCCTTCCTCGACAAGCGCCGGCCGGGAAACGGCAAGTTCGTCACCCAGCGCCAGGAGCCGGACGCCGTGCGCATCCTGTCGGGCGTGTTCGAGGACGAGCGCACGGAGGGTCAACGCACGACCGGCACGCCGATCAGCCTGATGATCGACAACACCGACCAGCGCTCCAAGGACTATGGCGAGATCGCCCAGGCCTTCCGGCCCGGCCATGCCGACTATCCCTATTTCGCCAAGTACGGCGTGCGCGACTATCGCGGCGGCGGGCGCAGCTCGGCGCGCGAGACCGCCGCGCGGGTGGCGGCCGGCGCCATCGCCCGGCTGGTGATCCCCGGCGTCACGGTGCGCGCGGCCCTGGTCCAGATCGGCCCGCACGCCATCGACCGCGCGAACTGGGACTGGGACCAGGTCGAGCAGAACCCCTACTGGTCGCCGGACGCGGCGGTCATCCCGGTGTGGGAAGAGCACCTGGAGAAGGTCCGCAAGGCCGGCTCCTCGACCGGGGCGGTCGTCGAGGTGGAGGCGACCGGCGTGCCGGCCGGCTGGGGCGCGCCGCTGTACGGCAAGCTGGACGCCGAACTGGCCGCGGCCCTGATGTCGATCAACGCCGCCAAGGGCGTGGAGATCGGCGAGGGCTTCGCCAGCGCCGCCCTGTCGGGCGAGGAGAACGCCGACCAGATGCGGATGGGGAACGACGGCCCGGTGTTCCTGTCCAACCACGCCGGCGGCGTGCTGGGCGGCCTGTCGACCGGCCAGCCCGTGGTGGCCCGCGTGGCCTTCAAGCCGACCTCGTCGATCCTGACCCCGCGCGAGAGCGTCAACGAGGCGGGCGAAGAGATCGACCTGCGCACCAAGGGCCGCCACGACCCCTGCGTGGGCATCCGCGGCGTGCCGGTGGTCGAGGCGATGACCGCCTGCGTCCTGGCCGACGCCTTCCTGCGCCACCGGGCCCAGACCGGCGGCGGGGCGTTCGTTCCGGGGATGAGCGGGCGCTTCTAGCTCGCGCGCTCGGGGCCGAGACCCCGGCTAGGGTCCGGACTCAATTGGATCGTTGATTTTCAGTTGTCATCCCGGCCGAAGGTCCGCCTGGCGGACCGTAGGGCCGGGACCCAGGGGCGAGCGCACCGCGCCGGCCCCTGGGTCCCGGGATGACGACCAATTAGAGCGCCGATTTCGCTTGGGTGTCACCGACGCGCAATTGAGGACGGTCCCTAGGCCTTCTGGGCTTCCGGCCACTCTTCGGGCCGCAGGATCATCGTGGGACGCAGGAACGGCGAGCGGACGCGGTCGTAGTCCTGGATGTCCAGATTTCGGCAGATGATCTCAAGCAATTCCACCCCGCCCACCTCGGGCGGAGGCTCGTCATGCATCTGCTTCCAGAGCTCGAGAGCTTCGCGCTTGATGAGTTCGTCACGGGAGGCCATGTGGAATTCATATCCCTTCGGCGCATCAACTCTCGGCGGCGGGGTCTCGTTCCTAAGTTTTTCGTTGACAAAAGGTAACCAAGCGTCGCCGGCGTTAAGGATAGTCTGGCCCGAGGCGCGACGAAGACTCAGGGCCGGTCCGCTCGCCCGCGCCTTGGCCCGCTCCTTCGCCGCCGGCGCGTCACCTGGCGCGCACCTGGCCGAAATCCAACTTACGCTTGAAAACATTGAACTTTTCGGCGATTTCGATTGACCGTCCGCGCCAGCGCCGTAACGTTCGGGCGGCACGATCCGCTCGACGCGGCCGTCGAGCGAGCCAGCCGGGGGGCCCGTGCGCTTCGATCTCCTGAAGATCCTGCTGGTCGACGACAATCAGCACATGCGCCTGCTGCTGGCCGAGATCCTGCGGGCGCTGGGCGTGCGGCGGATCTTCGAGGCGCAGGACGGCGCCGAGGCGCTGCAGACGATGCGCGAGATCGAGATGGACCTGGTCATGACCGACCTGACCATGGGTCCGCTGGACGGCATCGACTTCGTCAACCTGCTGCGCAATTCGCCCGACAGCCCCAACCCGTTCGCGCCGGTCATCATGATCACCGGCCATTCCACGATGCGCCGGGTGGCCGAGGCGCGCGACGCCGGGGTCAACGAGTTCCTGGCCAAGCCGGTGACGGCGCGCGGCGTGATCCACCGCATCAACCTGCTGATCGAGCACCCCCGGCCGTTCATCCGCTGCGCCACCTATTTCGGCCCCGACCGCCGTCGCCGGCAGGACCCGGCCTTCACCGGCCCCTGGCGCCGCCAGGGGGATCCGGGGGTGGAGGATGTGTCGTACTGAACGGGCCTCCCCCATCCGGCCAGGGCTATCGCATATGGATTTGCTCTGAAAGAATCTGTCATCCCGGACAAGCTCGGCGGAGCCGGGCGCCGATCCGGGACCGCCGCAAGCCCTGAGCTCACGCCACGGTCCCGGATCTTCGCGCTGCGCGCTCGTCCGGGATGACAACCGTTTTGAGGCATATGCGATACCCCTGCCCATCCGGCCATACAGCGGCCATCGGACGCGGCGACCCTGGAGCCGTCCCGGGCTAGAACGCTCGCCCCACCTGCAGTGAGCTTGCCCCAATGTCGCGTCACATGTCCCCGCGTCGCCTGCCCCTCGTCCTGGCCCTGCTGGCCGTCGCCACCACCAGCCAGGGCTGCCTGGCCGTCGCCGCCGGCGGCGCCGTGGTCGGCGCGGGCGCGGCCGTGGTCGGAACCACCGGCAAGGTCGTGGTCGGCGCCGGCAAGGCGGTGATCCCCGGCGAAAGCAAGAAGGACCGCGAAGAGCGCGAGTTCAAGGAATGGAAGAAGTCGCAGCGGGACGGCTAGGGCCTCGCCCTCCGTCTACTGGTTCTTCACCGCCAGGCAGCGCTTGGCGCCGGCCTTGATCGTCAGGGTCTCGGCGATGGTCGAGGACTGGCCGCAGTAGTTGCTCAGGCGGGTCCGCGTGAAGTCGAAGACGATCGTGTCACTACGCCTGCGGGCTACCGCGACGTCGTCGTCGGTCAGCGGGAAGGTGGTGACGCCGTCCGGGCCGGCCACGGGCCCGCCCTCGGGGGCGAGGCTGCAGCTGGTGGCGTCGGACGCCCCCTTGGTCGAGGCCAGGTAGTCGAAGCCCGTCACCCGCTCGCCCTCGACCGTCGCCGACAGGTCGTGGGTCACCGGGCCCTTCCTGGCCGAGCACCGCCAGGTCTCGGCGCCGGCGACGGCGGGCGCGGCGGCCAGGACCAGGCCCAGCAGGACGGCGAAGACTCGATGGCGCATGGCTTCGACTTTCAGGCCTCCTCGGCCGCGATCGTCCCCGGCAGGTACAGCCGCATGGGCCGCACCTCGTAGGCCCCGCCGGGATTGGCCACGCCCAGCTCGCGGGCGACGGCCAGGGCCTCGTCCATGTCGGCGACGTCCAGCACGTAGAAGCCCAGGAACTGCTCCTTGGTCTCGGCGAACGGGCCGTCGACGACGAACGGGGTCTCGCTTTTGACCAGGGTCTTGGCGCTGGAGGTGCCCTGCAGCCGACCCGACGGCCCCAGCTTGCCCTCGGCGACCAACCGGTCATGGACGACCGACAGGCGCCCCATGACGGCGTCGTCCTGTTCCTGGGTCCAGCCCATGACCTCGGTCTCGTTGTTGTAGCACAGCAGCATGTACAGCATTCGCGGCCTTCCCCGGCGACATCGGCGGCGTAGGGATAAGGCAGGTCCGGGCAGGAAGGAAGACCGGTGTTTTCCGGAGGGTGGACGCCCCCTCCGTCGGCTTCGCCGCCACCTCCCCCGTTTCACGGGGGAGGAGAAGATCGGCCCGCTTCCTCCTCACCCGCAAGGCGGGGGAGGTGGCGCGATGCGGATACGCATCGTGACGGAGGGGGCGTCCGCGGCCTAGAGGCTCAGCGCGCAGCTCTCACCAATCGTCGGGCGGGAAACCACCACCCGCGACAGGCCCGGGAACTGGGGCGCCAGGCGCTCGGCGAAATAGAGGCAGATCCGCTCCAGGGTCGGGCTTTCCAGGCCGGGGCGGTCGTTCAGCAGGCCGTGGTCCAGCTCGGCGGCCACCGCCTTCAGCACGCCGTCCAGGCTGTCGAGGTCGGCCACCCAGCCGGCGTCCTGCATCGTCCCCCTGACGCTGGCCTCGACCTTGAACGAGTGGCCATGCAGCTTGCGGTAGCGATGGTCGGCGGGACCTTGCTCGATATAGTGGGCCGCGTCGAAATGCGCGGCCTTCGTGATCTCGAAGACGGGCTTCATCAGGGTACTTCTTTTGACAAGGCCTGGGAGGCTCTAGCGGCTCGACCCTGTCACCAGGTCGAGCGCCTTATCCGTCAGGGCAGGCCGAGATATTTGTGCGTCTGGACGCTTAAACGCCATTGTGGGTGCGAAAGGCAATAGGCGACGGCCAATTGCGTGTTGCGCTCGCGGTCCGGGCCGTCCATCGGCTGCAGGTAGAAGCGCTCGAAATCCAGGTCCGCGAAGCGCTCGGGAAGCGCCTTGTCCTGCGGATAGACCAGCTTCAGCTCCTGGCCCGAGGTCTGGACGACCGGGGCGTCGGCCTTGGGGCTGACGCAGACCCAGTCGATCCCCGCCGGCGCGACGACCGTGCCGTTGGTCTCCACCGCGATCATGAAGCCCCGCGCGTGCAGGGCGTCGATGGCCGCGGCGTCCAGCTGCAGCAGCGGCTCGCCGCCGGTGCAGACCACCAGCCGGTCGTCCGGCCCGCCGGTCCAGGCGGCCTCGACCGCGGCGGCCAGGGCGTCGGCCGTCGTGAACTTGCCGCCGCCCTCGCCGTCGGTCCCGACGAAGTCGGTGTCGCAGAAGGTGCAGACGGCCTTGTGGCGGTCCTGCTCGCGGCCGGTCCACAGGTTGCAGCCGGCGAACCGGCAGAACACCGCCGCCTTGCCCGCCTGCCCGCCCTCGCCCTGCAGGGTGAGGAAGATCTCCTTGACGGTGTAGGTCATTGGAACCCTCCCCTCTCTCCTTGCGGGAGAGGGTGGCGGTCCGGAGGACCGTCGGGTGAGGGGTTGAAAGCCAGGTCCGCCGCGTGGGGCGGAACGATCGCGTGCGGCGTCATCGGTTTGAGAGACCCCTCATCCGACGGCTTCGCCGCCACCTTCTCCCGCAAGGGGAGAAGGAAGGGGAGAGCGCCCCGCCGCGTCCCACTCCTCGTACCCGCGCTGGCGCAGCTCGCAGGCGGGGCATTCGCCGCAGCCGTGGCCCCAGGCGTGCAGTTCGCCGCGGTCGCCCTGGTAGCAGGTGTGGCTCTCGACCACGATCAGGTCGACCAGGTCCTCGCCGCCCAGGGTCTTGGCCAGGGCCCAGGTCTCCGCCTTGGTCAGCTTCATCAGCGGGGTCTCGATGACGAAGTCGCGGTCCATGCCCAGGTTCAGGGCGGCCTGCATGGCGTCCAGGGTGTCGCGGCGGCAGTCGGGATAGCCCGAGAAGTCGGTCTCGCACATGCCGCCGACCAGCGCCCCCAGGCCCCGGCGGTCGGCCAGGGCGGCGGCGTAGATCAGGAACACCAGGTTGCGGCCGGGCACGAAGGTCGAGGGCAGGCCGCGCTCGGTCATCTCGATGGCGACGTCGGCGGTCAGGGCGCTCTGGGCCACGGCGCCGAAGCCGGTCAGGTCCAGCACATGGTCCTCGCCCAGGCGCTCGGCCCAGTGGGGAAAACGCTGGGCCATCTGGCGGCGCACCGCCTGGCGGGCCTGCATCTCGATCACGTGGCGCTGGCCGTAGTCGAAGCCGACGGTCTCGACCCGGGCGTAGCGCTCCAGGGCCCAGGCCAGGCAGACGCTGCTGTCCTGGCCGCCGGAGAACAGCACCAGGGCGGCGTCGGCCCGCGAAACGCCGGACGCGGTGGAAATTTCAGGAGTGGACATGGCGTCTCTCTACACGAGGCGCGCGGACTTGACGACCGGGGCCGGGGACGCCCGCTCACCGCTCTTTGTTGTCATCCCACCGCGCGGCGGCCCGCGGACCCAGGACCCAGCACCACCGTAGTGCGCCGGCCCCTGGGTCCCGGACAGCCTCTGCGAGGCTTCCGGGATGACAACGAAATTATCGCTCCCCAAAGCGCTCGCCATGAGTGTGCGCCCCAGGCCTCACACCCGAACAATCGTTTCGAACGCTGATATTTGGGCTGTACCTTCGGCGCGAATGGGCGACTATGGGCCGCGCGCCTCTGGGGGTCGCACCAAGGTTTTTCGGCCTGAAATCACGCTTGACGCAACGTCACGCGCCGGACCACCTTTTCTAATTTCAATGAAAACTTGCGCCGACAGGTCAATACGCGCCGGCGTAAAGTGAAAACGTGTAACATATCAATGATCACATAGACTTTGGCCGGTTGACAGCCCAAGACGCCAAGTATGCAATCATCGGATGCTGCGAAGGGCCAGCCGTACGCCCGCGTAGTGCTCAAAAGTACGGCGCCGAGGAAACAACACGACGCCCGCAGGGTCCGCCATAAGGAACCGCGACGTCCAGGGAGGGAATAGAATGTCGCAATCTCTGCGTATGCGGAGCCTGCTGGCCATGGGCGCGTCCGTGACCGTGCTGGCCGCCGTCGCCGCCCCCGCCTTCGCCCAGACGGCCTCCGCCCCGTCCGCCCAGCAGGGTGGCGGCAACGTGCTGGAGGAACTGGTCGTCACCGCCCAGAAGAAGGAAGAGGCCCTGCAGGACGTGCCGATCGCGGTGTCGGCCTTCAGCCAGGACACCCTGGAGGCGCAGAAGATCGACGGCGGCCCCAACCTGCAGCAGGCCATCCCGAACGTCACCTTCGCCAAGGGCAACTTCACCAACAGCTTCAACTTCGCGATCCGCGGCATCGGCAACAAGGCCGTCGGCGTCTCGACCGACGGCGGCGTCGGCGTCCACGAGAACAACGCCCCGCTGCAGTCGGGCAATCTGTTCGACGCCGAGTTCTTCGACGTGGAGCGCGTCGAGGTGCTGCGCGGCCCGCAAGGCACGCTGTACGGCCGCAACGCCACCGGCGGCGTGGTCAACATCATCACCGCCAAGCCGACCGACACCTTCGAGGCCGAGATCACCGGCGAACTGGGCAACTACAACACCCAGAAGGTCCGCGGCATGATCAACCTGCCGATCCTGGGCGACAAGCTGGCGGTCCGCGTGGCCGGCAACTACCTCAAGCGCGACGGCTTCGTCACCAACACCTTCAACGACCACAAGGTCGACGACCGCGACCTGTACTCGACCCGCGTCTCGGTGATGTTCAACCCCATCGAGTCGCTGCGCACCAACTTCATGTGGGAGCATTTCAAAGAGGACGACAGCCGGGCCCGCGTGGGCAAGCAGCTGTGCACCAAGGACAACGGCCCGGCCACCGTCGGCGGCGTGCCCAGCGGCGCGGCCCGCGCCTTCCTGAGCCAGGGCTGCCTGCCCGCCTCGCTGTACGGGGACAGCGCCTACGGCACGGTCAACACCTCGGGCACCCTGACCGGCGAGCTGGGCAACATCTTCGGCTTCACCAGCGGCGACGCCAACGCCGGCGACACCACCAGCCGCGACCTGCGCGAAATCGAGTCGCTGTTCGACCCGATCTACCGCTCCAAATCCGACATCTACCAGTTCAACCTGGCCTACGACCTGACCGAGAACCTGACCTTCACGGCCATGACCTCGTACAGCAAGGGCAAGGTCTATACGAAGCTGGACTACAATCGGAACGTCTCGACCGTTCCGTTCAACAGCACGGGCCTCACGCCCGGCGGCTTCTTCAACGACCCGCAGGTGGGCAACACCAACAAGTTCACCACCCTGGACGTCTCCGCGGGCAACTCCAAGCAGTGGAGCCAGGAAGTCCGGCTGCAGTCGAACTTCGACGGCCCGCTGAACTTCAACTTCGGCGGCATCTATTTCGACTACAAGACCGTCACCGACTACTACGTGATCGGCAACTCGCTGACCCTGTCGGCCCTGGCCCTCAACTTCCAGCGGACCGGCAACCCCAACTGCAGCCCCACCGCCCTGCCGACCAGCTGCATCGGCATCGACCCCAACGCCACGCCGGACGGCAGCGGCCACAACTACTATGACAACCGCTCGCCCTATCACCTGAAGTCGAACGCCCTGTTCGGCGAACTGTACTGGCAGGCCAACGAGAAGCTGAAGTTCACCCTGGGCCTGCGCCGCACCCACGACGACAAGCGCCTGGACGTCTACGACACCGTGCTGCTGTCGCCGGGCATCGGCCTGAAGCAGAGCACCACCAACCCGCAGGAAAGGTCGGTCTTCAACGAGCTGACCGGCCGCTTCGGCTTCGACTACAAGCTGACCGACGACAACCTGCTCTACGCCTTCTATTCCAAGGGCTACAAGGGCGGCGGCTCGAACCCGCCGGCGGCGGCCGGCTCGGCCAGCGTCAAGCCGCAGTTCGACCCCGAATTCGTCAACGCGTTCGAGCTGGGATCGAAGAACACCCTGGCCGGCGGCAGCCTGATGCTGAACGCCACCGGCTTCTACTACGACTACCAGGGCTACCAGATCTCCAAGATCGTCAACCGCACCTCGGTCAACGAGAACGTCAACGCCACGGTCTACGGCCTGGAGCTGGAAACGGTCTGGTCGCCGGTCCGCAACCTCAAGCTCAACGCCAACCTCGGCTACCTGCACACCAAGATCGCCGACGGCGTGTCGTCGATCGACACCATGAACCGCACCCAGAGCAACCCGGCCTATACCGTGGTCAAGGCGGGCCCCAGCCTGCCCAACGTCGCGGTCGGTTCCAACTGCGTGCTGACCACGGCCGGGGTCGCCACCCTGATCGCGGCCGGGGCCGGCGCGACCGTGCCGTTCGCCTGCGGCGGCCCGCAGGTGTTCCAGGCCTTCCTGCAGACCCCGGCCGCGGCCGGCGGCGCGGGCCTGCCGGCGGGCACGGCCGCCTTCCTGGCCAACGCCACGGGCCTGTACAACTACGGGGCCGGCTACACGATCGAGGGCAAGGCCGCGGACCTGTCGGGCAACGAACTGCCCAACTCGCCGCACTGGACCACCTCGGTCGGCGCCCAGTACACCTGGGACTTCGCCGACGGCTGGTCGGCCACCCTGCGCGGCGACTACTACCGCCAGAGCAAGCAGTACACCCGCGTCTACAACACCGCCTACGACCAGCTGAAGTCGTGGGACAACGCCAACATCACCCTGAAGGTCGAAAAGCCCGAGTGGGGCTTGCAGATCGACGCCTACGTCAAGAACCTGGGCGACAAGACGCCGATCACCGACGCCTACACCACCGACGACAGCTCGGGCCTGTTCACCAACCTGATCACGCTGGAGCCCCGCACCTACGGCGTCAGCCTGACCAAGTCGTTCTAGCGCCCGCCTCGCCAGCGGACCCCCGGAAGGGCGGCGGAGCGATCCGCCGCCCTTTTGCGTCTGGACGCCGTCGCCGCCGCCGGACGTCCGAAGCGCCGGCGCGCGCCCTGCCCGGCTCTTCACCCTGCCGGCTTCCAGTCCCGTTATACGACCTTGCAGTCTACCTTGAGATGCATTAATGACATTGATGCAACTTCACGGGCGGGCGGGCGTTGCGACAGGAAGCGAATCATCACGGCGCGACGCCGCGTGCTCTTCTGACTTTCGCGATTTCCCGGCCCCCTGGCTTTCGCTCCGCGAGCCTCCGGTTTTCCGAAAGCCTGCCATGCCTGCTTCAATACCCAGCGCCGAAGATGTCGCCCTGAGCCTGACCTTGGCCGTGGTGACGTCTTCGCCCGCGCCCCTGGTGCTCCTGGACGACCAGCTGACGATCATCGCGGCCAGCACCTCGTTCTGCGCCGCCTTCGGTTTCCATCCAGGCGAACTCCCGGGCCAGGCGCTGTACGCCCTGGACGCCGGCGGCTGGGATGGTCCCGGCCTGCGATCCCTGATGACCGCGACCATCGCCGGCCACGGGAGCCTGGACGCCTGCGACATCTATCTGAAGCCCGCCCACCAACCGGTTCGTCACCTGGTCGTCCAGGCCAGGCGGCTGGACTATCTGGATCTGGGGCGGACACGCCTGCTGCTGGCGGTGTCCGACGTGACGGACGCGCGCGCCGACGCGGCGCTGCAGGAAAACGCCCAGCGCGAAGCCGGCGTGCTGCTGCGGGAGGTGCGCCACCGGGTCGCCAACAGCCTGCAGATCATCGCCAGCGTCCTTCTGCAGAACGCGCGCAGGACCGAGTCGGACGAGACGCGCGGCCACCTCAAGGACGCCCACCATCGCGTGATGTCCGTGGCCGCCCTGGAGCGCCTGCTGTCCACCTCCGAGGGCGACGGGGTCGAGATGCACGCCTATTTCACCAGCCTCTGCGAGATCATCTCGGCCTCGATCATCGGCGAACAGGACCATATCGCCCTGACGGTGGAGGGCGGCCGGGGGGTCGTGGAATCCAGGATTTCGGTGAGCCTGGGCCTGATCGTCACCGAACTGGTGATCAACGCGCTCAAGCACGCCTTTCCCGACGACCGGCCGGGGAAGATCGCCATCGACTACAGTTTCCATGGACCCAACTGGACCCTGTGCGTGCGCGACGACGGGGTCGGCATGCCGGCGACCGCGCGCAAAGGCCTGGGCTCGAGCATCGTCCAGGCCCTGGCTCGGCAGTTGAGCGCCACCGTCGAGACCACGCCACGGCATCCGGGCACCCTGGTTTCGATCGAGCACACCCAGGTCGCCCTCGTGCAGGACGACCCGGAGACGGCGAGCGCGCGGGCCGAGCGGGCCGACGCCGGAACCAGCGCCATCGGCGGTCGATAGGGATTGAATGATCATGACCGCTTTGTGGGACGGCCCAACCGGCAAGATCCTGATGATCGTCGAAGACGAGGTCCTGGTGGCGACCGTCCTGAAGGACGAACTGGAGGACGCCGGATACCGGGTCCTGGACCTCACGGACCGTCACGCCGAGGCGGTCGAGGTCGCCAAGGCGTGCAAGCCCGACCTGGCCCTGGTCAATATCCGGCTGGCCGGTCGCGACGACGGCGTGGAGCTCGCCGAACACCTGAAGGACCTGGGCATCCCGGTGCTGTTCATCAGCGGGCAGGTCAGTCGCGCGCGGTCGGCCCAGACGGTGGCGATCGCCTCGCTGCCCAAGCCCTACGACGCCGCGGACATGGTGCTGGCCGTCGCCCATCTCCTGGCCCGCCTGAAGGGCGACGCGTCGCTGCCGAAGCCGAGCCGGCTGGAGGTCTTCGAGGGCGACGGCTTCGACCTCGCGCCGGCGGCCTAGGGCGGATCGACATTCAGCCGAAGACCACCAAACTTTTCGTCATTCCCGCCCTAGGGTCCGTGGACCATTAGGCGTTTGGCGTCGAGGCCGCGCCCTCGTCCTTCGACAGGCTCAGGATGAGGGCTACTGGTAAGGCGGTTGAGTAGAATTCCTCATCCTGAGCTTGTCGAAGGACGAGGAATTCGGCCCAAGACCGTCAACTGTCCACAGACTCTAGCCCAGACATTCGGACGGCCGGCCGGCCCGTTGCAGGGTCGAGCTCGCCAAAGGACGGGGCCCGGACACGAAAACGCCCGCCCCTCGCGGAGCGGGCGTCCCGTCTAGCGCAAGCGGCTAGATCAGCAGCAGGGACCGCCGTTGCAGCAGGCCGCGCCGAGGGCGCAGCAAGCCTGGACGGCCTTGGTCACGGCGTCCGGCGCGGCGGCGTAGGCGGCCGTGGCGGAGGCCAGCAGCATGAAGGCTGCGGTCGAGACGATGCGTTTCATGATGATTTTCCGATTTCAGAAGGATGGGTTTTCGTCTGAACGCGGGGTCATCGGGGCGGCGGAAGCTCCGGCGCCAGGGCGCGGCCCGGGGGCGGCGGGGATCTCATGGGCCGGAGGGGCGCGGCGCCGATCTCGGCCGGTCCGACCACCGGGGCCTCGGGCGTCACCAGGACGTGGCAGGCCAGCACGCAGGCGTCGGGGCATGGCGCCGTCTTGCCCTGGTCGTGGTCATGGCCGCCCTCAGGGCAAGGCGCCTCGGCGCAGCAATCGCCCTTCAGCGTCGCGGCGGCGGCCGGCATGGCGGGGGCGGCGAACAGCAGGAGCGCGCACAGGAACATCAGTCCCCGCGCCCATCCGCCCGTTTTCGCGCGTCCGCCCATCATGCTCGCATCCTGCCCCAACCCTGGCGATCGGGGAAGCGACGACCGCATCTTACGTATCCAAGTCCCGAAGACGCCGCAGGGACAACCCGTCGCAGGTCAAGCTCGCCAAACACGCCGGCCATTTACGACTCCGCAACGCCAACCGGCGAAGGTGAGATCCCAACGACGCCTCGCCGAATGGCTGCATGGATACGCTCGCCCGCCTTATCGACCGCCGAGCCCCGATCGACCCCGCGACCCCGTGCGCCGAGGTCCGGGCGCTGTTCGACGCCGATGGCCACATGGCCGCCCTGGCCGTGGTCGTGGACGGCAAGCCCCTGGGCCTGGTCTATCGCGACGTGTTCCTGGGCCAGATGGCCGTCGCCCCCGACCTGGCGCGGCGCCCGATCGCCGAGGTCATGGACGCCAATCCGCGCCGGGTCGACGCCAAGCTCTGCGTCGCCGATTTCGTCGAACGCATCGCCCACAGCGCCACCCCCGTGTTCCGCAGCGCCTATGTCGCCGTCGACGAGGCCGGCGACTATGTCGGCGTCGGCGGGCTGAACTCGCTGCTCACCTCGCATCGTCGCCGCCAGCACGAGGCCGACGAGGCCATGGCCCTGGTCGAGCGCATGGCCCACGACATCGGCCGCCACCTGGAAGGCGTGCTGGCCTTCACCGACCGGCTGGAGCAGTCGCGGCTGACCCCCGACGCCAGCGCCTATGTCCGCGCCATCGGCGACACCAGCCGCGACATGAACCTGGTCCTGGGCCGGGCCATGGACCTGCGTCGCGCGGCGACCGGCGGCCTGACCCTGTCGCCCGCCCCCGCCCTGCTGCGCGACCTCAGCGACGCCGTCGAGGCCCGCTGGGCGCCCCGCGCCGCCGAGGGCGGCAGCACCCTGCTGTTCTCCTATGACGGCGATCCCGAGGCCGCCGCCCTGATCGACGCCGACCGGGTGCTGCAGGTGTTCGACGCCCTGATCGAGAGCGCCCTGGCCCATGGCCGCGGCGTGATCGAGGCCAGCCTCAAGGCCCGTCCCGTCGAGGGCGGCCTGAAGCTGGAGGCCCGGGTGCGCGACAACGCCGCGGGCTCGGCCAAGGTCCGCCTGGCCCGGGTGTTCGACCCGCTGGGCGCGGCCACCTTCGAGGATCGCAACGAGCTGGCCCTGGGCGTCGGCATGGCCCTGGCCCACGGCCTGACCCGGGCCATGGGCGGCCCGCTGCGGGCCGAGGCCAACCTGGGCGCCGGCCTGACCCTGCAGTTCACCCTGATCGTGCCGGAGGCCTCGCTGGCGGCGGAAGCCGACGAGGAGCCGATGATGGACGCCCGCTCGGCCCACATCCTGATCGTCGACGACAACGCCACCAACCGCATGGTCGCCGAGGCCCTGTGCGAGATGTTCGACTGCACGTCCGAGCAGGTGGTCGACGGCGTCGAGGCGGTCGAGGCCGCCAGGTCGGGCCGCTTCGACCTGATCCTGATGGACATCAAGATGCCGCGCATGGACGGCGTCAGCGCCACCCGCGCCATCCGCGAACTGCCCGGCCGGGCCGGCTCGGCGCCGATCGTCGCCCTGACCGCCAACGCCGACCCCAACGACGTGGCCACCTACATCGCCGCCGGCATGCAGGACGTGGTCGAAAAGCCCATCAAGCCCGAACGCCTGGCCGTGGTGCTGTCGGCCCTGCTGGGCGCCGACGAGGACGAGGACGCCGAGGCCGCGGCCTAGAGCCTCTTAGCCTCACATGGGCTCATGTGAGGCTAAGAGGCTCTAAATCAAACATTCAGAGCGTGGCAGGCGCCGAAACCGCTCACACTTTCGGCTGCCACGTCCTAGCCCGCGGCCTTGCCCTTGGCCGCCTCGGCCTCCATCCGGGCCAGCAGATCCCGCAAGGTCGCGCCGCCGCCGTGCGGGTCGTTGGCCAGAGGCCGCAGCAGCACCACCGCTCGCGCGTAGTCGCCTCGCATGGCCAGCGCCTGCACCGTCTGCAGCGTCACGTCCGCCACCTGCGGCGCCAGTTCGGCGGCCAGCAACAGGCCCTCCATCACGTTGTCGCTGGGATAGCCCGGCGACAGCGAGCGGCTGCGGGCGTAGGCCAGCAGGATCTGGTAGCGCGCGCCGTCGAGCTTGAAGGCCTGCCCCAACACCAGCGAGGCCTGCTTGTAGAGCGCCGGCTGCTGGGCGGGGTCGGCGTCGCCCATCGCCATCAGGGTCAAGGCCTTCAGTTCCAGCGCCTCGACGTCGTCCGGCGCGGCGGCCAGACGCCGCTCGATCACCGCCTGGGCCAGGGCGTAGTCCTCGGCCTGAAGCCGGGCCTGGGCCAGGGCCCGTTCCGCCAGGGGGTCGCCCGGATAGCGGGCGGCGCGCTTGCTGACGTCCTCGGCGAAGGTTTTGCGCGCCGCCGTGTCGCCGACCGGCGAAATCATCCGCACCGTCTCCAGCAGCAGGTCGTCGGCGGAGGCCGGCATGGCGGTCACGGTCACCTCGACCGGGCGGCTGCGCTTGCGGGTGAAGGCGCTGACCGGCAGCGGGGAGCGGGTGTAATCGCGCAGGTCCTTCTGCAGGACGGCCAGGGCCTTGCCGGTCGCCGCCTCCATCGCCTGGACCGACGACGCGCCGCCGCCGACCGCCTTCATATAGGCTTGGAGTTGGGCGTAGCGGGCCGGATCGCTCATCATGTAGTGGGTCAGCAGCCAGGCCTGCGGATAGTAGTTGACCCATTTCGGGTCGCCGACCCGGGGCCTCTCGCTGAGCAGCCTGTCCAGCGGGAGCCAATCGCTCTGCATCAGCCACGCGGCCCGGTTCGAATTGAACTTGCCAACGACGATGCTGTCGCCGCGGATGTCCGTCGTCATGAAGTACTCGGCGTAGCCCTCGACCAGCCATGGCGCATAGGCGTAGTTGAAGTACTGCTTCATGAAATGGTGCACGTACTCGTGCAGCATCACGTCGTCGTTCTCGACCTCCTTGGCCCGGCCGACGGTGGCGACGCAGGCGATGCCGGTCGCGTCGGCGACGTAGTAGCCGCGCAGGGTCTCGTCGGCGGCTGGCCTGGCCCGGCGCAGCATCGCCGCGCCGCGCACCAGATAGATGTCCAGCTTGCGCGGCGGCGCGGCGTTGATCGGCAAGCCGTGCATGGACCGCAGGACCATGTCGAAGTCCTCGAGCCGCGTGGCGTAGTCGCGCAGCACGTCCTCGCCGACCGGCCCATGGATCACGAACCGCGAGGTCTCCGCCCGGCGCCAGGAGCCGGTTGGCGCCGCCTTGGGCTGCGCCGTCTCGGCCCGCGCCCTGTTGCCCGCCGCGGACAGCGTCAGCAGCCCCAGCACCACGCTCCGCCGATCGGCCCCGTCGGCCGCCGCGCCCCACCTGACCATGTCCGCCCTCGAAGCCACTCGACCTGAGGTTAGTCCGGGGCCGCGCCGAAACTCAAGCGGCGAAGCGGGCCGACCGCCTGGCCTCGCGCTCGCTGTAGCGGTCGATCAGGTCGTCGGCCCCGTCGCGCGTCGGCAGGGCGGGAAACTCGGTCATCGACGCCACTCCGAAACATCGTCATTGATCCGTCTCATATTTCCATCATATTGGAAATATGGAATCGAAGGACGCCGTCGCCAGCCTGTCCGCCCTCGGCCACGAGGGGCGCCTGGCGATCTTTCGCCTGCTGGTGAAGGCCGGTCCGGGCGGCGTCGCGGCCGGAGAGATCGCGCGCCGGCTGGACAGCCTGCCCAACACCCTGTCGGCCAATCTCAACGTGCTGTCGCACGCCGGCCTGATCACCTCGCGCCGCGAAGGGCGCTCGATCCTCTATTCGGCCGACTTCGCGGCCATGAGCGCCCTGCTCGGCTTCCTGATGGCGGACTGCTGCGACGGCGCGCCGGAGATCTGCGCGCCGCTGGGCGACATCGCCGCCAGGGCCGCCGGCTGCGGCCCGGCCTGTCCGCCGCCGCGCGCGTCATGACCGCCTTCTCCCTGTCGCGCCGCCTGGCCGCCGAGGCGCTGGGTTCGGGCCTGCTGCTGGCCGTGGTGGTCGGCTCCGGAATCATGGGCCAGCGCCTGGCCAGCGGCAATGTCGCCCTGGCCCTGCTGGGCAACACCCTGGCCACCGGGGCGGCCCTGGTCGTGCTGGTCACGGTGTTCGGCCCGGTCTCGGGCGCCCACTTCAACCCGGCCGTGACCCTGGTGGCGGCGCTGCGGCGCGACCTGCCCTGGCGCGCGGCCCTGGCCTATCCGCCGGCCCAGTTGGCCGGCGCGATCCTCGGCGTCTGGTGCGCCCACGCCATGTTCGGCGAGGCGATCTGGCAGGTCTCGACCAAGCCGCGCCTCGGCGCCGCCCAGGCCTTCGCCGAGTTCGTCGCCACCTTCGGCCTGCTGGCGACCATCCTGGGAACCGTGCGGTTCCGTCCGGACTTCACCGCCGTGGCGGTGGGCCTCTACATCACCGCCGCCTACTGGTTCACGGCCTCGACGTCGTTCGCCAATCCGGCCGTGACCATCGCCCGCAGCCTCAGCGACACCTTCGCCGGCATCGCCCCCTCGGGCGTTCCGGCCTTCATCCTGGCCCAGACGGCCGGCGCGCTGGTCGCGGCGGCGGTCTTCGGCTGGCTCCTGAAAGACGAGCAGGCCCCATGACCGACGCCGACTTCCCCGTGACGATCTTCCACAACCCCGCCTGCGGCACCTCGCGCAACGTGGTGGCCATGGTCCAGGCCGCCGGCTATGCGCCGACGGTCGTGGACTATCTGAAGGCCGGCTGGACGGCCGACCAGCTGCGCGACCTGGCCGGCCGGGCGGGCCTGAGCATGCGGGACCTGCTGCGCGAGAAGGGAACGCCCGCCGCCGAGCTGGGCCTGCTGGACGACGGCGTCAGCGAGGACCGCCTGATCGAGGCCATGGTCGCCCACCCGATCCTGGTCAACCGGCCGCTGGTGGTCACGCCCAAGGGCGTGGCCCTGTGCCGGCCGTCCGAAAGGGTCCTCGACCTGCTGGACCGCAAGCCCGCCAGCTTCACCAAGGAGGACGGCGAGGTGGTGGTGCTGGGTTAGGGGCGTCCAGGTCCGGAAGCCGCGAGCACGACAAGACCGCCAATAGCGTTGTCATCCCGGACGAGCGCGCAGCGCGAAGATCCGGGACCGGCGCGTGAACGCGGCGCTTGCGGCGGTCCCGGATCGGCGCCCGGCGGTCGCCGGGCTTGTCCGGGATGACAAGCGCTTCTGTATTTCCAGTTCAGCCCTAGGGTGGGGGCATGCGCCCGACCCCGCTCCGCCGCCTGCGCCGATCCCTGACCGCCCTGCCCGACGCCCGCGGCTGGGCGCTGTGCGGCGGGGTCGCCGCGATCACCGGCGCCCTGATGGCCGCCATCGGCTTCTCGACCGGCCTCTACGCCGTGACCCCGGCGGTCCCGGGCCTGCCGCTGCGGCTGCTGACCGTGCTGTTCGTGCCGGCCCTGGGCGAGGAGATCCCGTTTCGCGGCTTGCTGGTCCCCGGCCGCGACGAGGACGCCCGGCCCTGGCCGGCCATCGCGCTCTCGACCGCGCTGTACGTCGCCTGGCATCCGCTGGAGGCCCTGACCTTCCTGCCCCGGGCGGCGATGTTCCTGCGCCCGGACTTCCTGGCCTGCACCGCGATCCTCGGCCTGGGCTGCGCGGTGATGCGCTGGCGCACCGGCTCGCTGTGGCCGGCGGTGATCCTGCACGGCGGCTTCGTGGTGGTCTGGCAGACCTGGCTGGGCGGGGTGCGGCTGTAGACGGGTCGGCCTCGACGGCCTTCTATCGTTGTCATCCCGGGCGAAGGGCCGCGCAGCGGACCGCAGACCCGGGACCCAGGGCCACCGTCGTGCGCCGGCCCCTGGGTCCCGGACAGCCTCTGCGAGGCTTCCGGGATGACAACGAAATCATGCCTCTGAAATCGCTACCCTATTCGGCGACCTCATCGCGCCCATCCCTAGAAGCTGAACGCCAGCTTGGCGCCGAGGAACTTGCCGTCGGGGTCGTAGCCGCGCGCCCGGCCGGCGCCGCTGTCGTCGGCGTTGGGCTTGAGGCCGCACAGCAGGCCGGCGCCCAACAGGGCGTCGCCGGCGACCTTGCCCTCGACCGAGGTCCGCGCCACGCCAGGCGGCAGCGGCGTCGGCGCGCGCGAATACAGCACCGGCAGGCCGGGCGCGGCCAGGTCCAGAGGCCTGGCCGGCGCCAGGGCCAGCCTGGGCGCGGCGGCGGGGGCCGCGACCTCGGCCGACGCCAGGTCCCCCAAAGCGACGGCGAGGGCGACGGCGGCGGCCAGGGCGGAAGCGGAAAAGCGAAGAGCGACCATCATGCCTCCAAGGTGGGGAGCCGGCGGCGAGCGCCAAGGCCAGCCCCCTAGTTCCCCTCCTCCAGCAGCCGCCGGGCGATGACCTGGGCCTGGATCTCGCCCGCGCCCTCGAAGATGTTCAGGATCCGCGCGTCGGCCAGCAGGCGGCTGGCGGCGTATTCCATGGCGAAGCCGTTGCCGCCGTGGATCTGCAAGGCGTTGTCGGCGGCGGCCCAGGCGACGCGGGCGGCGATCAGCTTGGCCATGCCGGCCTCCAGGTCACAGCGCTTGCCCTCGTCCTTCTGGCGGGCGGCGTAATAGGTCAGCTGGCGCACGCCCATGATCTCGGCGGCCATCATGGCCAGCTTGTTGTGGACGCGCGGGAACTCGAAGATCGCCTGGCCGAACTGCTGGCGGTCCAGGGCGTAGCCGAGGCCGGTCTCCAGCGCCGCCTGGGCCACGCCGACGGCGCGGGCCGCGGTCTGGATACGGGCGCTCTCGAAGGTGGCCATCAGCTGCTTGAAGCCCTGGCCCGGCACGCCGCCCAGCAGGTTGGCGGCCGGCACGGAAAAGCCGTCGAAGCCCAGCTCGTATTCCTTCATGCCGCGATAGCCGATCACCCCGATCTCGCCGCCGCTCATGCCCGGGGCGGGGAAGTCGTCGCCCGGGGCGCCGCGCGGCTTCTCGGCCAGCAGCATCGACAGGCCGCGATAGTCGGTGGTGGCCGGGTCGGTGCGGACCAGCAGGGTCATGACGTCGGCGCGGGCGGCGTGGGTGATCCAGGTCTTGGCGCCGGTCACCCGGTACTGGTCGCTGTTCAGCTCGGCCCGGGTGCGCAAGCTGCCCAGGTCCGAGCCGGTGTTGGGCTCGGTGAACACCGCGGTCGGCAGGATCGAGGCGTCGGCGATCCTCGGCAGCCAGTGTTGCTTCTGCGCCTCGGTCCCGCCGGTCAGGATCAGCTCGCCGGCGATCTCCGAGCGGGTGGCCAGCGAGCCGACGCCGATCCAGGCCCGCGACAGCTCCTCCGACACCACGCACATGGCGGTCTTGCCCAGGCCGCTGCCGCCGTAGTCCTCGGGGATGGTCAGGCCGAACACGCCCAGGGCGCCCAGCTCCTCGACCAGCTCGATCGGGATCAGCTGGTCCTTCAGGTGCCAGTCGTGGGCGAAGGGGGTGACCTTTTCCTCGGCGAAGGCGTGGAACTGGTCGCGGATCATCTCGAAGGTCTCGTCGAGGCCGGTGTGCTCCAGGGTCGGCCGGCCTCGGGCCTCGGCCAGGCGCCGGGCGAGGCGGGTCTTCACCGCCTGGGTTCCGCCCTCGACCACCAGCTTCATGATCCCGTTCGAGAACAGGCGGTTCATCACCGAGCGGTCGGTGACCAGGTGGGCGGGGCGGACGATCTCGCCCTGGTTCATCGGCACGCCGCCGATCAGCTGGGCGGCGTATTCGGAGAACAGCAGCTGGGCCAGCAGGGCCTCGACCTCGCCGAACCGACCCTCGGCCTCCAGCCGCTCGGCCCAGCCGGCCACCTGGTTCATCAGCTCGGCATAGGCGGCGTACCAGCCGTAGCCGTGGACCTGGTGCTGGTGCTCGTCGGCCAGGGCGCGGTCGATCCTGCCGTCCGGCCCGGCGATCGCCGCCTTCACCGCCGGCCTGGCCTCGGCCACGAACAGCTGGGCCGCGCCGGCCGCCTCGCGCAGCAGGACCGTCAGGCCGGGCAGGATCAGGGACTGAGGGGATTCCTGGGTGGCCGAACCCGTCATGGCTTGCTCCCGTGCGCCAAACAGTTGTTTTCTTTCACTGTGGAGCCTTTCGCAGCTGCGAGCAACGCCGCAGTGCAGCATAATCGGGCCCACCGGAGGAAACATGCTGGTCGTCCACCACCTCAACGAGTCGCGCTCGCAGCGGATCCTCTGGCTGCTGGAGGAGCTGGGCCTGCCTTACGAGATCCGCTTCTACGAGCGCGATCCCCAGACCCGCCTGGGGCCGCCGGCCCTGCTGCAGGTCCATCCGCTGGGCAAGTCGCCGGTGCTGACCGACCTGCGGGCCGATGGGGTGGCGACGATCATCGAGAGCGGGGCGATCACCGACTACGTCATCCGCCGCCACGCCGGCGGCCGGCTGGCGCCCGACCCGGCCAGCCCAGACTACGACGCCTACCAGCAGTGGCTGCACTATGCCGAGGGCTCGGCCATGCTGCCGATGCTGCTGCGGATGTATGTCGGCTTCCTGGGCGCGGCCGGCGCGCCGCTGCACCCGCGCATCGAGAGCGAGATCGCCAACCACCTGGCCTATGTCGACGCCGCCCTGGCCGGTCGCGACTTCTTCGTCGGCGAGGGCCTGACCGGCGCCGATATCCAGATGAGCTTCGTGGCCGAGGTCGCCAAGGCCCACGGCAAGCTGGCCGACTATCCGAACCTGGAAGCCTGGATCGGGCGGATGCACGCCCGGCCGGCCTGGCAGGCGGCGCTGGAGAAGAGCGGGCCGTACAAGCTGGGGGAGTAGGCGCCCCGTCCGCCGCGGCGCGAGGTTCGCCCCCGCCCCCGCGCCCGCTTGGAACAAAACACGAACATATAGACCTCCCTGCGTCCGATATTGGCGTAGCGAAGGCGCATTCTTCAGATCGGCGGCAACGGAGCCGTCGGTCAAACATACGCATAGCTCTCCATTGCCCGCCAATACCGGGAAGGTGGAGTGAATTTCAAATTTCAATATTCATATTCGGAGATATCACGATGCCTAACGTAAATGTTCTCGACTATATTCCGTCAGAACTGCACGCCGCAATCGCCGACCGGACCAATGACCTGGCGCTGCAAACCTATATCCAGTCGGCGATCAACGCCGCGGCCGCCAACGGCGGCGGCGAAGTCCTCTTCCCGCCGGGCGACTACAAGATCACCGCCGAACTGACCGTGCAGGACAACGCCGTCTATCTGCGGGGCTCGGGCCGGAGCAACACCCGCATCTACGGCTCGACCGCGATCAACGGCGTCCATTGGTCGGGCGCCGGCGCCAGCGTCTATCGCGGCAGCATCACCGACATGCAGCTGGACAACTTCAATCGCGCCGTCTGGCTGGATTTCGGCACCACCGCCATCGAGGTGGAAAGGCTGACCATCATTTCCTGCCTCACGTGCGTGCAGGTCAACGGCAAGTTCAACCAGGCCGTCCCGATGGACAGCTTCCTGCACACGATCAACGACCTGGAGCTGGCCGCCTTCACCAACAACGGCCTGTACTTCTACCACTGCGGCGACAACTACGTCTCCAACGTCAAGACCGCGTCCAGCATCGACACCTCGGCGACCGGCCTGATGGTCGACACGGGCGTCACCGCGCTGCACGTCTGGGACTGCAACTTCGCCGGCTGCCTGCGCGGCGTCCACATCCGCAACCTGCTGGGCATCTCGCCCAACCCCGTCGGGCTGGTCGAGCGTCCGGCCCAATGCTTCTTCACCAACGTTCTGGGCGACACCTGCCGGGACCATGGCTGGTATCTGCAAAGCGCCCAGCAGATGTCCTTCGTCGGCTGCTGGGGCGGCGGCGCCAACGCCGGCGCGGGCTTCGGCTTCTATATCGGCCCCGACGTCTACCAGCTGGACTTCACCAACACGCATTTGATCGGCAACTGGAAGGACGGCATGCGGATCGCCGGCCCCAATCCGGACGCCCGCATCACGGTCAATGGCGGCTACGCCTATGGCAACGGCTTCGCGACGGCCAACACCTATGACGGCGTCTCGATCGAGCCGGGCGTCAAGCACGTGAAGGTCGTCAACCTGCACGCCTATAACGACCATTACGGTCGTCGCGACTTCAGCGGGACGTGGGACCCGCCCGCGGTGGCGAGCGGCGCCTCGACCTCGACCGTGGTCAGCGTCCCGGGCGTTACGCCGGCCTGGATCCGCGTCACGGCCAACCTCAGCAGCCTCGCGGCGGGATGGACCTTGACCGCGGCGGTGACGGCCGCCGACCAGGTCACCGTCACCCTGACCAACAACACCGGGACGACGGGCAATCTCGGCTCGGGCGCGCTTTCGGTCTCGTGCCTGGATCCCAGGTCGAACGCCCTGGCGCCGACCCAGCGCTACGGTGTGTTCTTCTGGCCCGACCAGGCGAGCGGCTCGACGCCGGCGATCACCGGCGCCACCCAGGCCAATCCCGTGGTGGTCACGATCCCCAACCACGGGTTCATCAACGGCCAGGATGTAAAGATCACGGGCGTTGGGGGCATGACCAATCTGAACGGCAACGTCTATGTGGCGACGCTGATCGACAAGGACCACGTCTCGCTGGGCGTGGACGGCTCGGGCTTCGGCGCCTACACCAGCGGCGGCGTGGCGCAGCGGTTCGATAAGTCGGACTATCTGATCGTCGCCCTCAACGACCTGTCCGGTAATCTCGCGGCGGGCGTCGGCGGAACCGGCGGCCTGTCGGGAGCCAACAAGCAGATCACCCTGAACCTCTAGATCCTTTCCGCCGCGCGCCAGCCGGGGCGCGGCGGAACCTTGCATGGCGCGGTCCGGCCCGGCGGCCGGGCCGTCGCCGCCTCCCTCGCCCCAGAGTTACGCACAGCCGCGTGCTCACGCGCGCTTCACAAGCTTGACGATATCGGCTTAGGTGGACGCGCGGGATGGGGCCCGCGGGGGAGATACCTTTGAAACTGTTTTATAAAGCCGCCGTCGCGGCGCTGTTCGCCATGGCCGCGACGACCGTTCACGCCCAGACCGTCAAGGTGCCGGAAGGCACCGAGGTGGTGATCAGCGTCGACGACAAGCTGTCGTCGGACACCAGCCATGAGGGCGACCGCTTCTCGATCAGCCTGGCCGACGACATCGTCCTGGCCGACGGCACGAAGCTGCCGGCCGGCCTGAAGGGCGCGGGGGAAGTCACCCACGCCAAGAAGAAGGGCATGATGGGCAAGCCGGGCGAACTGAACGTCCGCTTCGACTATCTCAAGGCCGGCGACACCAAGATCAAGCTGCGCGGCCAGAAGGGCGCCGAGGGCGACGCCCGCTATGGCACCACGATCACCCTGACCGTGCTGTTCGGCCCGCTGGGCCTGATCAAGCACGGCAAGGACGTCGAGATCAAACCGGGCCAGCGCATGACCATCTTCACCGACAGCGACGCCTCGGTGGAGCTGCCGGGCGCCCCGGTGACCCCGGTCGCCGCGCCGGCCACGGCCGCGCCGGCCGCGGCGGCCGCGCCGGTGGGGACCGCCGGCTAGGCTTTCGGGTCTATAGAGACGACGAAGCCCCCTCCGCCGGAGGGGGCTTTTTCCTTGCGGCCTCTCCCTTTGGGGCGGGGCCATCGCCCATGGGATTGGCCGCCCGAAAGCTGTCATCCCGGACAAGCTCGGCGAAGCCGGGCGCGGATCCGGGACCGCCGCAAGCGCAGGCGTTCAGGCCCCGGTCCCGGATCTTCGCGCTACGCGCTCGTCCGGGATGACAATCTCTTTTCCCATGAGCGGCGCCCTCTCCCGTCCGGGAGAGGCCAAACCTCACGGCGCGTCGGCCACGGCCCACGAGAAGTCGGTGTGGGTGGTCAGGGTGGTGAAGTAGTTGGGGTCGGTGAAGAAGGCGATCGGCTTCTTGTAGTCGGCCGGGTAGGTCGCGTTCGGGCCGATCAGCGCCACGCCGTGGCAGCTGACGCAGTTGGAGGTGATCCCGGCCGGGATGCCCGGCGAGGTCTCCAGATAGGGGTTGAAGCAGACCGTCATGGTCGAGCCGCCCGAGGTGGTCGTCTGGGCGTAGGCGGTGCAGGCGGCGTAGTTGTTCCACGGCGCGCCCAGGCCGGCCGGCTGGCCCTGCTTGCTGCCCGGGAAGTTGTTGGGCGTGTCGCCGCCCGGCTGCCACCAGAAGGTCTGCCAGGTCCAGAACGGGATTTCCTTGGTGTTGACGTGCATGGCCAGCAGCACGCTGTAGTCGCCCGCCGCGGCCTGGACCGAACCGCCGCCGGTGGCCGCGTTGAAGCTCTGGGCCTCGGCGGCGTTCATCCGGTCGGCGTAGAAGGTGCTCAGCGGCGCCCACAGATAGGTCTTGCAGGCCAGGCTCTGGGCCTGGACGCTGGCGGCGACGCTGCTGATCTCGGAGGTCGTCGCGGGGCGGACCGCCCCGGTCGCGCCCGGCTGGACCAGCACGCAGGTCGTCCAGGTGTCGGGCGTGGGATTGGCGGCCTTGGTCGAGGCCGACGGCCCCTGCCACAGGGGCTGGACGGTCAGGCCGCTGGCCTTGACCAGGCCGAACACCGGCTTGGTCTCGATGGCCTGGACCGGGAACTCGTTGATGCCGCGGTCCTGGGGCGTGGTTCCGGCCGGCCAGGCGGCGTTCAGCTTGGTCAGGCTGGCGCCGCTGGCGTAGGAATAGGTCCCGCCGCCGGGCCCGGGCTGCGGGGCGCCGATGAAGCCGGCCGCCTGCGGGTCGAACCTGACGTCGACCGCCACCGGGAAGTTGGCGTGGACCGCCGTCGCCAGCGCCCGCAGCCGCGCGTCCCTGGTGTGACGGAACTGGGCCGGCGACTGGAACTTGCGATCCGTGCTCGGCCTGGCCGCCGCCTTGAGCGACGCGTCCTGGGCCTGGGGCTGGGCCTGGGGCTGGGGGAAGACGGTCGAGGCGTCGGCCCAGGTGTCCCAGATCGGCAGCGGCTGGTTGTTGACGGACTGGCCCGACGGGGCGGTCATGGCCTGCCACAGCCTCCAGGCGTGGCCCCGGATGGCGGCGTCGTCGTTGTTGGCGATCCAGCCGTTGATCGTGGCGGCCGGAACCGGGAAATTCGGCCCGACCGGCAGGGGCACGGGCGTCACCGTGGCGACCGCCGCCGGGGCCGCGTCCTTGCCGCCGTCCGCCGTCTTGGCCCCGTCGCAGGCTCCCACGGCCAGGACCGCCATCGCGGCCGCCGCCATCAGACCGATGTCGCGCATGTTGGTCCCAGCCCCTTCGTCCCCAACCCGACGGCGCCCGCATCGGACGCGCGCGAGGGTAGTAGTCGCCAGGAATCTACAATCGTCAATAGAAATGCCGCCAGATGCCCGGATGGCGCGACTGGACGGCGAACTGGGCGACGAAAACGGAAAGAAATCTTCACATGAACGAAATCTGTCATTCGCCCTGACGGCGCCGTTCAGCTTCGCCTTGGCATGGTGCGTCTCACGGGGCCGACGGCGCCGCAGACATCAAGGGACGAAGGACTAAGAAGACCATGACCATCATGACCGCCACCAAGACCATTTCGCTGAGCCTGGCCATGGCCGCCACCGCCCTGACCATGGTCGCGGCGCCCACCGCCGCCAGCGCCATGTCGCAGAAGCTGGGCGGGGTCGTCGGCTGCGACGCCTCGGGCGGCAAGCAGGAAGTCGGCGCCGTGCTCGGCGGCGTCCTGGGCGCCGTCGCCGGCAACAAGCTGGCCAAGAACGACCGCGGCACGGGCACCGCCATCGGCGCCGTGGTCGGCGCGGGCGCGGGCTCCTACGCCGGCTGCCAGATGCAGAAGAGCCGCGCGGCCAACAACGCCGGCGGGGTCTACACCAGCAACGGCATCCGTGTGGCCAGCGCGGTCGAGGCCGCCCCGATGACCAAGATCAAGGGCAAGTACGTCGCCCGCTCGAACCTGAACCTGCGGGCCGCCGCCAGCACCCGCGGCGAGGCCATCGGCTCGGTCCGGGCCGGCGAGACCTTCCAGGCCCTGGGCCGCACCGGCGACGGCAAGTGGATCCTGGTCGGCCAGGACGGCGTCGGCGTCGGCTACGTCTCCAGCGCCTACGTCTACCGGGCCTAAGGCTCGACGTAGACGGGGACGGGCCCACGGGCCTGTCCCCAAGCCAAGCCCGCCCGCGCTCCCCCGCAGGCGGGCTTGTTGCTGTCTGGAGCGTCGCGGAAAAAAGAACCCTCTCCCGGAGGGGAGAGGGAGGGGCCCAGGCGCAGCTTGGGAGGGTGAGGGGTGAAGGCGCTGGCCGGCGTGCCGGCACGGCGCTCAGAGAAACTTGTGAGGGCGTCACCCCTCACCCTCCCACGCCCTTCGGTCGCGGGCCCCTCCCTCTCCCCTCCGGGAGAGGGTTTTCGCGCCTTGCCCTCCCCCGACGGCTAGGCTTCAGTGCGCCCCTGACTATCACCGGGACGCCTCCATGATCGCCACGACCCGCCGCGCCGCCCTGCTGTCGGCCTTCGCCACCGTGGGGGCCGCGGCCCTGGCCAGGCCGGCCTTCGCGAGGCGGACGGGCACGGCGGGCGCCGCCGTCGACCAGTTCGCCCAGGCGGTGATGGCCGCCTTCCCCGACGAGCCGGGCCTGGGGATCACCGTCGTCGAGGACGGCGAGATCACCCTGGCCAAGGGCTATGGCGTGCGCCGCCTGGGCGGGACCGACAGGGTCACCGACTCCACCCTGTTCGGCGTGGCGTCCAACACCAAGGCCTTCACCGCCGCGGCCCTGGCCATGCTGGTCGAGGAGGGCCGGCTGGCCTGGGACGACCCGGTCACGAAGTATCTGCCGACCTTCGAGATGAGCGACCCGATCGTCACCAGGCTGATGACCGTGCGCGATCTCCTCTGCCACCGCTCGGGGCTGACCCTGGGGGCCGGCGACCTGATGAT
Organism: Caulobacter sp. GW821-FHT09A05; assembly: GCF_059418465.1. NCBI lineage: Bacteria > Pseudomonadati > Pseudomonadota > Alphaproteobacteria > Caulobacterales > Caulobacteraceae > Caulobacter > Caulobacter sp. GW821-FHT09A05. Next base: position 36,645 of record NZ_JBWKPX010000002.1, read on the forward strand.
CTGGCCCGACCCGACCCATACGCGGGCCGAGATCGTGGCGGGTCTGAAGTACCTGCCGATCGGCGGCCAGTTCCGGGGCGGCTACGCCTATGACAACGTGCTGTACGTCGCGGCCGGCGAGGTGATCGCCGCCCTGACCGGCGCGCCGTGGGAGGTGTTCATCCAGAAGCGGATCCTGGACCCGCTGAAGATGACCGACAGCGTGCCCCTGCCGTCGCTGATCGGGAACCGGCCGCGGGCCGAGCCGCATGCGCGGATGGGGCCGCCGGTGCGCGGCCTGGGGCCACAGACCGTGCTGCCGTTCGACGGCAGCTTCGACTCGGCCGGCGCCGCCGGCGGCCTGAACGCCAGCCCGCGCGACATCGGCAAGTGGATGCAGGTCCAGCTGGGCCTGGGAACCGCGCCGGGCGGGGTGAAGCTGTGGACCGAGGCCTCGGGCCGCGAGATGTGGAAGCCCCAGACCATCACCGCCTGGTCCGACGGCCCGACCGCCGACAACCCCGTGCGCGCCAGCCTGCAGGCCTATGCGCTGGGCTGGTTCGTCAACGACCATCGCGGCGAGCGGATCGTCTGGCACACCGGCGGCCTGGCCGGCTTCATCTCCTATACCGGCCTGCTGCCGGGCCGGAAGTCGGGGATCATGGTGATGACCAACGCCGAGGAGGCGCCGGTCTTCCGCGCCCTCCGCTATGGCGGTCCCGACCGGCTGCAGGGCCGCAGCGACTTCGACTGGATCGCCTCCAGCAAGACGGTCCAGGCCGAGGCCGACGCCAAGCTGGTCAAGGACGCGGCCGAAGCCATGACCCCCAAGGGCGGCGGCCCAAATGGCGGGGCGGCCCCGACCCTGCCGCTGGCCGCCTATGCCGGGACCTACCGTGATCCCTGGTACGGCACGGTGACGGTGTCCGTCGCTGGCCCAGGCAAGGGCAAAGGGGGCAAGAAGGCGGCCCTGAAGATCGCCTTCGACAAGACCCCGGCCCTGAAGGGCGCCCTGGAGACCTTCGACGGCGACACCTTCAAGACCCGCTTCGACGACCGCGCGCAGGAGGACGCCTTCGTGGTGTTCACCGTCAAGGACGGCGCGGTGACCGGCGCCACCCTGCGCGCGGTCTCGCCGCTGGCGGATTTCTCGTACGACTATCAGGATTTGAGGTTGGTGAAGATCTAACCCTCTCCCGGAGGGGAGAGGGCGCCTTCTCCATCAGCCCGACAATTGCAGGTTGCGCGGCGTCAGTCCCGAAAGAGCACACGCCATGCCGCCCAGCCGTCGTCGCCGCCTTCGCGCCTTCGCCAGGACCGAGACCGGCGGCGCGGCCGTGGAGAACGCGCTGGTCCTCACCCTGACCGCGGTGATGATCTACGTCTTCAGGACGACCACCGGCGTCGCGGCCCTGCTCAAGCCCTTCCAGCAGGCGGCGGCTAGCCTTCTGCGCGCCTTGGGCTAGGCGCCCGCCACCCCTGGGCGATGAACTGGATCTGCTGGTCCATCATCGCCGAAAGCTCCGTCGCCGGGGCCTGGCGGCAGGCGGCCAGGCGGTAGTTCCAGGCGTAGGCGGCCTTGAGCACGTCGATGGCCAGCTGCGGGTCCAGGTCCGCGCGGACGTCGCCGCGGGCGATCCCCTCCTCCAGCACCTCGCGCAGCATCTGGGTCAGGCGCTCGTTGCGGCCGTACGGCGTCACGCCGGGGTCCTGGCGGGGGCTGTAGGAGGCGGCGATGTGGGCCAGGAACAGCTTCACCCGCCGGGTCTCGAACTCGTAGTGGATGGCGAAGATCGAGCACAGCCGATCCGCCGTCGAGCCGCGCAGGAACGGCACGACCCGGTCGAACTCGGCGTAGAGCTCGCCCAGGCGCTTGTCCATGACATGGCTGAGCACCTCCGCCTTGGAGGCGAAGGTGGTGAACACGCTGCCGACCGAGACGCCCGCCCGTTCGGCGATCGCCCGGATGGTGGTCTCTTCGTAGCCCGTCTCGTTGAACAGGTCGCGCGCCGCCTCGAGCACTTTTTCGCGCGTCGCCTGCTTCTGTTCGTCTCTAACCCCCACGCACCCTCCCCCCGGATGTCCGCGTCGCTTTTATTGTTCCGGGGACGGCCGCTCCGGCAAAGAGCGTCGCCCCCGGCCGTGATCTTATGCGCGCGCGCCCGCCAGAATGACTTTCAGTTGATCCGAAAGTCGCGACAGCAGTGCCTCGACCGACCAGGCGTCGAAAATCGCCCGGCGATAGTTGGCGACATACACGTCCCAGATGATCTCGGCGAGCAGCTTAACGTCCGCGTCGGTTTTCAGTTCACCGCGCTCGACGCCGCGGGTCAGAACGCCGTTCAGCAGGGCGAAGATGTGCTTGAGGTGACCACGATTGCGGCGCTCGGCGGTTTCGGAGCGCGTCCACGACACCGCGATGCTGGCCTGCAGCAGCGGCAGCTGCTCGACGTGGAAGCCGTAGGCGACGGCGAACATGCCGATCACGCCCTCCTCGACCGTGGCGGCGTTGACGCTGGCCTGCTTCATCTGGGCGTAGATGACTTCGTAGTCGGCGGTCAGGATCTCGTCGAACAGCTCGCTCTTGTCCGAGAAGCTGGCGAACACCGCGCCCGTCGACATGCCGGCGGCCTGGGCGATGTCGCGGATGGTCGCGCCTTCGTAGCCGCGCTCGGTGAACAGGCGGCGGGCGGCCGACAGGACGCGCTCGCGGGTGCGCTGCTTGGCCAGGGCCCGGCGCGTCAGCTTGACGGGCGCGTCGGTCGGCGACTCGATGTTCAGGGATACAAAGCTCATTCCACGGTCTCCAGGCGAGCAAGCGCGGCTTCGGCGCGCTTCTCGAATTCGAGGCAATATTCGTCGACGACGCTGGTCAGGACGTCGGCGTAGCGGCGCGCCAGGGCGCGCCCGTCCTGCGCCGCGTCGCGCAGGTCGGTGATCAGTTGGCGGACTTCAGCCATGGCGTCTTCGCGCTCGGACGCGGAGAAGTCGGCGGCGGCGATGCGAGCGCTCCGGGCCATTCTGGTTTCTCCTGCCTCCCCGCTGAAAAGGGCGCTGACATGACCTGCGGTGAGGAGTTGATCATGTTCAACGAACGCGCACTTGAATTGGAAGGTGGCGCGTTTATCCCGTGCTGCAAGGGCGCGCAACCCACAAACCGGACCAAAATCGATGAACAGCAACGTTTATCAGCAGTATGGTATCGTTAGCAGCTGGTCACTGCGACAAATGCGCTCAACGAACAGGGTCGTTGAATTGCGATATGGAACCCGACCACCGACTCTGAGTCGGACCCGTAGCGGAATTGAGGCGGCCGCTCTGGCCAAGCCTGGGGCGAGCGCCTAGGCTTGGCGGCCATGAGCCACCTGTTCGATTTCCTGGTCCCGATCGCGCTGGGCGCGGTTCTGATCACGCTTTGCCTTGGCATCTACGCCCTGTTCCGGGGCGGCGATTTCGGGCGTTCCTATTCCAACAAGCTGATGCGCCTTCGCGTGGCGCTGCAGTTCCTGGCCGTGCTGGTGCTGGTCGCCGCCTTCTGGTGGCGCACCCACTGAACGCTTTGGAAACCCCTTCTGAAACGCGACGACCGTTCGGCTTGCGGGGGGAACGGCCGTCGCGCCTAAGCTTCTGAACGCATAAGCTACTGAACGCCTAAGTCTCGGAGCGGCTAGGGGGGAGACGCTCCGGTAAGGCGAGTAGAGCGGGGCGGCGCACCAATAGCGATAGGACAACTTGTCCTGGGACAAGTTGTCATCCGACACCCTGGGGAGACCTGATCGATGGTGACGCTGAACCGCATCTACACCCGCACCGGCGACAAGGGCCTGACGCGGCTCTCGACCGGCCAGCCGGTCAGCAAGGCCAGCCTGCGGGTCGAGGCCTATGGCGCGGTCGACGAGACCAACGCCTTCATCGGCGTGGCCCGCCAGCACACGAAGGACGACGCCGAACTCGACGCCCTGCTCGAGCGCATCCAGAACGACCTGTTCGACCTGGGCGCCGACCTGGCCACCCCCGAGCAGAACGAAAAGCCCGACTGGGAGCCGTTGCGGGTGGTCGACAGCCAGGTCGAGCGGCTGGAGCGCGAGATCGACGCGATCAACGCGCGGCTCTCGCCCCTGACCTCGTTCGTCCTGCCGGCCGGCAGCCCGGCCTCGGCGGCGCTGCACGTGGCCCGCACGGTCTGCCGGCGGGCCGAGCGCCGGCTGGTGGACCTGATGGGCGTCGAGGGCGAGATCGTCGGCGAACCGGCCCTGCGCTACCTCAACCGCCTGTCGGACCTGCTGTTCGTCGCCGCCCGCCGGGCTAATGACGACGGCGCGGCCGACGTGCTGTGGAAGCCGGGCGCGACGCGGTAGGCGGCCTCCCGCGGGAGGTTGTCGCCTCTGGTTAAAACCGGTTGTCATCCCGGACGAGCGCGCAGCGCGACGATCCGGGACCGGGGCGTGAGCTCAGAGCTTCCGGCGGTCCCGGATCGGCGCTCGGCTTGGCCGAGCTTGTCCGGGATGACAACTTTTCAGGCCGGGAAAGGGCGCCGCCCCTACTTGGCCGGCCGGCTCGCCGACGGGCCGTCCATCTTCTTCGGATCGGTGTTGATCGGCGGCACGTTGAGCGGCCGGCGGGTCAGGGTCTCGATCGAATAGACCGTGCCGCACTTCATCCACTTCTCCGCCCACAGGAAGCCGGCGCCGCGCGCCAGGCAGCGCTGCTTGGGCCACACATAGAAGTAGTGGTAGCAGAAGACGCTGAGGGTCGCGCCGAGGAACACGGCGAGGAAGGTCTTCTGCAAGCGGGAGATGTTGCTCTTCATGCGCCGCCTCATACTGGCCCGCCGCGCGGCTGGCCAGAGGCTTGTGCGTCAGAGCCGCGGCGGTCAGTCGGACTCCTCCTTGGTCCGCTTGCGATAGGCCGTCGCCTCGCTCATCAGTGCGAAGCCGTACTCCCGCTTGGAGAAGCCGTCGTGGAACGAGGTGCTGAACCGGCCGACCTCGATGAGCAGGCCCGCCTTGGGGTCGTAGAAATAGGCAGGCTCGAGATCGACGGTGCAAAGGTCCGCGTAGCAGATCTCCGGCGCCCAGGTTGTAGAACCGTCCCTTCGATAGCTGGGCTTCGTTGGCGGCGACGCACCTGCGATCAGGGACGACCTGTAGAGCGACATCGAATACAGGCGATCCACGGTTTCGGGTCTCACCTCCCCTCGCGCGAAGCGGCCGTCGAAGGTCACCTTCATGCTGCCGAGATAGGTCCTGCAGGCCGTTTGCAGCGCCGGCGTGCACTCTTCCCAGACCAGGCACTTGTTCGGAACGGTCAGGATTTGGGGTTCATCGCCGCAGTCCACGCCGGCAGGCCCGCCCGAAAGCCTGTAGGCCTTGGCCGCCACGCCGCTGAACAGGCCGGGCTCCAGGGCGCTGACGACGTTGACCGGCGGCGTCTCCGCCGCCAGGGCGGTTAGTCCCGGAAAGCCCCTTTTCAAGCTGTCGGACCGCTTCTGTCGCCTGATGGCGAACGAGGCGTTCTGGATGCGGCCGTAGGCAGGGTCGAACAACTTGTCGGTGACCAGCACATCGACCTTGGTCGGCGCCGTTGCACTGTCGAAGACATAGGTGTCGCCGAAGAACATGTTGTCAGGCCCCCGCACCGGCGGCGGGCTAAGCGGCCCTTTCAGCCCCCGTTTCGGCCGGTCCGCCCATCGGCAGGGACGAAGGTCGCCGACGATCATGATCGACCCGTCAGCGCCTCGGCGCCAGAACGGGCTGCCCTCCTGCGCAAGCTCGATGGTCGGAATCAGGGAGTCGCTGGCGTCCAGGATCTTGCAGCGGTAGCGCTGCGTCTGGCGTTCCAGCGGACCACCCGGCGTGGCGAGATCCAAGGTGACGTAGGTCGAGTAGCTTTCGGGCGCCACCCAGGTGCGCAGGGTTCGCGGGCCGCACGCGGTCACGCCGACCGCGACCAAAAGCACGACCAACGCCATGCGGGCCAAGCCCCTTGGCGACAAGAAACGAAACATAGTGGAAGCCCCGATATTCTCGGCGACTCTAGTGGAACCAATCGCCGAAGGACAACTTTTAGGCGTTTACGGCGCGCAACTTAAGTGTGCAGCGCAGCAGACGCAGGGTCGGAAGTATCCTACGTTCGTTTGAACGCTCCTGCGATAACACATTACGCTTACGTCAGGGGAAACTTGCAAACCTGGGTGGACGCGGTAATGCCGTCGGCGCAGGCAGGAAAAACTAGCCAGGAGGCGGCGTAGACCGATGAAGGTTCTGGTCCCGGTCAAACGGGTTATCGATTACAATGTGAAGGTCCGGGTGAAGCCCGATCAGACCGGCGTCGACCTGGCGAACGTCAAGATGTCGATGAACCCCTTCTGCGAGATCGCGGTCGAGGAAGCCGTCCGCCTCAAGGAAAAGGGCGTCGCGACGGAAGTCGTGATCGTCTCGATCGGCCCGCAGCAGGCGCAGGAAACCATCCGCACGGCCCTGGCCATGGGTGGCGACCGCGGGATCCTGATCACCACCGACGCCGATCCCGAGCCGCTGGCCGTGGCCAAGCTGCTGGCCGCCGTGGTCGCTGAAGAAGCGCCTCAACTGGTGCTGATGGGCAAGCAGGCCATCGACGGCGACAACAACGCCGTGGGCCAGATGCTGTCGGCCCTGCTGGGCTGGCCGCAGGCCACCTACGCCTCGGCGATCGAGGTGTCGGGCGCGACCGCCAAGGTCACCCGCGAAGTCGACGGGGGCCTGCAGACCCTGGACGTCGACCTGCCGGCCATCGTCACCGCCGACCTGCGCCTGAACGAGCCGCGCTACGCGTCCTTGCCCAACATCATGAAGGCCAAGAAGAAAGAGATCGCCAGCAAGACCGTCGCCGACTACGGCGTCGACGTCGCCCCGCGCCTCAAGGTCGTCAAGGTCGCCGAACCGGCCAAGCGCTCGGCCGGCGTCAAGCTCGAGTCCGCGACCGACCTCGTCTCCAAGCTCAAAACCGCGGGGGTGCTGTAATGGCCGTTCTCGTCGTCGCCGATAACGACAACGCGCACCTGCGCGATGGCACCCACAAGACCGTCACCGCCGCCCTGAAGCTGTCGGGCGAGGTCGACATCCTGGTCCTCGGCCAGGGCGTGGCCGGCGTCGCCGCCGAGGCCGCCAAGATCGCCGGCGTCCGCAAGGTGCTGGTCTCCGAGAGCCCGGCCCTGGGCCACGGGATCGCCGAGGCCGAGGCCGACGCGGTGCTGGCCGTGGCCGGCGGCTATGACGCCATCCTGGTGCCGGCCACCTCGGGCGGCAAGAACTTCGCCCCGCGCGTCGCCGCCAAGCTGGACGTCGCCCCGATCAGCGACATCGTCGAGGTCGTCTCGGCCGACACCTTCACGCGCCCGATCTACGCCGGCAACGCGCTGGAGACCGTCCAGACCTCGGACGCCAAGAAGGTGATCACCGTGCGCCCGACCGCCTTCGCGGCGGCCGGCGATGGCGGCTCGGCTCCGGTCGAGACCGTCGGCGGCGCCGAGGCGGCCAAGACCCGCTTCGTCAGCGAGGAGATGGTCAAGTCGGACCGTCCGGAACTGGCCGCGGCCAAGATCGTCGTCTCGGGCGGCCGCGCCATGGGCTCGGCCGAGGAGTTCCAGAAGGTGATCGAGCCCCTGGCCGACAAGCTGGGCGCCGCCGTCGGCGCCTCGCGCGCCGCGGTCGACGCCGGCTACGCGCCCAACGACTACCAGGTCGGCCAGACCGGCAAGGTGGTCGCCCCGTCGCTGTACATCGCCATCGGCATCTCGGGCGCCATCCAGCACCTGGCCGGCATGAAGGACAGCAAGATCATCGTCGCGATCAACAAGGACGCCGACGCCCCGATCTTCCAGATCGCCGACTACGGCCTGGTGGCCGACTACAAGTCCGCCGTGCCGGACCTGATGGCCGCCCTGACGGCGGCCGGGAAGTAAGAAGACTTGAAACTGCCGGGCGGCGACAATGTGGAGATCGACCAGCGCAAGCTGATTGACTACGCCTTGTCGCCGACCCATCCGATCGGCAAGCACAAGGCTCGACTGTTCGCCCTGAAACTGGGCCTAACGCGAAACGACGCGCCTGTTCTGGTCCTCGCTCTTCGTGAGGCCGCGGCTTCGGAAGGCGCGATCGCCACGAAACACGACGCCTGGGGCCAGCGTTACAGTATCGAGTTCCTATTCCGCTTCGGCCAGCGTTCTGCGATAATCACCAGTGGCTGGATCGTTCCCGCCGACGGTTCACGCACTCATCTGACCTCGGTCTATATCGCGCGAGAAAAGTGATGCTGGACGAGCTTGATGTCGTCGCACTGCTGGTCGACCGACCCGATCTGGGCCTGGGCAAGGGGCAGACCGGCACGGTCGTCTGCGTCTACGGCGAACACGAGGCCTTCGAGGTGGAGTTCGTGGACAACGATGGCCTCACCTATGGCCTCGAAACCTTTCGCCCCGACGAACTTTTGAAGCTGCATTTTGGGGCCAAGGCCGCCTAACCGAGGCGCCTTCGCGAAAAAGGCCCGGGCGCGATCCCGGGCCTTTTTCATTCGTGGACCGGCGATCGTCCCAGTCGGTAGAACAGCGCGAGGATGAGGGGAGCCCCAATGGCCAAGCCCACGGCGATGCAAATGTACCTCCTAGGTCTGTTCCAGCTCGCGCGAATCTTCGGCCTGATATTCGCGGTCGGCTCCGTTCTGATCGCCGTCAGCAATGTCCCAAGGTTGATAAGGGCCGGCGATATTGGAGAGTGGGCGATCAACCTTGGAGCCGGGGCAGGTTTCCTGGCGATCGGAGTCCTTTTGCACATCGGGTCGGGCCGAGCGCTGAACCAGTATCGCGCCTATATCGCCGGCCAAACCGACTGAAACGGCGGCCTGAGCGCCGCGCTTCCGACAGCCCGAGCGCGAGCCTTCCCTCTCCTCACCCGCAACGCGGGGGAGGTGGCGCGATGCGGATAGGCATCGTGACGGAGGGGGCGTTCGGGCGCCGCAGGACGCCCCCTCCGTCTCGCCGCTGCGCGCCGAGCCACCTCCCCCGTTTCACGGGGAGGAGATCTCGTCATCGGCTCGGCCACGCCTTCCGCCAGACCCACCGCCCGGCCCAAGCCAGGGCCAGCAGGATCGTCAGCGGGCCGAACAGGTTGTTGCTGATCGCCTGGACCATCGGCCAATGGCCGAAGTAGCCGACGGCCGCGCCGATCCACCAGATCGCCCAGCACAGATAGAACGCGGCCTTCATGGGTTCTCCGCAGACGCCTTGCCCGGCAAAGCGCGGCAAGGCCGCCCGGCGTTCCTCCAGAACCGCTCATCCCGGCGTTCAGGGCCCTCACCGCGGGCTGTGGATCGGGGTGCTGGCGGCCCAAGGGGTCGCGGCGTCGGGCAGCGGGGCCGACAGCTTGTCGACCGAGGCGAACAGGAAGGACAGGACGGCGACGCCGGAGATCAGAAGCAGTTTCATCGGAGCACCTGTGAGCATGAGTTGCGGCCTCACCGGCCTTGCATGGGTAAGATGCCCCTATCGAACGCGCTTTACGAACGATGGTATCTGCGCGAGCTTGTCAGCCAGACTAACAAGCTGAGAGCGTCATGCGCCTGCCGCCGTTCCTGACCCTGACCGCCCTGGAGGCCGCCGCCCGCCACCGCAGCTACAGCCGCGCGGCCCGCGAGCTGTTCGTCACCCACGGCGCGGTCAGCCAGCAGATCCGCAAGCTGGAGGACGAGCTGGGGACCAAGCTGTTCGTCCGCCAGGGCAACGCCATGGTCCCCACCGCCACCGGCCAGCGCCTGGCCGGCCACCTGACCGAGGCCCTGGCCACGCTGCGCGCCGGCGTCGACGAGGCCCGGCTGGCGGCGAACGGTCCGCTGGTGATCAGCTCCAGCGCCGCCTTCGCGCGCGGCTGGCTGGTCACCCGCCTGGCCCGGCTGGCCCAGGAGGTGGACGAGCCCGACCTGATCGTCCGCGCCGAGGACCGGGTCGCCGACCTGACGACCGACGGCGTCGACATCGCCCTGCGCTTCGGCATGGGCGCCTGGCCGGGCGTCGAGGTCGCCACCCTGATGATCGAGCGGCTCTTCCCGGTGTGCAGTCCCGACTTCCTGGTCCGCCATCCGATCAGGAACCCGCGCGACCTGCTGGACGTGCCGCTGCTGCGCCATGTGGGCCTGCCCTGGTCGCTGTGGCTGACGGCCATGGGTGTCGACGAGGCGCCGCGCCAGCAGGGCCTGGGCTTCGAGGACACCGCCCTGATGCTGGACACCGCCGCCCACGGGGTGGGCGTGGCCCTGGCCCGCAGCGGCCTGGCCGAACGCGACCTGCGCGAGGGCCGCCTGGTCCGCCCCTTCCCCGGCGAGGTGGCGGTCGAGACCGGCAACCACTTCGTCTGGCGCGCCGACAGCCCCAAGCTGGCGCGGATCCTGAAGCTGCGCGACTGGTTCCTGGCCGAGACGGCGGGTCTGCGGGGGTAGGTCGGGGCGGCCAGCGCCGCCTTTCCGTTGTCATCCCGGAAGCCTCGCAGAGGCTGTCCGGGACCCAGGGGACTGGGCTGATGCGGTGCGGCTGTCCTGGGTCCCGGACAAGCGCTGCGCGCTTTCCGGGATGACAACGGCAGGGGTTACCCCCGCCCCTCCGTCACCTCGCCCATCCCGTCGGCGAACTTGCGCATCAGCCGCACCAGGTCGTCGAACTCGCCCTCGCTCCAGTCGCGGAACAGCGCCAGCGCCATCCGGCCGCGCGCCGCGTCGACCGCGTCGGTGGCCGCCTTGCCGGGCGGGGTGATCACCGCCTCTCGGACCCGGCGGTCGGCCTGGCCGGCCCGACGCTGGACCAGGCCCAGTTCCTCCAGCCGCGCCACCTGGCGGCTGACCGTGGTGTGATCGCGCCCGACGCGGCCGGCCAGGTCGACCACGCCGATGGGCCCCAGCCGCTCGACCAGGACCAGCAGCGGAAACAGAGCCCGCTCCAGCGACAGCCCCGCCTTGTCGAGCATGGCGGCGTCGTTCTCGGGCCGGTTCAGGGCGCTGGCGATGTCGATCAGCGACCGGTGCAGCCCGGGCAGGGACCGCAAGATATGTGTATCATGCACATTTTTTGTTGACATCGATTCCATCGCCCCGATATGTGTGCGAAATACACACATATCGGGGCGGCCATGAACACGCAAACTTCCATCGAGGTGCTGATCTGCGGCGCCGGCGCGGCCGGGCTGACCCTGGCCATCGACCTGGCTCGCCGCGGCGTGTCTCTGCGGCTGATCGACAGGCTCCCGGCCCCGTTCGCCGGCTCGCGCGGCAAGGGGATCCAGCCCCGCACCCAGGAGGTGCTGGAGGACCTGGGCGTCATAGATCGCATGGTCGCCGCCGGCGGGCTCTACCCGCCGCAACGGCTGCATCGCGCCGACGGGACCCAGCTCGACACCCAGGAGGTCGCCCTGGCCCCGCCGACGGTCGAGGAGCCCTACCGCATGCCCCTGATGGTCCCGCAGTTCCGTACCGAAGCGGTGCTGCGCGAGCGGCTGGCCGAGCTGGGCGGCGCGGTGGCGTACGGCCGCGAGCTGACCGGCTTCGACCAGGACGCCCAGGGCGTCACGGCCACGGTCGCCGGGCCGGACGGGATCGAGACGATCCGCTGCCGCTACCTGGTGGGCGGCGACGGCGGCCGCTCGTTCGTCCGCCATACGCTGGACATCGGCTTTCCCGGCCAGACCCTGGGCGTGCGGGCCATCGTCGCCGACCTCGGGCTGGACGGCCTGCCGCGCGACGCCTGGCATCGGGCCGGCGAGGGCGACATGGATCGGCAGATCGGCTTCTGCCCCCTGCCCGGCACGGACCTGTTCCAGCTGCAGGCGCCCATCCCCCTCGAGGGCGAGGTCGACCTGTCCGTCGCCGGCCTGCAGGCCTTCGTCGACGCGCGCTGGCCTGGGGGCGGCCTGACCGTGCGGGACGTCGCCTGGGCCTCGGCCTACGGCATGAACGCCCGCCTGGCCGATCGCTACCGCGCGGGCCGGGTGCTGCTGATGGGCGACGCCGCCCACATCCATCCGCCCACCGGCGGCCAGGGGCTGAACACCAGCCTGCAGGACGCCTACAATCTGGGCTGGAAGCTGGCGGCGGTGCTGGCCGGCGCGCCCGACACCCTGCTCGACACCTACGAGGAAGAGCGCCGCCCGATCGCGGCCGGCATGCTGGGCCTGGCCACGGGCCTGCTGGACAAGGCCCGGCAAGGCGACATGAAGCGCGGCCGCGAGGTGCACCAGCTGGACCTGGGCTACCGGTTCTCGTCGCTGACCCTGGGCGCGGACCGGCCCGACGGCGCCCTGCAACCGGGCGACCGCGCCCCCGACGGGCTGCTGCGCGGCGCGGCCGGGCGTCCGGTCCGGCTGTTCGACCTGCTGGCCGGCCCGCACTGGACGCTGATCGCCCGGGCGGCCGACCCGGCGCGCCTGCCCGCGCCACGTCCGGGGCTGCGCATCCACGCGGTCGGCGAAGACGGCCCGCTCCGGGACCCCGACGACGCCCTGGGCGCGACCTACGGCCTGGCCGACGGCGAGCTGGCGCTGGTCCGGCCCGACGGCTATGTGGCGGCCATCCTCGACGCGGCGGACGGCGCGCGGCTGGACGCCTATCTGGCCGGCGTGGGCCTGGGTCCGGCGCTGGCCTCGCGCGCCCGGGCGGCGTTCGGCGGAGCCGATGCGACGGTTCGAGACGGGGTGGCGGAGGGATACGGAGGCGCGGCTCGCCCCCAATCGTTGTCATCCCGGAAAGCGCGCAGCGCTTGTCCGGGACCCAGGTGAACCGCAACGCATCAGCCCAGTCCCCTGGGTCCCGGACAGCCTCTGCGAGGCTTCCGGGATGACAACGGATATCGAGTCCATCGGGGATGAGGAGGCGTTTGATCGCCCGGGCGGCGTGAACTTCGCGATGGCCCGGCCGGGGTTCCTGCGCTAGCGATCGCGCTCGAGCATCCCGCGGAGTCTTCGATGCCCTTCCCCAAACGGGGCCGCCAAGCGATTGCGCTACATCCTGGCGACCTCAAGCTCATGCGCGACAACGCATTCATCGATCGCGTCGGACAAGCCGCGAAGGAGGCGGACATTCCGGTCATCCTTTCAGGCTCGACGCTGGCGCATGCCTATTATCAGCTTCGTCTCATTGGCTGCGCCGTTGTGACTCCATCCAAGAAAGAGCGGTCCCGCATCCGGCGCACCGCCAACCTCGGCAAGCTTGTTCGGGACAAGATCCCCACCCGCATCGCCGCCCGCCAAGAATTTGAGGTGACCAAACAGGTCCCCGCCGCGCTGATTAAAGGCTTTCTGATCAGCAAGTTGCTGGAAGAAGCCTTGGAGGCCCGTGAGGCTATAAGCCCCGACCAGAAACGCGAGGAACTCGCCGATCTGTTTGAAGTCGTGAGGGCGCTCGCCAAGTCCGACGGGTTCGAGGTCACGGAGATTGAGGCGGCTGCCAACGGGAAGCGCGAGAAGGCCGGCGGTTTTGAACAAGGCCTCGTTCTGCTTCAGACCGGCATCACATCGAGCGATCGGAGTGCGCCGATCGACCCAGAGCGCCTGTTTGGCCACGTTCTGGCCGACCAGACGGCGGACGACACGGTTGAATTGCCCTTCTCCTTTTTTGGCTTCATGGAAATCGACCAGCCCCGGTCGATTTTGTTCGAGCACTTTGGTGTGCGGATCGATTTGGTGTTGCGACCAGACCGTATCGAACTTCGGGTTGTTCGCTCGTCGGAGCAACTCGCCCTAGAACTGGACGAGCCCCTTCCGTCGGCACCGATGTCGGCAGAATCCGGTGAATAACCTCCGTGCCCGCTACGGCCCTGAGTCAGCTTACCGGATATAGCGACGCAATAATTCCCAGAGCAGGTTCTGCAAACGTGAACGCTGGGGCAACGTTGGTTGTTGGCCCCGTCGCACCCTACCCGCCGATGAGCGGACCTTTCCTGAGTTCCGCCATGAGTCACACTCCGCCGCCCTTACCTACCCCTTGCGGAACCCCCGCAGCACATTGGCCTCGGTGCTCAGCTGCAGCCGGGCATAGTCGATGCGCGGCGTGTCGGAGAACAGCAGGTAGTAGTACTTCATCTGCTCGGACCACCAGTAGCCGGGGCAGTTGTCGCCCTGGGTCATGGGACGGGTGGTGATGTCCTTCAGGGCCGTGTAGCCGAAGGCCGCGCGGCTGGTCTTCTTCATCTCGACATAGTGGGCGTCAGCCAGCCGGCGATAGCGCGGATCGCGATCGATCAGCCACAGGTTCAGGCAGGCGTCGGGATATTCCGGGCGCAGGCCCGTGGCCTTGCGGCGCGGCTGGGCCGTGGTCACGTCGATGGACTCGGGGATCACGCCGAACTTCGCCTGCAGGTCGGTGAACGAGGCCAGGTAGTCGTCGCCCTGGGCCTTGCGGCCGACCTGGCCCAGCAGGCCGGCATAGTAGGCGGCCAGCTCGCTCTGGGCCGTGGAGGTCACCGCCCCGGTCTCGAAGTCGACCATCGGGAACCACAGCCGGCCGTCGTAGCGCTTGGCCTGGTGGGCCAGCTGGGCGTCGATGCATTCGACCGCCCAGCGCTTGCAGTCTTCGTCGCCGAACAGTTCCCAGGCGTCCCACAGGTACTCGTAAAAGCTGTCGGCATAGATATCGATGCTGGCGTTGCGGCTGGTGAAGTCGCCGGTCACGGCATGGAGGTTGGCGGCCATCAGGCCGATCTTCGAGCGGCGGTCCAGGGCGTGGCGCATGGCCCGCTTGGCCATGTCGAAGTACTTGCGGTCGCCGGTCAGCTGGCTCAGCACCCCGAATTCCGACAGGTAGGTGCCGATCTCGGCCAGGTTGGTCTCGGGATCGCTGACCGCCCCGGTGCGCAGGTTCACATAGCGCCAGGGCAGGCCGTGGGGCGAAGCCGCGAAGGCCTTGGCCAGGCGGTCGGCCAGGTCGCGGGCTTTCTCCAGCAGCACGGGATCGCCACAGGCCAGGTGGGCCGACAGCAGGCCGCCGACCAGGCGGATGTTGGTCTCGAAGACCTGGGCGGCGCCGTCGACGTCGAAGTCGAGGCTGGTCTTGACCCAGTCGACCCCGGCCTGGAACTCGGCGTCCAGCCCCATGATCCACAGGGTGTCCAGCGCCTCGACCAGCGACAGGCCCAGGTCGTGGCCCTCGACGAAGAACGACGACGACGTGCCGCTGACCGGATTGATCTCGTCCTTGCCCCAGGCCTTGGCGACATAGCCTTGCCAGGCCCACTGGAACTCGGCCCGGACGTCGGCGGCCAGGGCCTTCCAGTCTTCCGAAGGGGCGGGGTCGGCGGCGAAGGCCGGGGCGGCGGCGGCCGAGGCGACCAGGGCCAGGGCGTGGCGGCGGGAGAGGCGGGTGTTCATGCCGCGAGCTTAGGCGAAGACCGGCGCGGACCGCCAGGGCCGCCCCTCGACCTTGCGGTCGGCCGCGACTGTCGCTCGACTGCCATATGCTCCCGCTAAGGAGCATCGCCAGTCCCCTTCCCGTCTCCGGAATCGCGCCATGCCTTCCATCGACCGCCGCGGTTTCCTGCTCAGCGCCGCCGCCGCCCTGTCCCTGCCGCCGGCCCTGGCCAAGGCGGCCGCGATCGACGCCGACGTCCGCTCCGGCACGCTGGCCGACGTCGAGCACGTGGTGATCTTCATGCAGGAGAACCGCTCGTTCGATCACTATTTCGGGGCGATGAACGGCGTGCGCGGCTTCGCCGACCGCTTCCCGATCCCGCTGCCGGGCGACGACCGCAGGACGGTGTGGACCCAGGGCAACGACACGGCCAAGGGCGGCCCGGCCCGGCTGGCGCCGTTCCCGCTGAACACCGTCCAGACCTTCGCCCACATGCGGGTGGAGGGCACGCCGCACAACTGGCCCGACGCCCAGGCCGCCTGGGACCTGGGCCGGATGAGCCGCTGGCCGGCGGCCAAGACCGAGCGGGCCATGGGCTATTACCGCCGGGAGGACATCCCCTTCCAGTACGCCCTGGCCGACGCCTTCACGCTGTGCGACGCCTATCACTGCTCGGTCCAGACCGGCACCAACACCAACCGCCTGTTCCTGTGGACCGGGACCAACGATCCCTCGGGCCAGTTCGGCGGGCCGTCGATCTCCAACTCCCACGACCGGTTCGTGGCCCAGGGCGGGGCGGCCGACTCCTATCGCTGGACCACCTATGCCGAGCGGCTGCTGGCGGCCGGCGTCAGCTGGCGCATCTACCAGGACATGGCCGACAACTTCACCGACAACCCCACGGCCGGGTTCAAGACCTTCCGCGACAGCCACGATGGCCTGGCCGGCTCGGACCCGCGCCTGGCCGCCCTGGGCCTGTCGACCCGCAAGCTGGACGGCCTGCGCGAGGACGTGCTGGCCGGGACCCTGCCGCAGGTGTCGTACATCGTCGCCCCGGCCGCCGATTCCGAGCATCCCATCCCGTCCAGCCCGGCCCAGGGCGCGGACTACACCGCCCGGGTGATCGACGCCCTGACCGCCGATCCCAAGGTCTGGGCCCGCACGGTGCTGCTGGTGATGTTCGACGAGAACGACGGCTTCTTCGACCACATGCCGCCGCCGGCCCCGCCCGCCCTCGGGCCCGACGGCCAGGTCCTGGGCGCCTCGACGGTCGACACGGCCGGCGAGCACCACCTGGTGCGCAACCCGACCGAGGCCAAGGCCGAGCGCGACGAATTCATGGGCCGCCCCTACGGCCTGGGCCCGCGCGTGCCGCTGTACGTGCTGTCCCCCTGGAGCCGGGGCGGCTGGGTCAATTCCCAGGTCTTCGACCACACCTCGGTGATCCGCTTCCTGGAGAAGCGGTTCGGGGTGATGGAGCCGAACATCTCGCCCTGGCGGCGAGCGGTGTGCGGCGACCTGACCAGCGCCTTCGACTTCCGAACCCCCAACGACGCCCCGTTCGCCAGGGCCTTGCCCGACACCGGCCCCCTGGCCGCCCGCGCCGCCGCCCTGAAGGGCCGCACGACCCCACCGACGCCCGTCGCGCCGGCCGCGCCGGTCCAGGCCGCCGGGCCTCGCCCGTCGCGCGCCCTGCCCTACGCCCCGCGGGTCGACGAGGGGGCCGACGCCGGCCGCCTGCGCCTGACCTTCGCCAACGACGGGGCGGCCGCGGCCGTGTTCCACGTCTATGACCGGACCCGCCTGGACCTGCCGCCGCGCCGCTACACCGTCGAGCCGGGCAAGCGCGTCGACGACGCCTGGGCGGCCGGGGCCTACGACCTGTGGGTGCTGGGCCCCAACGGCTTTCACCGCCACTTCATCGGCGCGGCGCCGGGCTCGGATCCCATGCTGCGGGCCCTGGCCGCCGCCGGGGCCGGCGTGCTGAGCCTGAGCCTGCGCAATCCCGGCGCGGCGGCCCGTCGGCTGGCGGCGACGCCCAACGCCTACAAGGAACGCCTGCGCCCCTGGAGCCTGAGGCTGGCCCCAGGACGCGAGGTCCGCAAGGACCTGGCCGTGCGGGCCAGCGGCGGCTGGTACGACGTCTCGATCCAGGCCGACGGCTACCTGCGCCGCCTGGCCGGGCGGCTGGAACTGGGCGGCGACTCGATCAGCGACCCGGCCATGGCGGGGCCGGCGATCCTGGAACAGCCGTTCCGGGGCTGACCAAGGGCCTTCCTCCGACCGGTTTGCGCTGCGTCGCAGCAAAGCCTTGGCGACTGTGGGGTTGCTCGTGCTAGAAAAGCGGGCATGAACGCCGGGCCGGGCGCGCGACGCCCTGCCTCGCCGCGAACAAGGCCCAAGAGCAAGGCTTGTCTGAATGACGGATATCAAGACGGTCGGCGTGATCGGCGCCGGCCAGATGGGGTCGGGGATCGCTCACGTCGTCGCCCTTGGCGGCTATGACGTGCGCCTGCACGACGTCTCGCGCGAGCGTATCGACGCCGGCCTGGCCCTGATCGAGAAGAACCTGGCCCGCCAGGTGCATCGCGGCATCATCGACCAGGCGGCCATGGACGCGGCCGTGGCGCGGATCTCGGCCGCCGAGGACCTGGCCCTGATCGGCGCGACCGACCTGGCGATCGAGGCGGCCACCGAGAACGAGGAGATCAAGAAGTCGATCTTCCGCAATCTCCAGCCGCACCTGGGCGAGAACACCCTGCTGGCCTCCAACACCTCGTCGATCTCCATCACCCGGCTGGCCAGCGCCACCGACCGCCCCGAGCGGTTCATCGGCCTGCACTTCATGAACCCCGTCCCGCTGATGAAGCTGGTCGAGATCATCCGCGGCATCGCCACCGACGTGCCGACCTACGAGCGGGCCGTGGCCTTCGCCAAGTCGCTGGGCAAGATCACCAGCAACGCCGAGGACTTCCCGGCCTTCATCGTCAACCGCGTGCTGGTGCCGATGATCAACGAGGCGATCTACACCCTGTACGAGGGCGTGGGCACGGTCGACGCGATCGACACCGCCATGAAGCTGGGCGCCAACCATCCGATGGGCCCGCTGGAGCTGGGCGACTTCATCGGCCTGGACACCGTGCTGTCGATCATGAACGTGCTGCACGAGGGCCTGGCCGACAGCAAGTACCGTCCCTGCCCGCTGCTGGTGAAGTATGTCGAGGCCGGCTGGCTGGGCAAGAAGGCCGGCCGCGGCTTCTACGACTACCGCGGCGAGCACCCGGTCCCGACGCGGTAGGGGCTCTACCAGAGCACTTCGACGTCGTAGGCCCGAAACGCTTCGTCCTTGGTCAGGATGGGGATCTGGCTTCGTGCGGCTTGGGCGATCAGCAGCCTGTCCCACGGGTCGCGATGGTGACGCGGCAGATGTCCGGCCAGGACCGCGTCTTCGGGCGCGATCGCCAGCCAATCGAACCCTTCGGCGAACACCGCACCTACCAGGTCGGCGGGCATCCGTTGAAGCAAAGGATCGAGGGGGCGCTTGAGCTCGATCTCGTAGCCGCTGATGGCGCTCACCAGGACTTCGACATTGTCGGCGTTGAGCGCGTCCAGACCTCGCGACGACAGCCGCGACGGCTCGGTGAGCCACCAGATCAACACGTGCGTGTCGATCAGCAGCTTCATTTTTCAGGAAAGATCGGCCCGTCGGCGGCCTCTTCAAGCTCGGGATCGGGATGCAGGAACAGGTCCGGATCCTGAAGCTTGCCCAGATGGGCCCAGGCGCCCGGCACGCGCTTTCGGGTCGGGTTCGTCGCCTTTTTCAGCGCGTTCACCGTCGCCAACGCCTGGCCGTCACGCGTCAGCACGAAGTCCTCGCCCGCGTCGATGTGAGCGAGGAGTTCGGCCAGGTCAGCCAGATCGGCGACATTGACGCGGATCGTCATGCCTGGAGGGTAGCACGAAGCGCACCCGGCTGCCATTCGCCGCCGTCGAAGGCCGCCCGATCCGCAAACCGCGTTACGCAAGGCTCCTGTTCGGAGACGCTGGTCCTGCCCGGCCAGGCGCCGAGACTCCCCGCCGCCTTCGCGCTAGGGTCGTGCGGGGCAGACCGGGAGACGGCGACATGGCCGCGTTCATGATTTCGCTTCGCGCCAAGACCGACGACAGCAAGATCGGTCCGGCCCGCTACCTGCGCATCGAGGACGGCGGCGCCCAGACCCCGCTCAGTCCCACGGCCTGGCGCAAGGCGGTGCTGGACAGCTTCACCGACAAGACCCCGCAGGGCCTGCCCCGGGGCGACCTGCTGTTCTACGTCCACGGCTTCAACACCAGCTTCAAGGACGCCCTGAAGGGCGACGCCGACAACCGCGCCAAGCTGGCGGCCCATGGCTGGACCGGCGTCTATGTCAGCTACGACTGGCCGTCGCTGGGCGAGACCCTGGGCTACTACGCCGACCGCAGCAACGCCCGGGCCAGCGCCAACGGCCTGATCGACTCGGCCCTGACGATGTTCGTCGGCGCCCTGGTCCCCGACTGCCAGATCCGGGTCAGCCTCATGGCCCATTCGATGGGGGCCTTCGTGGTGCGCCAGGCCTTCAGCTGGGCCTATCAGGACATCAAGACCAACGCCAAGGCCTGGTCGATCTCGCAGCTGCTCCTGGTGGCCGGCGACGTCTCGCAGGGCAGCCTGTCGGCCAGCCAGGACGGCGGCCGCTGGTTCAACAAGTACGCCGGCCGCACCACCCTCTATTCGAACCGCTTCGACAGCGTGCTGAAGATCTCGGACCTCAAGAACGGCGAGCCGACGCCGCGGGCCGGCCGGGTGGGCCTGCCGGCCGACGCGCCCGCCTCGTTCTGCGACATCGACTGCAGCGCCCTGTTCAACAGCCTGGACCTGAGCCTCGCCCAGCGGGTCAACCCGGCCACGGCCCACTGCTTCTATTTCAAGCAGGACGCCTTCTGGCGCGACGCGGTGCTGACCCTGGAGGGCGGCATCGACCGCCACGTGATCCCCACCCGCGCCCTGCTGGGGACAGCCGACAACCGCTTCACCCTGAAGACCAAGCCGATCACCGCCGCCGAGTACCAGGCCGCGCTGCAGCTGGCCCAGGCGGGGAATTGATCGGTACATAGTGGGCCGAGCTCGCCTCCCTTCGTTGTCATCCCGGAAGCCTCGTAGAGGCTGTCCGGGACCCAGGGGACTGGGCGAAGGCCTTGCGGCTGTCCTGGGTCCCGGACAAGCGCTGCGCGCTTTCCGGGATGACAACATGAAGGGGAAAGCGAGCCCCGTTGGAGCTCCCTACCCCGCCCCCATCGCCACGGCGACGTGGTAGGTGACGAACGAGGCCAGGTAGGCCAGGGCGGTCATGTAGAGGAACATCACGGTCGGCCACAGCCAGCCGTTGGTCTCGCGCTTGACCACGCCCAGGGTCGCCGCGCACTGCGGGGCGAAGACGTACCAGGCCAGGAACGACAGGGCCGTGGCCAGCGACCACTGGTGCGACAGCAGGACGCCCAGGTTGGTGCCGGCCTCGTCGTCGCCGCCCACCGCGTAGACGGTGCCCAGGGCCGCCACCGCCACCTCGCGCGCCGCGAAGCCGGGGATCAGGGCCACGGTCATTTGCCAGTTGAAGCCGATGGGCTGCATGACGGGGGCGATGAAGTGCCCGATCCGGCCGGCGAAGCTGTAGTCGATGGCCGGTCCCGTCGCCCCTTCCGGCGGATAGGGGAAGGTCGACAGCGCCCAGACCAGCACCATCAGCGGCAGGATGATCCGGCCGGCCCGCTCGATGAAGATCCGGGCCCGGGTCCACAGGTTCATCAGCACGTTGCGCGGCTCGGGCCAGCGATAGGTCGGCAGCTCCATCATGAACGGCTCGACCGTGCCGCGCCAAAAGATCTTGCGGATCACGAACGACACCAGGAGGGCGCTGACGATGCCGCTGGCGTAGAGGCCGAACATCACCAGGCCCGGCAGCGACAGGCCCCAGACCTTGGTATGGGGAATGAAGGCGGCGATGATCAGGGTGTAGACCGGGATCCGCGCCGAGCAGGTCATCAGCGGGGCCACCAGGATGGTGGTCAGCCGGTCGTGCTTGTTGTCGATCACCCGCGTCGACATGATCCCGGGAATGGCGCAGGCGAAGCTGCTGAGCAGCGGGATGAACGCCCGACCGTGCAGGCCCGCCCCGCCCATGATCTTGTCCATCAGGAAGGCGGCGCGGGTCATGTAGCCGCTGTCTTCCAGCACCAGGATGAAGAAGAACAGGATCACGATCTGCGGCAGGAAGACCAGCACGCTGCCCACCCCGGCGATCAGGCCGTCGGTGATCAGGCTCTGGAACAGGCCGTGGGGCAGGACGGCGGCCACGCCGGCGCTGAGGGCCGCGAAGCCGGCCTCGATCAGGCCCATCAGCGGCTCGGCCCAGGTGAACACCGCCTGGAACATCACGAACAGCAGGAAGCCCAGGATCAGCAGGCCGGCGGCCGGGTGCAGCAGCACCGCGTCGACCTTGCCGGTGACGGTGTCGGGGCGCTCGGGCGGGCGGACACAGGCCTTGACGATCCGCTGGGCCTCGCGGTGGGCGGCGCGGATCTCGGCGGCGGTCGGCTCGCGCCAGACGTTCTCGTGCTCGCCCGCATGGCTGATCGACAGGGCGTCGGCCTTGGCGACCAGCTCCTCCAGGCCGCGCTTGCGGGTGGCCACGGTGGTGACGATCGGCGCGCCGATCTCGGCCGACAGCCGTTCCAGGTCGATCCGCAGGCCCTGGCGCTGGGCGATGTCGAACATGTTCAGGGCCAGCACGAACGGCCGCCCCACCTGCTTCAGTTCCAGCACCAGCCGCAGCACCAGCCGCAGGTTGGTGGCGTCGGCCACGCAGATCAGCACGTCCGGCGCCTGTTCGCCCGACAAGCGGCCCAGCACCGCGTCGCGGGTCACCACCTCGTCGGGGCTGCGGGCCCGCAGGGAATAGGTGCCGGGCAGGTCCAGCACGTGGGCCCCGCGGCCGCCCGGCAGGGTCAGCACGCCCTCCTTGCGCTCGACGGTGACGCCGGCGTAGTTGGCGACCTTCTGGCGGCTGCCGGTCAGGGCGTTGAACAGGGCGGTCTTGCCGGAATTGGGATTGCCGACCAGCGCCAGGCGCGCGGGCCGCACGGCGGCGGTGTCGGTCAAGGCGTCAGGCCTCTTCGAACTGGACGGTGACGGCGGCGGCCTCGCGGCGGCGCAGGGCCACGCGCATGTCGTCGATGCGGACGGCGATCGGATCGCGGCCGAACAGCCCCTCGTGCAGCACCTCGAACACGGCGCCCTCCACGAAGCCCATCTCCAGCAGGCGGCGCTCCAGCTCCTCGGGGTCGATCGACTCCGACCGCCCCGTCTCGCCGCCGACCCGCACGATGACGCCCCGCTGACCCTTGCGGGCCTTGCTGAGCGGGCTTTCGCCGTCGCGGGCGGCGGGGATCGCGGCGATTTCGGGAGCTAGGCTGAGAGCGTCGGACATGGTCGCACCGGAAAAACTTGCGAACGATTATCAGTCCAAGGTCACGCTGTCATGCGGCGATTGGATGGCGCGGTGTCGCGGCGAACCCTTACGGGTGGAAGCGGATCCTCTCCTCCGTGGGCGAGGGCTATCGCCTATGATTCAGAATGGTTGTCATCCCGGACGAGCGCGCAGCGCGAAGATCCGGGACCGGAGCGTGAGCTCAGGGCTTGCGGCGGTCCCGGATCGGCGCCCGGCTCCGCCGAGCTTGTCCGGGATGACAGATTTTCAGAGCGGAACCCTATCCGATAGCCCTGCCCCCTTCTCGGGACCCCAAGACCTCGGCGCCGTTAACCTTTTCCGCGCGTTCACGAAGAGCTGATTTGTGGTTAAGGCGCGGCGTAATGGCTCAGAGTCGTTAATCTGTTCGACTCACGGCCAGCGCGACTCGCATACTGAGCTTGACGATTCGTAGGGAACTCGCATGCGAAGGCTGATGCTGGCGCTGCTGACCGGCGCCTATCTCTGTCTGGCCTTGGTGGTCTCCCTCGCCCTGTGGCGGATGGGAGCGACGCCGGCCGTCGGCCTGGCCGCCTTCATCGGCGCCATGGGCCTGTGCTTCGCCATCCACGGCGTGATCGCCAACGTCCTGCAGGGCGCGGCCCTGCGGGTCGACATCGAGACCATCCGCGAGGCCCACGGCATCCTGCTGGAACAGGTCGAGAAGGTCGACGCCCGCATCACCGGCCTGCTGGAGACCGTCGCCGACGACGCCCAGCGCCGCTCGGCCGAGCTGACCACCGAGGTCCACCAGCTGGAGGACCTGGTCGTGCGCATGAGCGAGCGCCTGGAGCACCAGCTGAGCTACCAGGTCGAGGTGGCCCGCGCCGAGCCGCGCGGCCGCTCGCCCCAGTCCAGCGCCCTGATCGAGGTGGTGCAGGACGCCCTGGCCGAAAACCGGGTCGACCTCTACCTGCAGCCGGTGGTCAGCCTGCCCCAGCGCCGCACCGTCTTCTACGAGAGCTTCTCGCGCCTGCGCGACGACACCGGCCGCATCATGATGCCGGCCGAGTACCTGGCCGTGGCCGAGCCCGAGGGCCTGACCGCCGCGATCGACAACCTGCTGCTGTTCCGCTGCGTGCAGATCGTCCGCCGCCTGGCCAAGCAGGACCGCAAGGTCGGGATCTTCTGCAACATCTCGCTGGCCAGCCTGGCCGACGAGGTGTTCTTCGCCCAGTTCCTGGAGTTCCTGCAGGTCAACAAGGACCTGCACGGGGCCCTGATCTTCGAGCTGGGCCAGGCCGCCTTCAACGACCGCGGCCCGGTCGAGGCCCGCCACATGGCGCGTCTCGCCAGCCTGGGCTTCCGCTTCAGCCTGGACAAGGTCACCGACCTGGACCTGGACTTCCAGGACCTGGCCCGCGCCGACGTCAAGTTCCTGAAGGTCGGCGCCCAGATGATGCTGGACCAGCTGGAGGAGCAGGACGGCAAGCTGGTCATCGCCTCGCTGCCCGACCTCAACGCCGAGGACTTCGCGGGTCTGACCCGCCGCTACGGCATCGAGGTGATCGCCGAGAAGGTCGAGCACGAGCGCCAGGTGGTCGACGTGCTGGAGCTCGACATCGGCTACGGCCAGGGCCACCTGTTCGGCGAGCCCCGCGCCATCCGCGACTCGATCATCGCCGAGGCCGATCCGCCCCAGGACTTCATGCGCGGCGCCCTGCGCCGGCGGGTCGGGCGGTAGGGCTTTACTGGACCTAACTGGCTACGCCATTTGACGGCCGAATAGGGCCAACCCTAAGGTTGTTTCGCAACCAAGGGGGACCTCTTCATGCAAGCCGGACCGCCGCCGCCAGTGGCCGCCCAGCCCAGCACGGTCAAGGGCGCCAGCGCCACCATGACGGTCGCCGCCGACGACCTGCGGCTGGTCCTGACCAAGGCCCGGCGGGCGGAAAGCGCCATGGTCCGCCACCAGGTGTTCCTGCGCTACGACGTCGATCGCAAGGTCCCGGACGGCGCCGACCAGCGGGCCGCGCAATGCGGCTGGCGGCTGCGGGCCTATCTGCAGCGGTCGATCTGTTTCTCGTCGATGACCGGCCTGCTGGGCTGCACCGATCCGGTGTCGGAAGAACTGCCCACCGGCGAGACCGGCGCGGCCGACCAGGGCCAGGATCCGGCGGCCAGCAGCTGCGACCTCAACTTCCCGCCCGCCCGCGAGGCCCGCGACCGGGTGATCGCCGCGGTCAAGGCCGACGCCCAGGCCAGGTTCGACGAGGACTACGCCCTGAACGTCAAGCCGCAGCTGCTGGCCTCGGGGGTCAAGATCACCAAGCCGAAGTCGTAGACTCCGCCGGAAGCGGGTTTGGGATCGGGCGCGAGCGTGGTCTTGACCGAGGCGTCGGCCGACGCGCGGGAGCCCCACTGCGCGCCGCTGGAGAGCCTCGTGCTGAGCGTCGCCAGCCTGGACCAACGCCGAGCCAGGAGCAACCCGGCGTTGCGGCCCGGCGCTAGCGCCTCTAGAAACCCGCCCATGCTGATCGAAGCCAC
Source organism: Caulobacter sp. GW821-FHT09A05 (assembly GCF_059418465.1). Lineage (NCBI taxonomy): Bacteria > Pseudomonadati > Pseudomonadota > Alphaproteobacteria > Caulobacterales > Caulobacteraceae > Caulobacter > Caulobacter sp. GW821-FHT09A05. The sequence continues at coordinate 62,009 of NZ_JBWKPX010000002.1, forward strand.
CGACGCCCATTTCGCCGCCCTGATCGCGGGAGAATCCCCGGACGGCCTGGCCGTCGCCGAGGGCGGGGTCGAGGCGCCGGAGGTGCTGGCCATGCTGCGCGGCCTGTCGGCCGAGGTCGGGGAAAGCTTCCATCCCAACGCCTGGATGATCGTCGAGGACGGCGAGGTGGTGGGCCTGACCTCGCTGGTCCGCACGCCCTATGTCGGCGATACGGTGATGATCGGCTACGGCGTCGCCGCCTCGCGCCGCCGGCGCGGGGTCGCCCGACGGGCCGTGGCCGACCTGCTGGCCTGGGCGCGGGCCGACCACCGCGTAACCACCGTGACCGCCGAGACCTCGATCCACAACGCTCCCTCGCAGCGGGTGCTGGAAGCCAACGGCTTCGCGCGCACGGGCGAGCGCGAGGACGAGGAAGACGGACCGCTGTTCTGCTGGTCGGCGGGGGTTTAGGAGCGGCCCCTAATCCCGCTCATCCCGGCGAAATGCAGAGCTAATTATAAGACTCTGTATTTTAAGGGAAAAATAGGCCCAATATCGGCTGTGCAGGAACTGTGTAGGTCTTTTTCCCCTACACAGCTTTTCTTGGCCGAATCTAACGAGCCGAAACTAGCAGATTCCCGGCCCGTGGTCGTTGATGGCGGACGGCTTATCCACACGCTCAACGGGTCCCAGAGCGCCACCCTCTGCGACCGACGGGGCCATCGCCGGCTGGCTTGAGCAGAACCAATCTGGATGCTGGAGCCTATCGGCCGCTATAAATGGTCGTAGCGCACTCGGACTCACCCGCTTAAGCTGAGCCGACGAGTCGGGGGATTGGTCAGCAATGCTAGGGCCGCTTGTTAGCGAGAAGATGGCGCGGGTCGCCGAGTACAAAAAGCGCAAGTCGCGCTACGACCTTCAAAGCGTTCCGTCCGCAAAAGCAGATGAGTTGATCGCGGAAGGCTGGGAGCGCACCCCAGGTCGTGGCCAGAAAGTTCGCCTCAAGCGCGGTAAAAGCTACGACGAACTCCTTGAGAATGACTTTTGGTCAATACTATATCTATTCGGCTACCCGAACCTGAACGCGGGACGGAAGTTCACCCTTGAGCTGTCACGACACGACGGCGTAGCCGTCACCAAGCAGATAGATGTCCTTGCTTTTGATGACGAGACCGTTGTCGTCGCAGAGTGCAGAGCTTGTGAGACACGCAGCAAGCGCTCTCTGAAGAAAGACCTCGCCGACCTTGAGTCGAATAAAAAGGCCATCGCCAGCGCCATCAAGAAGTATACGGGGAAGGACGGCGGGCAAAAGTTCCTTTGGCTGTTTGTTACGCGCAATATCGAGTGGAGCGCGGCGGACAAGGCGCTAGCCAATCAACATAACATTCGCCCCGTCACTGAAACCGATCTTCGATATTTTTCAGAAATCGCGAAGCGACTTGGTCCGGCCGGGCGATATCAGTTTCACGCAACCTACCTGTCGGCAACCAGAGTGGACGCGCTGCGGGACATCACGGTTCCAGCGATCCGGACAAAGATCGGCGGCTGCCAAGCGTACTTCTTCGTCGCGCCGGCAAAAAAGCTCCTACCGATTGCCTACGTAAACCACCGCGACCTTCGCGATCCTGAGGCGGCCCCGAGTTATCAGCGCCTGGTTAGCCGTTCGCGCCTCCAGGCCGTCGCGAAATTCATACGTGAAGGCGGATATTTCGCAAACGCCATCATCGTGAACCTGAAGAGTGCGGCGCGCTTCGATCTCGCCGCGCCTCAGACCGAAGACGGCACGACGATGGGGACGCTCACGCTCCCGGCCGATTACAAATCGGTTTGGGTGATCGACGGGCAGCACCGACTGTATGGCTACGCGGAACTTGCTGAAGATCACCCCTCCCACCGCGTGCCCGTGATCGCGTTTGAAAAGCTGCCGGGCGAGGAAGAAGGGAAGCTCTTCAAGACGATCAACAGCCAGCAAAAAATGGTCGCGCCCGGCCTCCTCGATGAGTTGAGAGGGGAGCAGGATCTACATTCTGAGGATCGCCAGCGCCAGGGACGCGCCATTGCCGCACGCGTCATAGAGCAGCTTCGATCCGATATCGGCGGCCCGTTTGAGGATCGCTTCAAGAGTGCCGATTTGCCCGATGGACCGGAGCGCACGCTAACGCTCACATCCATCATCAACGCCATTGTGTCCTCTGGGCTGATAGGCCGAACGAGGTCGAAGCCGACGCGCTTTATCCAGGGACCGCTTAGCGGCGACACCCCCACGCTGACGATCAATGCGACATCGTCGGTGCTGTCGGACTATTTTGACCTCGTGCGGCAGGCCAACATCGTGAGATGGGATTCAGGCAAAGCCGGCATGCTCTGCACGAATGTGGCTGTTGAAGCATACATTCGACTTCTCGGTGAGCTATGCCCGTTCATCCATAAAGAAACTGGCAACGATCCGAGAAACTTAACAGAAACCGAGTTACTTCAAGAAGTCGAGCGCTTTATAGAACCTATCCTTGAGGTTATACGAACCTCAACGGACAGTGCGTTCTCAGCGCGATTTAAAGTTCCGTTTGGGTCTGGCGGACCAACGCGTTACTTCCATCGTCTCGCGGACATCGTAAAGGCGAAGTTCCCGAATTTCACGCCCGCCGGATACGATGAATTCGTCAAAGAGAACGAAGAAGAAATTACTAAGCGCGCGGATCAGAAGGTGCGCATTATACAGGAACAGGTTCCCGCTTTCATCGTGTCTCGATTGAAAGAGGCCTATGGCGGTGAAAAATATCTCCAGCAGGCCACAAAAAACAAGGAAATCCTGGCGGACGCGTTTAAGAAGCAGATCGCCGCTGAGGTCGATGACCAAGGCCCTCTTGAGACCTATATCGACTTCATAGACTTTCGTAAGATCGTGGAAGCTAAAGAAAACTGGCCGAAGTTCAGCGATGCGCTAAGCATCCGCCTTCCGGACGAAGCCCATGCGGCCCGCTATCTCAAGTGGTTTGATGAAGTGAACCGCATACGCAGGATTCCGGCGCATCCGTTCGGAAAAAAATACAAGGAACGGGACATCGAAGTGCTCGAAAGTGTCTTCGAGAACCTTTCGGGCAGCGGCGTCATCAGCCCCGATGCGTGAACCGTTCCTGAAGTGGGCGGGAGGCAAGAGATGGCTCGCGCGATCCTACTCCTGGCTTTTCCCTGAGGCATACGACCGCTATGTCGAGCCGTTCCTCGGCGGCGGCGCGATTTTCTTCGCCCAGGAACCAGACAACGCAGTTCTTTCGGACGCGAATGAAAAGCTCGTCGCTACATACAATGCGATCAGGGATGATTGGGAGTCTGTACTCGCGCATCTCGAAGTGTACGCGCGCCAGCACTCTGACAAATTCTACTATACGGCTCGCGAAACTCCGCAGAGTGAGAGTCATGCTGAAGCCGCTCGCTTCATTTATTTGAACAGAACCTGTTGGAACGGCCTATATCGGGTTAACCTGCGAGGGGAGTTCAACGTTCCCAGAGGCACGAAAGATCGAGTGCTAATGGAAACGGATGATTTCGAGTGGGTGTCGTCTGTACTTAAAAAGGCGACGATCACGACGAAGGACTTTGAGGCGACTCTAGTGGAAGCAGGCCCCGGAGACTTTGTCTTCCTTGATCCGCCTTACACCGTTGCGCACAACAACAACGGCTTCCTGAAATATAACGAGAACATTTTTTCCTGGGCCGACCAAGAACGCCTGAAGAAGGCAGCGGTCGCAGCCGCTGCGCGCGGCGCATCCGTGCTGGTGTTGAACGCGCGGCATGCCTCGATTGAACAGCTGTATGACGGCGTTGGAACTATGCACGTGGTCAACCGGCACAGCGTGATTTCGGGCAACGCCGATCATCGTAAGGGCGTCGAGGAAGTCGCGATCCAGATTGGCTACAAGACGGCGAATCCTAAACCCGTCGCGCAGCAGGACGTTCACATTCCAGAGGGGCAAGCTGAGCTTGAACTTTGACGGGATCTCGCCTTGCTTCATGCAGTGGCGGATTGATCCGTTACTGCATGGTGAGCGATGGGCGCAGGCATGAGGCGGCGGTCAAACCCTGCGCGATAGCGCACCTGCAAGGAGCGGAGCTGCACGAAGCCGAAGGCGAAGGAAGCGAGCTGGGTTGACGGCTGCCGGGCCTACGCCACTTCCTGTCTTCCGATCCTGCTATCGGCCTAGATCGCGACCGGGCGAAGGCTGGGACCGACCGGCCATGTGATCTTTCGCCACGGCGATGAAGCCGTCGAGCTGCCGTCGCCCGCGTTCGCGCTGGGCTTCGCGGTCCTGGCGCGCGGCGTCGGCAATCTTCCTGACTTCCAGGTGCCGGTCGCGCTTGCTCTTCGTGGCCTCATCTCGTTCACGGATGAGGTTTTCGCGCAGCGGCGCGAAACGGGAAGCGACCGCTTCCTCGGTGCGGCTGTGCGCCGCCTTCCTGTTGTTGATGACCGCCTGGCGCTGGCCCTGGTGGCGCACGCTCAAGGCGTGCCGTGCGGCTTCACGCCGTCCCTTGGCCTGGCCCGTGAAGTCGATGGCGAGGAGAAGGCGTTGCCAAACGGATGACGACCGAATGCGCAGGTCGAGCCGTTCGCTTGCCTGCGCGCGGCGTAGCGCGGATGCGATGGGCTTATGGATCGCATCGACGCGCGTCCGAGCTGCGGCCTGCTGTTCGTTCTGCTGGGTTCTCAAATCTTCGAACCTGGTCCGGTAGCGACCACGCAACGCCCGGCGCTCGATGGTCAGTTTCCGCTCGGCGTCGATCAGCTTCTTTTCAAGATCGCGGTCGAGCTGCCGTTGATCCTTCTCCCACTTCGCGCGCGCCCGCGTCTCGAAGTTGGGAGATCTGATCGCGCGTTCGAGATTGATATCCTCGATCTCGGCGTGGCGTTCGCGACGGGTCCGGCCCTGGTCAATCGTCACGTAATCGACCTCGCGGCCGAGAGCGTTGCGGACCTTCTTCGATGCCGGCCGCTGGACGAACTGCTCGATCACCTGGCCACGTGGGCCAAGGTGGATCGTCGGCACGCGGTCGATGTTCTGGGCTTCGAGCGTCCGCCGGTCGATGCGTGCGGCGACGCCCGCCTTCTCGAGATGGGCGTTGCAGATGGTCTCCCATCGCTCGCGCAGCCAATCGACGGCCTTGGGCTCAAGCCCAGCCTTCGCGCGATCGCGGGCGCTGTCGGAGAGTTTGAGAACCCGACGGCCGGTCTCATGATCGCGATCCCGCACGAAGATGTGGACGTGCGGGTTATGCCTGTCGTCGCCGGATTGATGGATGCCGGCGAACCACGACACCCGGTCGCCGCCGATCTGCGCCATGAAATCGCGCACGAGGTCCGACCGCTCTTCGAGGGACAGCTCGCGCGGCAATGCCACGCGCAGCTTGTCGCCGAGCCGCGCATTGGCGCGGTCGCCGCGCTCGGCGCGGTCCATCCAGGACCGGGCCGCCACTGCATGCGCGGGTATGTTGTTGGCAAGAATGGTGGGGCTCGCATCGGCACGGCCGATGTAGGCGAGATGTGCGCCAGCGGTTCCGGCGGCGTGCGTCGCCTTGCCGATGCTCGACACATTGAAGCTGTAAATCGCCACTGGAACGCCCCCCTGAGCCCAGTTCGAATTCATCAACAACGAGACTGTACTGACCCCTTGGCGTTGGCGTCCGAACGGGCGTCAACAGCGGCGCTTTGAAGGGGTGCGGGATACGCGGGACCAGTTCAAAGCGCACCGCCGAACAGGCGGTAATCTTCGGGGCCTAAGTGCAGCGCTGGAACGCGCTCGCACTGGACGCCCCGCCTTGGGGTCCGGGGGTTCACCCCCGGTCGGCAGGGTTCGGGATGATGAAAGGTTCCCGAGCGGCCAAACTGGCCGCCACGCACGGGTTTCGTAGAAACCCAAAAGTGCGCCCTACACTTTTCATAATATGCCAAGGCACGGGAGAATTCCACCATAACGTGATTCGGTGGCCTCACCCTTGCTGCCCTTTCAGCGGATAGACGCGTAATCCTTGACCCTGTACCGTTCCGGCCCTCAACCTGGGGGCGGGTAATGATTGAGCAATGGCCGCGTTCTACACCGGACAGTCTCGGCACTGCCGACTGGTCAAAAATTTCGCCACCATGGCAGGACGGTCATATCTGGATCGGCCGCGATGCTGACGGCTCTCCCGTCGGCTGCTTCGACAATCGGCACATGGTGACGGTCGCCGGGTCTCGCGCCGGCAAGGGCGTCTCGGCGATCATCCCCAACCTTTGCCTTTGGCCCGGAAGCTGCGTGGTGATCGACCCCAAGGGCGAGAACGCCGCGCGCACCGCTGCCACACGGGCCAGGCGTCCGGGACATAAGGTCGTGGTGATCGACCCCTATCTTGTGTCCGGCGTGCCCGATGCGCTCCTGGGCTCGTTCAATCCCTTCGATCTGATCGACGTGACGAGCGATAGCGCCATCGACATCGCTGGCGCTATTGGCGATGCGCTCGTCGTTCCCAGTGGCGGACATGACGTTCACTGGGACGAAAGCAGCCGCCAGCTTATCGAGGGGCTGATTTTGCACGTCGCTGCCACGGAAGGCGACGGCGAGATTACGCTCGCGCGCCTGCGGACCTTGCTGACGCAAGGCGACGCCGACATGGCCGAAATGGTCACGGAACGGACGGGCAAACGCCTGGATCGGTTTGCCGCTCTGTGGAGTCATATGGAGAACGCCGACATCGCGAACCCGCATGTCAAAGGCGTGGTCGATGGCGCTTCCCAATCGCTCCGCGCCATGGGCGACAACGAACGCGGCTCGGTGCTCTCCACCGCACGGCGCAACACCAAGTTTCTGGACTCGCCAGCGGTCGCGAACGTGCTGGCGACAAGCTCCTTCAGCTTGGACGAACTCAAGACCGCCTCCGGCGGGATGACAGTCTATCTCTGTCTTCCGGCGCGGTTCCTCGCGACCCATGCGCGGTTCTTGCGACTGATCCTGAACCTGGTGCTGTTCCGCATGGAGGCCGTCGGACTGGCCGCGCCGGCAACCGGGCACCCGGTTCTGTTCGTGATGGATGAGTTCGCGGCGCTGGGGCGTCTCGAAGTCATTGAGAAAGCCGCCGGCCTGATGGCCGGATACGGCGTCAAACTGTGGCCGGTGCTTCAGGACCTGACCCAGCTCAAGCGCCATTATCAGGAGAGCTGGGAAACCTTCCTCGGCAACGCCGGGATGTTGCAGTTCTTCGGCAACACGGATCTCACGACGCTGGAATGGATTTCCAAGCGCATGGGCGAAGCCCAGGTGGTGGTGGAGACGCGCGGATCATCGTCGCAGACTTCAACCGGGACCGGCACGTCCACCACCGACGGAGAGACCCACGGCCAATCCCGCAGCGAGGGCGCCAATGACGGCCAATCGCAGATGGCCGCGCTCTCGTCGCTACAAGGCCGCCAGGGCGGCGAAGGATTGATGTCGCTGTTCACGCGCAGCGGCGCGAGCGATGTCTCGCACAGCGCCGGCAAGTCGGTCACGACCGGCTTGTCAGCCCAAGCCTCTACGAGCAAGGGCGCATCGACATCAACATCCGAGAGCGAAACCGTCTCGCTCAACAGGACGGCGCACGCCCGTCCCCTGATGCGCGTCGATGAAATCGCCAAGGCCTTTGATAGAGCCACGGGCCTGCAACTGGTCTTCATCGGCGGGGATCGCCCGCTCGTCACCAGGCGGTCGAACTACTACGACGATCCGCAGTTCTTGGGACTCTATACATGACGCCGCCCTATTCGCTTTGATCGCTCCGGGTACCAGCGTCCCGCCAGACTAGGTCGCGGGTCCGATGGTTTCGGAAATCACTTTGTCCTTATGCTTCCAAAAAAGACGGAATGTCTCGCCAGTCAGGCTCGCGCACTGACTAACCGCCTTGATGATCGCCGCGCGGTTCATCGAGTCAAAGTTGGTCTTGAACATTACGTGGTAGAACGAGGTCCAAAAGATCGCTGCGTCGTCAAATCCGATTTCGCCAACCGGCGCGAGCACGCTGTAACACTCGCTTTTGAGCAGGAGTCTTCTGGCGAATTTGCTCTCGGCGGCCAGACAGGCTGAGAGGAAGACCCGGCGTTTGGCCACATGCGGCGCCAAGAGATCAGCGAAATCCTCCGCGTCGAGACTCCCGGTCGTAGTGCCAAATTCCTCTTCATTGCCATGACACGAAACGTGCAGGTAGCGATGCGGAGACCGGCCGAACTCCTCGACATAGGCCCGTAGCTCCTCGCTAGTCCTGATATACGAATAGTGCGTCTCCTTGCCGGACAGACGTAATGTCCGCGCAATGATTTCGCCTTCTCGGTGCGTGTCTTCTTCCAAAAACCCAAGGCTCTCGACGATGCAGACCGTCGGTGTCTTCTTAATTTGGTTTGTCATGACCTCTGGTCCCGTGCGCGCTGAAGCTCAAAAATAAATCGTAAGTCCTTCTCACCGGACTAGCCGTTGAGAACGTTCTTGTCCGACACCCACTCCGCACGGACGCTGGAAGCATCCGCCCTCGGCACGCAGCGACTTGGCGCTGAGCCGACCAGCCATGCTGGCGCTGGGTGTCCAGCAGGGTAGCGCCACGTGTACTCTACGGCGAAGACGCCGCGGCCGCGGGCGGCGACGTGACCGCGGCGTTGCCCTGAAGCCTTTGATCCTCGCTCACACGCATGGTCGCGGGATCGGGAAGCCCGCCAAACAAAGCGGTCGAGAGTTCTTCGTAGGAAACGCCGCGCTGATCCACCTCTTCGGCCATCTGATTTTGAACGCGGCGCGATCCGGCGCAAAAGCCGCTGGAGTCGCTTTCATCGCCGGTGATCATCCCGAGACCGCAGAAGAAGCCCGAGATGTTCGCCGCCGCCGCCGCGCCGCCTTGCGTGCGGGCGATGGCCTGTTGGCGAAACTGCAGCATCTGGGTTTGAATCTGAATGTAGCCCTGGGCCAGCGCATTCGACCGTTGATAGAGGGTCTGGTACGCGGTGCTTGTCACGTCCAGATCGCGATTGAGCGTTGCAATCTGGGCTTCGTATTTGGCGGTGACGGAGCGCTCGCCTTCGGCGCGCGCGGCGGCCACGGCCGCATCGAACTTCGCCTGTTCCGCCTGCTTCTTGGCGAGTTCGGCGGAATCGACCGCGCCTTGAAACCCGCCGATCATGGCTGAGATTTTGTAGGGCTTGGGCAGTATCAGTTCGAGCGCGCCCACGGCGATGATCAGCAACAGGCCGTTTCTGGCCACGCCGACCATCCAGCGCAAAGCGCCGCCATGGCGCGCGATGGACGCCGGAATCTGGATCGGGCCTTTATATCCGATAGCCGGTGAGTTCGATGGGCTTGGAGTGATTGGCGCGGCGGCGGGAAGCGGCGGCGCACGATCAGGATCAAGGTCAGGTACAGTCATATCGGCCCCCGCAGATACAGCTAATGCGCGAGGAAATAGCAGATGCTAACGCTTCAATCTATAGTGCCATTTGTTGATCGGCGCATGACGTCAGCCTTCCAGTCGGCCTTACGCATGGTGTTGGCGCGTCCTTCGAGTTCGTCGAGCTCGCTCTCGGCGGCAAGCAGAGCCACATGGGCTATGCCTCGGCTGAAGGTCTCGCCAAGTGGGATTCCGTTTTCCTGGAATTCGCGCTGTGCGTCGTCCCAGGCGGCGTCGATGTACCAGCCATCATCTTTGAAGCGGTAATTCTCCTCACAGAACTTGAGCACATCCCAGTGCCAGTTCGTGAGGGTGACGACGAACGCGGGGCCGTCTTTGGTTTGAAGCAGTCGCGACGTTTCAGTTTCTAGGTATTCTTTACTTCCTTCAATAAACACATATCCTCATCTTCCTCGGTCGTCTGTGCGACTGTTGTCTTTATTATTCTCCGAGCCGCTGTCTTTTTGCAAACTTTTTGAGATGCGATCTGCGGCTTGTTCTTTCTTGATCTGGGCCTGCTCCTGCGAAACTCGCTGGTAGGCAAATCCAGTTTCAACAGTACGCAGGCTTCCCCCGGGATGCGGGGCCATATGCGGCCTGTCGCGGCGGACGGTCTCTGAGACCTTGCCGCTTTGCTGTTCTGGAGTGTCTGTGCGGCCCTCGGCGGCGCGATTGAGCGGTTCTTTGGCCTTGTCCTTGGCGTCGGCCTGCCATTTGGACGGTTCGACGGGGTCGAGCGGCTTTGACATGGCGGTCGTCCAGCAAGGAATGGTGCTGGATTGACCGATTAAAGCGGCTCGCGGTCAAGCTGTACTTTGCGGCGGCGCGACTACTCGGCCAGCGGCCGCGATAGATACAATTTGAATAAAATCCAAAGTAAAATCAAAGTGATATTAAACTCTCACGCCGATAATAGGCCGCATGGGCGAAGTGCAATCAGGGGCAGACAGCGACATCGACCTGCATATCGGCAGGAACGATGAGCAAGACGAGATGCAGGTCGATACGGCCATGGCCGTCGCCGCCCGCGCGTTCGGCGCGCCGCTATCCCTCAAGATCCCGTTTTGGAAGGCCGCCGCCATCGAGGCCCAGGCGAGCCAGGTTCAAAACCTCGACGCCGACAAGATGCTCGGCAACGGCGGCCCCATCGGTCAGAAATCACGCGAACAGCTCAAGGTCGAACGGGAAGAAGAGAACGCCGACCAGTTCCGCGACATGATCGCGGTCATTGCCGAGGAGCAGGAACGCCAGCGTGAGCACGAAGCTCAATGGCTGGCGACAAGCCACACCTATGCCGGACAGACCATGGACGGTAAGCAGTGGAAGGCGCTGGCGACCTGGTTCCAGGACCCCGACAACATGGCCGATTGGGAAGACGCCATGATGGCCAAGACCGGCCAGACGCGCGAGGAAGTGCGCGTCACCGGCGGCAAGATGAAGCGCTTCTATGACCTGATGGACAAGGACGCCAAGGGCACGCTCAAGCCCGACGAGCGCGGCGAATTTACGAGACTCCAGGAAGACCCGAACCTGAAGCGTGGAGTCGAGATCCAGCGCCAGATCCAGGCCGGCCGCGAAAACGACGCGACGCTGGCGGTCCGCAACGACGACACTCTGAACGGCATTGGGCTTCAACGGGCGGATGCCAAGAGCCGCGCCTATGAGGACGATACGGCTCAGGCCGGATCACTCGCCGCCGTGCCGCCACTATCGCCGACCTACCGCGACGCGGCGCTAGGCATTGCCAAACCGCCGGCCCCTGTCGCGCCGGTCGCGGCGAACACCATGCAGATCAACCCCGATAATATGTTCGGCTAGCGCTTGCTGCTGGCCAGGAAATTCCCCGCAAACTGCGTGTAGTTCACGTCTTCCAGTCCACCGACGGTCTCGCTCGCGCCAATGCTATTCGTCGCCGTCACATCGGCCAGCTTCTTATCCACCCAGGTCAGGACGGTGAGCAAACGCCCGTTACGGCGCGTGCCGTCGGCGTTGATGAAGTCAACGCGGGCGACGAGCATGACGCGCAGCCCCTTGGGTGCGCCGCGCTTCACATAGTCGTCGTAGCTTTCGCACAGCCCCGCATTCGTGGCGCGGCAATGGTCATTAGCGGCCTTGGTGTCGTTGCCGATCAACGCCCAGGCCGGGATAACCGGCGAGGTGATGTCGTTGAGCCGGACGTCGTGATAGCGCGACATCACGCACACCGTTTTCGACGGTGTGCCACGCGGCTGATCGCCTTCGAGTTCGTAGCCCGTGCCGTCCGTTCCGGCGGTGAAGATGTTCACGGGCCGATCCACGCGCGTGGTCACGCGGTTGCCGGTGACGACCGGCACCTGGCCTTCGGCCTTTAGCGCCGCCTGCATCTCGGTTGCTGGAAGGCATTGCTTGGCTTCCAGAGCGAAGGCTGGGGCGGACACGGACAGGAGTCCGCCCATGGACCACAACAACAGCTTGGTATTCATGAGGTTCTCGCGAGATATTGACAGTCGCGAAACCGTTCGGTTGTGAGAATTCGCTAATCATTGAGTGGACCTGGAAACTTTGCTATGTTTTCCCGTGATTTTGGCAGGTCCCCCCAGCCAAAATCACACCGTCCTCCGCCTTCGCGCAGCCGTCGCACAACCGAACGTTTCTGCGACGGCTGCACCGATGCGGGTTGGCTATTGCAGGATCTCGAAGAAATCCCAGAAGCTCGCCGCCCAGGTCGAGGCGCTTCGGCGCATCAACTGCGACCGCATCGTGAAAGAGCGCATCTCCGGCAAGAGTGAAATCCGCAGCGTGCTTGAGAAAACGGTCGCCCCGCTAAAGCGGGGCGACACCCTGATCGTGTGGAAGATCGACCGTCTAGGCCGGAACTTCTTCCAACTCGTCGAGCTTGAGCACCGCCTCACGCGTCGAGGGGTCAAGATCATCTCCGTTGTGGAGTCCGTCGATACTTCGACCGCGCATGGGCGAATGGCGTATCGCTTCCTCGCGATCTTTGCCGACGAAGAGCACGCCGGCATGGTGACGAGGACCATCGCCGGTGTGGCGTCCGCTCGTGCAAAAGGCAAAAAGCCAGGTCGGCGACCTAAGCTTACGCCTACGCAAGTCGCAGAGGTGAAAGCTTTGCTGCTGAACAACAGCGCTGACGAAGTCGCGCGGCGATACGGCGTGGATCGCTCGACCGTCTACCGTCACGGCGCGAAGCGCACGGCGCACCCGAGCCCCCAAATGTAGATGGAATGGCTGGTGTCAATGCTTCGGCATCGCCTTCAATTCGTTGACCTGCCGGTGCATGAAAATCGCTAGAACCTACAACCAGCGAGGTACATCGCTGAACGATCCGACGTCAAATTGACCTCTTTTGAGATTCTCGTCGCAACCTATGCGATGTTTCCTATGGTTAAGCGGCGAGAATCACTAGAACGTCCCGAAAACGGAGGTCTGTGTGGACGATTTGCTTCAGACGGCAGCTAACGTTGCGCAGCTCCTCGGCACTAGTTTGCAGGTGGCTACTTCGATCGCCACCATTCCCAAAGGTGGGGATCAACGAGACAACCGCCTTCTTTTTCTTAAAGAAGTCGTGCAGGTTTCACGCTCCTGGAAAGATGTCCATCAGCAATACCACACAATAATAGACGATATCTCCTTGCTGTCGTCTATTATTGATCCGGTAGTAGCGGCGACTCGCGTGCGGGGCGCTCCGGATATCTCTACTGACCGGATCAACGAAGTCCTGGGCCGCAACAGCATTTCGTACGCAGCAAAAAATTTAAAGCCAAAGCTTGCCCCTGCATTTTCGCGCATTTCTCGCAGTTTTTCAATGAGCGAGGAAGAAGTCGATAGGCTTATGCAAGATATCAGTAATCGCGGATTTTCGTCCGTATCAGAACAACTTGTTCGACTCAGAACTTCCAAAGATTCTGCGTTAGACGCCCACGACGGCGTCTGCAATTTGATGAGTTATATAAACTCAAATAGCCATCGTAATTCCTGGAGTGATGACCAAAAAGCGGAGCTTGTCGGCTACAAAAGAGCTGTAAAGCAACAATTTCACTGGGTCATAAAGGAGGCTGATATTGCACTTGTCGCAGTATTGGGTATATATGAGGAGTATATTGCGAGGCCAAAATGAATGAAATAGTAAAAAAAATAGAAAGTATTGATAAGCGCGGAACGACGATTATTCGCGATAAGATAAATAATGCCGCCATCGGAGAGGCTATCGACGACGACGAAACCGTAAAGATTTTATCTGAAGTTCGAGATTTATTTTCTGACCTTAGCGGGCATGTCGTTGAATCTATTGAGGCAGATAGGCTATTTAATATTTTTAATTCCTGGAGCGCCTTCGCAGTTCAGCAGGATATTTCTCTGTCTCCTCCTATGTCCTTTCCGAAGGATGTAACGATAGATTTCGCCGATGTTAGTCGGCATAGATTGTCAGAATCATTTACGAATAGATCTCATCAAAAGATCGGAAAAGTTATTGCGATTAGCGGAAACAAGACTGTAAAAATCGAAGTTGAAAGTTACGGAGAGCCCGTCGCAGGAAAGCGCCCCAGAAGAACAAAAAGATATCTTGTTCATGATGAATCTAATGAGTGCCGATTAGGAGATGTTATCGTCGCTCAAACATCTCGGCCTTTCAGTAAAAATAAACATCATGATTTTGCGGGATTTGTGAGCAGACCTAGGCATTCCGCACCCGAACCAGTTGCTCGTGGCAGAAAGCTTGTGTTTGGCTAATATTATTGATTGCTGAATTTTCGCAGAAACCCATAACGTTGATACATCATTCCTCGCGTTGGACGGCAAGATTGGCCTTTACGTCACGTGGGATTGAAGCCGACTTGACGGATTCTACGAGACGCCTCGCTTCCGTGCCCCCGAGGGTGGGCGTGTGCAGCTCCGGCCCGGTGGAACCGGCGCATCTTCGAGTGCGGTCTTCTCCTGATCCGTCGATAGGATCGGCTTTTTCCCTCCCCATGCGTAGCGCCAATCAAGGCGTCCCGCGAAAGGAGGAACGATGACGACAAACGAATTCATACTGCTGCTGAGCGCCCTGGCCGGGCTGATCACCGCGATTGCGAACCTGATCAGGGTCTGGAGATATCCGCCCTAGTGGTCGGCTATAGAACGACGGTCATTGAGCGGGGAAAATCTCCCCGCTTTTTGCATCGACGGCCTCAACACCCCGCGAGGAGAAAGCCCTGTCGATGGTCTTTCTCGTTTTTATCAAACAACTTTTCGCAATGGAAACATCTGCGGCTTCACGGGTTGCGTACTCGAATGAGGTACGTAATGCGTAGCAATGCCGAGTGCTTGGCCGAAGCAGACGATATGGATCGCACCTCAAAAAGCTGCGCCGACATATTCATCCGGGATGAGTATATCGAAATGGCTCGTCAATGGCGGGAGCTGGCGCGCATGGCTGCGTGGCAGGACGCGTGGGAAGGTCGTGCGGCAGCCTAGCGATGGGCATTGATCACCAAAACGGCGATCCTACGTCAATGCGGATTTGTCGGCAGCTTCGTGCGATCTGGCACCCAGTCGGGAGCGACCCTGAAGTGGGCATTGATCGCTGCGCCATATACCGTCGAGGGATCATCGCCCTGGAGGAGAATGATCTCTTCGAGAAGATGCGTGTTTTGCCGCATCCATTCCGTGATGAATGCCTTAGTCAAAACGTCCATGGTCTAATGCTACCCGCAATTTCGCTTGCAGGCGAGCTTGGCGGCCTTGCCGCCCCGTCCAAAGATGCCAGCGGCTGGACGTGGCTGAGAGCAAGACCAAGAGCGCGGACGACGGGACGGATCGAGGCTCGATCCGTCTTTTTCCGCCGACCGCTTGGCCTGCATCCCCGATTAAGAAGCGCCAGCGGCGCATCGGGGATTTCGGCAAGTAAGATCCAGCCGACGCCCACGGCGCATCGAGGCTCGACGCTTTGACCCGAGGCCGGCGACTGGATCGAAGGCTATGTCTTTTTACTTTTGCTAGATGTCGCCGCTGCCTGCCGCGAGGCGGCGGCCTTCGCGCCCTTGGCGTCGGTTTCGACCTGGTCGGCCGAAGCGTCCACCGGGTCCCAGCCGCCCATGCCCTGCAACACGCGGTCGGCGTGTTTGACGGTGTTCACATGGCCGTAGTGGTCCTCGATCATCTTGACCGACGTGCCCATCTGCTCGGCCAGGAAATAGACGTCGATGCCTTCGGCGAGGCGGAAGGTGGCGTAGGTGTGCCGGAAGCAATAGGTCGAGCGCGGGATGCCCTGCGTGCCCTCACGCAAATCGGCTTTGGTCAGAAGGCTCTCGATGAGGGCTTTATAGAGGGACTTGGCGGATTCACCGGTTGAGGTGGTGAAGACAGGATCGTCTGGCCCCGTCGCTACGGCGATCTCCCGGACGCGGTCGAGATAGTCGCCGACGCTCTTTGGCGCGACGAGCTTGCGCGACTTACCCTTGCCCTGGACGAACAACACGACGATCTCGCGGCCGTCACGGTCCTTGGCCGGGGCGATGTCGCGCCAGCGCAGGTTTCTGGCTTCTGACGGGCGCATGCCCGTGTTGCACATAATCAGAATGAAATTGTAGGTGACGGTGCGATACCAAACGCTCGACGGGCGTTTGGCTTCCTTGACCCATTGCCGCGCGACGGTGTGGAGCTTGCGGTATTCCTCCAGCGTGAACTCATCCCGCCGCATCGTCTTCAGCTTGGGGCGATCATCAAAGCGCTGGCTCGCTGGCACATAGCGCTTCTTGATGCCGAAGTTCATCACCGCGCCGAAGATCGACATTTCGAAACGGATGGTGGAGTCGCTGATGAACGCGACCAGACGGCTCGGCGGTTCCTCCGGCGGCGCGGCCGGGCGGGTGCGTAGCCCTTTGCTGCGGGCGACCTTCTCGCGAGCGGCGGTCTCTTTGGCCGCCAGCTTCGCGGCCAGGGCTTCCGACACTTCGCGCACGCCGTTGCGCCGGTTACGGCCCGCGCCGTTCTCCCGCCGCCAGGCCGGATAACCGCTCCACAGCTCATCGCCGATCAGATGCACCTGTGTTGAGCCGATATAGTCCTCAAGGGCTCCGTCTATGACGGCCTTGAGTTTGTCGACGCGGCTGGCGCTGATCTCACCGCGCTTGGCGCGCCGCCGCTGTTCAGCGAGGTATTCGTTCGCCACATCGCGGAAGGGGCGGTTGAAAACCGGTATGCCGCTTTCGAGCTTGAAGCTCACTCGCGCTTCTTCGCGGCCGGCAAGCTGGCGGGCGGTCGTGATGTCCGGAGTCCTGAGCGAAATCGTCTTATAACGGTCTGCCTTCGGCAGCTTGATACGGCAGTACCAATTGCGGTGCTGAACGTCGTTGCGCCGGAAGAGGATCAACCCCGGCTGCAATACCTCCTTGTCGATGATGAACGTCATGTGTGCCCCTCACATTGTGTAGGTTCTGTGCAGATCGGCGGGCTAAGTCCTTGATTTGCCGTACCTGTGCATACCTTGTGTAGGCAACTGTAGCAAAAAATGTTGAATGATTCTAGATATTTAAGTAATAGTAGTCATCCCGGCGAATGCCGGGACCCAGATCCCAAGGCTGGGTGGCTGATTGGATAGGCTCAGCGCTCATGGCTTCAGCCACACTGACATTCCATCTGGGTCCCGGCATTCGCCGGGATGAGCGGAAGAAAGGAAAAAGCGGGGACGCGCGCGCGAGCCCGCGTCCCCGAGGGCCTCCTCCGAGGTCGGAGTTCAGCGCGCCGCCGCCAGCTCGGACGCCGCGGGGGACGCCGCCGGCGCCTTGGCGACCTGGGCCGGGTTGCACTCGGCCAGTTGCGCGTCCGACAGGGTCACGCCGCGGTAGCCGAAGCTGGTGATCGGTCCCAGTTCGCGCGCCAGGCGCTTGCAGCTGCGCAGGGGCGGCAGCGACTTGACCTGGGTGGCGCGGCAGGTGTCGGCCTTGCAGCGCCAGACCGCGCCGTCGAACACCAGGTGGTCCTGGGTGGTCGGCGCGCTAAGGGTCAGCCAGCCGGCCTGGGGCTTGGTTTCGGCCATGGCGGGGCCGCCCGTCGCGGCCAGGGCCGCGACGGCGATGATCAGGTTACGCATGGGTCTGTCTCCTGGGGAGTGGAGCGGTTGAAGGCGGGGACACACACTCACGGCAGGGATAGGGCCGTCTGGATCACGGCCTTGCCGTGAGTGTGTGTCCCCAGTTCAGGTCCCGGCTAGGCCGCGGCCTTGAACAGGGTGAATTCCTCGTCGAAGGCCCGGGCCACCGAGGGCCGGGTCTGCAGCCGGTCGCGATAGGCGGCCAGGTTCGGATAGGGTCCGAAGTCGATCGCCAGGTAGCGGGCCCAGGTCAGCATCACGAACAGGTAGGCGTCAGCGACGCTGAACCGGCCCTGCAGGAACTCGCGGCCCTTCAGATGGGCGTCGAGATAGGCCAGGCGCTCGGCCAGCCGCTCGTGGGCGAAGGCCTTGGCCCCGTCCGGCGCCGTTGGCCGCAGCAGGACGGTGAACGCGCCGACGTGAAGCTCCGAGCCGATGAAACCGAGCCAGCTCTGCACCTTGCGGCGCTCGGCCCCGTCGGCGGGGATCAGGCCGGCGGCCGGAAAGCGGTCGGCGAGGTACTGCAGGATCACCGCGTTCTCGACGATCAGCTCGCCGTCGTCGGTGCGCAGGACAGGCACCTGGCCCATGGCGTTGAGGGTCAGGAACGCGGTCCCGTCCTCCACCCGCTTTGGCCGGGCCTTGGTGTCGACCTTGAGAAAGCGGATGTCGGCGCCCGCCTCGTAGGCCGCGATCCGCGTCGCCATCGAGCAGGCCATCGGGGAGAAGTAGAGATCCATCGAACCCTCCATTGCGTTTTCATACTGTTTCGCATAAAAATAACGGTGGTCAAGGAATAAAATGCGGATCGGTACAAAACTGTGGACCGACGAGCGAAAATCGGCCAGGAGATCGAGATGACCGAACAGTCCGCCAAGCGCCGGGGCCGCCCTCGCGCCTACGACCCCGAAGTCGCCCTGGCCAGGGCCACCGAGACCTTCTGGGAGCAGGGCTACGCCGGGGCCTCGCTGGACGACCTGAGCGCCGCCACGGGCATGAACCGGCCCAGCCTCTACGGGGCGTTCGGCGACAAGCAGGCGCTCTTCAAGATCACCCTGGAGCGCTACATGGCCGAGTCGCGGGCGGCGATGACCGAGGCCTTCCGGGGCGGCGGGTCGCTGCGCGAGGTGCTGACCCGGATCTATCGAACGGCCCTGGGCTTCTACCTGTCGGGCGACGCCGGCGGGCGCGGTTGCTTCCTGGCCAGCGCCGGCCTGGGCCAGGCCGTCATCGACCAGGAGGTGCGCCAGATGGTCGCCGACGGCATGCACGAGCTGGACCGCGCGGTCGAAGGGCTGATGCAGCGCCGCCAGGCCCGGGGCGAGCTGCCGGCGACCGTCGATCCCGTCGCCCTGGGCCGCGTGGCCTGCATGATGATGAACGGCCTGTCGGTGCGCGCCCGGGCCGGGGAGACGCGCGAGCAGCTGGAAGCCACCCTCCTGGTCATGGTCGACCTGATCTGCGGGCCGGAATAAACGGGACGAGCGCCCGTGAACCGCCCTCGTCCTTCGACAGGCTCAGGATGAGGGCTACTTTAATGCGGCGGTTGAATTCGAATTCCTCATCCTGAGCTTGTCGAAGGACGGGGAATTCGCGCCTTGGCGCCGAGCATCCGCGGCGCAAAACCAGGACCGCAAGCATCGGAATGACTCCATAGGTCATGGCGCGCATGCTCCTTCCACGAAAGGAGACCGCCCCCATGCCTGTTTCAGGGACCGCTTCTCAAATCCTCACCGACGACGCGCGCTGGGAGGCCATGCGCCGCCGCGACCGCGACCTCGACGGCGCCTTTTTCATCGCCGTGCGCACCACCGGCGTCTACTGCCTGGCCAGCTGCGCCGGGCGGCCGCTGCGCAAGAACGTCGAGTTCCACGACACCCGCCAGAGCGCCCGCGCCGCCGGCTTCCGACCCTGCCTGCGCTGCAAGCCCGACCAGCCGCGCGAGACCCTGCGCTGGGCCACGGTCCCGACCAGCCTGGGCCTGGCCCTGGTGGCGCGCTCGGACGCCGGCCTGCGGCTGGTGACCCTGGGCGACGACGAGGCCGCCCTGGCCCGCGACCTGGAGCGCCGCTTCCGCTCGGCCCGGCTGACGCCCGATCCGGATGGCCTGAACGCCGAACGCCGCGCGGTGGCGGCCGAGATCGACGGCCGGGGCGCGGCGCTGGACCTGGCGCTGGACGCCCGGGGCACGCCGCTGCAGCAGGCGGTCTGGGCGGCGCTGCGGACCATCCCGGCGGGGACCACCGCCTCCTACGCCGAGGTGGCGCGGGCCATCGGCCGGCCCACCGCCGCCCGGGCCGTGGCCCAGGCCTGCGGGGCCAATCCGCTGGCGGTGCTCACCCCCTGCCACCGGGTGGTGCGGGCCGACGGCGGGCTGTCGGGCTATCGCTGGGGCGTCGAGCGCAAGCGGGCGCTGCTGGCCCGGGAAGCGCGGCTGGGCCAGGCGGCATGAGCCTCGACTGGCCGCGCATCGCCGCCGACCTCGACGCCCAGGGCTGGGCCCTGACCGGGCCGCTGCTGACACCGCGGACCTGCCAGCGGATCGCCGGCCTCTACGACCAGGAGGCCGGCTTTCGCAGCCGGGTGGTCATGGCCCGCCACGGCTTCGGCCAGGGCGAGTACAGGTATTTCAGCTATCCCCTGCCCGACCCGGTGCAGCGGCTGCGCCAGGCCCTCTACGGCCCGCTGGCCGCGATCGCCAACCGCTGGGCCCAGAGGTTGGGCGAGGACCGGCGGTTTCCCGACGACCTGGACGACATGCTGGCCCGCTGCCATGCGGCCGGCCAGGTCCGGCCCACGCCCCTGCTGCTGACCTACGGCCCGGGCGACTACAACTGCCTGCACCAGGACCTCTATGGCGAGCACGTCTTCCCGCTGCAGGCCGCCTTCCTGCTGGACGAACCGGGCCGCGACTTCGAGGGCGGCGAGTTCGTGCTGGTCGAGCAGCGCCCGCGCCAGCAGTCGCGCCCCCAGGTCGTGCCGTTGAACCAGGGCGAGGGCGTGATCTTCGCGGTCCGCGACCGGCCGGCCGAAGGCGCGCGCGGCGTCCACCGCCGTGCGCTCCGCCACGGCGTCAGCACCGTGCGCGCGGGACGGCGGCGGGTGCTGGGGGTGATCTTCCACGACGCGACGTGAGGCCCCCTCCGGCCCTTCGGGCCACCTCCCCCAGAGGGCAGGGGTATCGCATATGCCTCAAAACGGTTGTCATCCCGGACGAGCGCGCAGCGCGAAGATCCGGGACCGGGGCGTGAACTCAGAGCTTGCGGCGGTCCCGGATCGGCGCTCGGCTCTGCCGAGCTTGTCCGGGATGACAGGTTTTTTCAGAGCAAATCCATATGCGACAGCCCTCCCCCAGAGGGGGAGGAGCTACGCCGCGCCAGATGCTCCCCCTCTGGGGGAGCTGTCGCGAAGCGACTGAGGGGGCCTTTCGAAGCGCCTGGAAACGGGCCTACAGCGTCGCCATGTCGATCACGAACCGGTAGCGCACGTCGCTCTTCTGCATGCGGGCATAGGCCTCGTTGATCTGGTCGATGGCGATGGTCTCGATGTCGGCGACGATGCCGTGTTCACCACAGAAGTCGAGCATCTCCTGGGTTTCCTTGATCGAGCCGATCATCGAGCCGGCCAGGGTGCGGCGGCCGGGGATCAGGGCGAAGGCGTTCAGCGTCGCCGGTTCTTCCGGCGCGCCGACCAGCACCATGGCCCCGTCCACCTTCAGCAGGTTCAGATAGGCGCCCCAGTCCAGCGCCGCCGACACGGTGCAGATCAGCAGGTCGAAGGTCCCGGCCAGGGTCTCGAAGGTCTTGGGGTCGCTGGTGGCGTGGTAGTGGTCCGCGCCCATCTTCAGGCCGTCTTCCCGCTTGGACAGGGTCTGGCTCAGCACCGTGACCTCCGCGCCCAGGGCGTGGGCGATCTTGACGCCCATGTGGCCCAGGCCGCCCAGGCCCAGGATCGCCACCGTCTTGCCGGGCCCGACGTTCCAGTGGCGCAGCGGCGAATAGAGGGTGATGCCGGCGCACAGCAGCGGGGCGGCGGCGTCCAGCGGCAGGTTGTCGGGGATCGACAGCACATAGCCTTCCTTGACCACCATGTGGTCGGAATAGCCGCCATAGGTCGGCAGGTCGCTGCCCGGCTCGAAGCCGCTGTAGGTCAAGATCAGGCCGGGCATGTACTGCTCGCGGTCCAGGTCGCGGGCGGCGCAGGTGGTGCAGCTGTCGACGAAGCAGCCGACGCCGACCCGGTCGCCTTCCTTGAAGCGGCTGACCTTGGACCCGACGGCGGTGACCACGCCGGTGATCTCGTGGCCCGGCACGATCGGATAGACGCTCTGGCCCCAGCCGTTGTCGACCATGTGGATGTCGGAGTGGCAGACGCCGCAGTGCTTGATGGCGATGACGACGTCGTCTTCGTTGGGTTCGCGGCGGTCGAAGGTGAAGGGGGTCAGCGGCGCGGACGCGGTCGCGGCCGCGTAGCCTTTGGCGATGGCCATCGGAGTATCCTCGAAGGTTCAGGGGGAGATGAACGGGCGACGGCATGCCACACGGCGTCGGCCGGGCGTTAGGCCGATCCTGCACACTTGATGCACGATCCTGCCAACCGCATGGGCTGTGCGTTCGCCAACCGTTGTCATCCCGGAAAGCGCGCAGCGCTTGTCCGGGACCCAGGGCAGTTGCACCGCGCTGGCCCAGTCCCCTGGGTCCCGGACAGCCCCTACGGGGCTTCCGGGATGACACCCCTTGGGGAACGCTCGCGGCGGCGGAGCCCGCTTCCAGGCTCCCCGGCTGGCCCTCGCGCGTCCGCATCCCTACATGCGCTACCGTTGACGCGCCCGTCTCCGCCCGGTACCGCCCCTGTCCATGACCGATCTGCCGACTGGCCTCTCCACCCTCGCCGACCGCTACGACGTGCTGCTGTGCGACGTCTGGGGGGTGATCCACAACGGGGTCGAGAGCTTTCCGGAGGCCTGCCGGGCCCTGGTCGAGTGGCGGGCCCACCACGGGCCGGTGATCCTGATCTCCAACTCGCCGCGCCCGTCCGAGCACGTGGTCGAGCAGCTGGACCGCCTGGGCGTGCCGCGCGAGGCGTGGAGCGCCTTCGTCACCTCGGGCGACGCCACCCGCACCCTGCTGGCCGCCCGCGCGCCCGGCCCGGCCTGGATCGTCGGCCCCGACCGCGACATGCCGCTCTATGACGGCCTGGGCCTGGCGACCGCCGGTCCCGCCGACGCGGCCTTCGTCGCCGTCACCGGCATGGTCGACGACGAGAACGAGGTTCCCGACGACTATCGCGACCGCCTGGCGATCGCCGCCGAGCGCGGCCTGACCCTGATCTGCGCCAATCCGGACCGGGTGGTGCAGCGCGGTTCGCGGCTGATCTATTGCGGCGGTTCGCTGGCCGACCTCTACGAGACCCTGGGCGGCGAGGTGCTGATGGCCGGCAAGCCCTACAAGCCGATCTACGACCTGGCCCTGGCCGAGGCCGAGGCCCTGAAGGGCGGCCCGGTCGACCGTTCGCGGGTGCTGTGCATCGGCGACGGGGTGATCACCGACGTCAAGGGCGCCCACGACGAGGGCCTGGCCTGCCTGTTCATCGCCAAGGGCATCCACGGCGAGCACGCGGTCGGTCCCGACGGCCGGCTGGACCCGACCCGGGTCGAGGGCCTGCTGGCCGCCGAGCGGGTGGGCGCGACCCACGCCATGGCCGACCTGGTCTGGTAGACCCGATCGTCAGGCACAGAAGGAAAAAGAGGCGCCATGCCGGGACTGTTTCTCGAGGATCTGAGCATCGGCCAGAAGGCCGAGCTGGTCCGCGCCGTGACCGAGGGCGACATCGTCGCCTTCGCCCAGGTGACCGGCGACACCAACCCCGTGCACCTGGACCCCGACTACGCCGCGACCACAACCTTCGGCGAGCGCATCGCCCACGGCATGCTGTCGGCCGGCTACATCTCGGCGGTGCTGGGCACGGCCCTGCCCGGCCCCGGCGCGGTCTATCTCTCGCAATCCCTGGCCTTCAAGCGCCCGGTGCGGATCGGCGACGAGGTCACGGCCCGCGCCACGATCACCGCCATCGACGACGCCAAGGCCCGGGTGACCCTGGCCACCACCTGCCTGGTGCGCGGCAAGGCCGTGGTCGACGGCGAGGCCGTGGTCCTGGTCCCGCGCAAGCCCGTCGCCTGAGGAAGCCCGCATGTCCTTGAAGACCATCCACGGCTGGAAGGACCTGCCCGAAGGCGATCGCGGCGCGGCCGTGGCCCTGGGCAATTTCGACGGCGTGCATCGCGGCCACCAGCAGGTGATCGCCCAGGCGGCCAAGGCGGCGCTGGCCGGCAAGGCCTCGCTGGGCGTGGTCACCTTCGACCCGCACCCGCGCCGCCTGTTCCGCCCCACCGAGCCGGCCTTCAAGCTGATGACCCACAACCAGCAGGCCCGCGCACTGGAGGCCCTGGGCGTGGATCGGCTGTACCTGCTGCCGTTCGACTTCGAGATGGCCAGCTTCGGCGACCGCGAGTTCGTCGAGAAGGTGCTGGTCGGAGGATTGGGCGTGAAGCACGTGGCGGTCGGCTTCGACATCTCGTTCGGCCGCGGCCGCACCGGCAGCGCCGACCTGATGAAGATCTATGGCGAGGAGTACGGCTTCTCGGTCTCGGTGGCCGAGCCGGTCGCCAACCGCGAGGGCGAGAAGTTCTCGTCGACCGGCGTGCGCGACGCCCTGCGCGACGGCCATCCCGAGGGCGCGGCCCGGATCCTGGGCCGGCCGTTCGCCATCGAGGGCGTGGTCCGCCGCGGCCAGCAGCTGGGCCGCCAGCTGGGCTTCCCCACGGCCAATGTCGAGGTCGAGGACTATGTGGTGCCCAAGCTGGGCGTCTACGCCACCCGCACGCGCCTGCCCGACGGCCGCGAGGTGCCGGGCGTGGCCAATCTCGGCAACAACCCCACCACCGGCGAGGTCGAGACCCGGCTGGAAACCTGGCTGTTCGACTTCGACGAGGACCTCTACGGCCAGGTCATCGAGACCGACCTGATCGCCTTCCTGCGGCCGGAGCTGAAGTTCGACAGCATCGAGCTGCTGGTCGAGCAGGTGCTGCGCGACGAGGTCGCCGCCCGGGCGATCGTGGCGCCGGCGTTCTAGGGCGGATCGACATTCATCTCTCAGGCCCGAAAACCTCGTCCTTCGACAAGCTCAGGATGAGGTTTTCTACTGCCCGGCTCTATAAATGGTCCTCATCCTGAGCTTGTCGAAGGACGAGGACCACGCACGGCGTTGAATGTCGATTGGTTCTAGGCCGCCGGGCGGCCCGTCCAGGGCTCCCAAGCCCCTTCCGACGGGCAAGACGACGGTGGCGGTTGCCTCCCAGCCCGCGCGAACGCGGTTAACATTGTCGGGCGGCCGACATAACCGGGCACGAGCCCGTCCCTAAATCAGGAAAATACGGATAACGTTGATTTTTCCCCATGGACGCAACCCGCGACCCAATATACACTTTTAGCGTCAGTATCGGGGGGAGTTTCTGATGCCGGGAGAGGTCCAAGCAAGGCGCGCGTGGCGAACGGCCCGACGCGCGACCCGCCTGCTCCTGCCGCCCCGGCCGGCCCTGCCCTCGCTGGAGGGCAAGATCCTGGCCTCGGCCTGGACCCTGGCCGCCCTGACCACCCTCAGCGTCGCCCTGGCCCAGGGCCTGCGCATGTTCCTGTTCTCGGCCGTGGCGGTGCTGTTCGGCACCCTGGCCGCCCTGTGGATGCTGGACGGCCTGGCGCGGCGGTAGGGGGAGCGCCCGTTTCCACGTTTCCAAAGGTCGTCATCCCGGACGAGCGCGCAGCGCGAAGATCCGG
This sequence comes from Caulobacter sp. GW821-FHT09A05, assembly GCF_059418465.1. NCBI lineage: Bacteria > Pseudomonadati > Pseudomonadota > Alphaproteobacteria > Caulobacterales > Caulobacteraceae > Caulobacter > Caulobacter sp. GW821-FHT09A05. The sequence continues at coordinate 87,330 of NZ_JBWKPX010000002.1, forward strand.
GACCGGGGCCTGAGCGCGGCGCTTCCGGCGGTCCCGGATCTGCGGCCCTACGGGCCTTGTCCGGGATGACAATTTGGGGAGACCCATGCGGTCACACGAATACGTGGTCTACATGATGGCAAGTGGCCGACGCGGTGTTCTCTATGTTGGCGTCACCTCGAACCTGCTCGGCCGCGCCCAACAACATCGCGACGGCGAAATCAGCGGCTTCACCCGCAAGCACGGGTGTAAGTCGCTCGTCTGGTTCGAACCGCATGACGATATCGAAGCCGCCATACGCCGAGAGAAGCTCATCAAACGCTGGCGCCGCGCCTGGAAGATCGCGCTGGTCGAGGCGCACAACCCGGAATGGGCGGACCTGGAGCCGGCGTTGAGAGGCGCGGAACGATTTCCTTGGGAAACCATGGCGGAGTTCCAGGTGGCGCTGGAGCCTGACGCGGTCGGCCTATTCTCCAAAGAAGACGCTTGGCCCAAATAGCCGCGCCATCCCGGGCCATCACCTATCTCAAAAAGATTGTCATCCCGGACGAGCGCGCAGCGCGAAGATCCGGGACCGGGCCTGAGCGCGGCGCTTCCGGCGGTCCCGGATCGGCGGCCCTACGGGCCTTGTCCGGGATGACAGGCCTTGGGTGACGCGGGAGGAGAAGCATCCCCGTTTGCCCCTCCCCGCCACCTCTGCTATCCCCCGCCCATGCCTTTCGTTCGGAAAGCTCCGCGAATTAACCGCCCGGCGTGACGCCGCCGGACGACTGCTCCAGCGCGCGCCGGGACGACGACCCCGCAACCCTCTTCGAACACCCCTACGCCGGATAGCTCTCCCATGGCCGACGACGCCACGACGACCGCCCGCGACTATCGCGAAACCGTCTTCCTTCCCGACACCCCGTTCCCGATGCGCGGCGGCCTGCCCAAGAAGGAGCCCGAGATCCTGGAGGGCTGGGCGGCCCTGTCCGACAAGGGCCTGTACGGCGCGGTGCGCGCCAAGCGCCAGGCCGACGGCGCGCCGCTGTTCGTGCTGCACGACGGCCCGCCCTACGCCAACGGCGCCATCCACATCGGCCACGCCCTGAACAAGACGCTGAAGGACTTCGTGGTCCGCAGCCGCTTCGCCCTGGGCTACGACGTCGACTACGTGCCCGGCTGGGACTGCCACGGCCTGCCCATCGAGTGGAAGATCGAGGAGGAGTTCCGCGCCAAGGGCCGCCGCAAGGACGAGGTGCCGGCCGCCGAGTTCCGCAAACGCTGCCGCGAATACGCCGCCGGCTGGATCGAGGCCCAGAAGGTCGAGTTCCAACGCCTGGGCGTGCTGGGCGACTGGTGGAACCGCTACGCCACCATGGACTACGCCTCCGAGGCGACGATCGTCGAGGAGTTCCACAAGTTCGCGACCTCGGGCCAGCTCTATCGCGGCTCCAAGCCGGTGATGTGGAGCCCGGTCGAGCGCACGGCCCTGGCCGACGCGGAGATCGAGTACCACGACCATGTAAGCCCGACGGTGTGGGTGAAGTTCCCGGTCAAGGCCTATGACGAGGACCGCTACGCCGTGTCGGGCAATGAAGCGGGCGACAACGTCTTCCGCCTGCCGCCCAACGACGCCAGCGTGGTGATCTGGACCACCACCCCGTGGACCATCCCGGCCAACCGGGCGATCTCGTTCGGGCCCAAGGTCGAGTACGGCCTCTACGAGGTCGAGGCCCTGGAGGAGAACCTCGAGTTCGCCCCATGGTCCAAGGTCGGCGACCGCCTGATCGTCGCCGACAAGCTGGCCGAGGACGTCCGCAAGGCGGCCAAGATCGCCCAATGGCGCCGCGCCGAGCCGGTCGATCCCACCGGCCTGATCTGCGCCCACCCCCTCGCCCAGTTCGATGCCGGCTACGGCTTCGACGTCCCCCTGCTGGCCGGCGAGCACGTGACCGACGACGCCGGCACCGGCTTCGTCCACACCGCCCCGGGCCACGGCGCCGACGACTACCTGGTCTGGCTGAAGAGCGGCCAGAGCCTCGACTCCATCCCCGACACCGTCGACCCGGACGGCGCCTATTACCCGCACGTGCCGCTGTTCGCCGGCCTGAAGGTCATCGAGACCGAGGGCAAGAAGGCCGGCAAGTTCGGTCCGGCCAACGGCGCGGTCATGGACAGGCTGATCGAGGCCGGAAACCTGCTGGCGCGGGGCCGCGTCGAGCACAGCTATCCGCACAGCTGGCGCTCCAAGGCCCCGGTGATCTTCCGCAACACCCCGCAGTGGTTCATCCGCATGGACCAGCCCGTGCCCGCCCTGGGCGGCAAGACCCTGCGCGAGACCGCCGTCCAGGCCATCGCCGACACCGCCTTCCACCCCGACGCCGGCCGCAACCGCATCGGGTCGATGGTCGAGACGCGCCCGGACTGGCTGATCAGCCGCCAGCGCGCCTGGGGCACGCCCCTGGCCATGTTCGTCGACAAGGAGACCGGCGTCCCGCTGATGGACGCGGCGGTCAACCGCCGCATCCTCGACGCCATCCGCGAAGGCGGCAGCGACGCCTGGTTCGAGCGCCCCGACGCCGACTTCCTGGGCGAGCACGATCCGGCCCGATACGAGAAGGTCGTCGACATCCTCGACGTCTGGTTCGACAGCGGCGCGACCCACGCCTTCACCCTGGAAGGCCGCAACGACAGCCGCTCGCCGGCCGACCTCTATCTGGAAGGCTCCGACCAGCACCGCGGCTGGTTCCAGTCGTCGCTTCTCGAGAGCTGCGGCACGCGCGGCCGCGCGCCGTACAAGGGCGTCCTGACCCACGGGTTCACCCAGGACGAGAACGGCGAGAAGATGTCCAAGTCCAAGGGCAACACCGTCGAGCCGCAGACCATCACCAAGGAGAGCGGCGCCGAGATCCTGCGGCTGTGGGCGGCGATGGTCGACTATTCGGAAGACCAGCGGATCGGCAAGACCATCCTGGCCACCACCACCGACGCCTATCGCAAGCTGCGCAACACCACCCGCTACCTGCTGGGCGCCCTGGCCGGCTTCGACGAGGCCGAGCGGGTGACCGACTACGCCGACTTCCCGCCGCTGGAGAAGTACGTCCTGCACCGCCTGTGGGAACTGGACGCCCAGGTGAAGGCCGCCTACGAGGCCTATCGCTTCAGCGACGTGATCCGGCCGCTGATCGACTTCTGCCAGGGCGACCTGTCGGCCCTGTTCTTCGACATCCGCAAGGACAGCCTCTATTGCGACGCGCCCACGGCCCTGCGCCGCCGGGCCTATCGCACGGTGCTGGACCATGTGTTCGAGCGCCTGACGGTGTGGCTGTCGCCCCTGACCAGCTTCACCATGGAAGAGGCCTGGACCACGCGGTTCCCCGACGCCGGCAGCAACGTGCTGCGGGTGATGCCGGAAACGCCGGCGGCCTGGCGCAACGACGCCGAGGCGGCGCGCTGGGCCAAGGTCGAGGCCGTGACCTCGGTGGTCACCGCCGCCCTGGAGGTCGAGCGCCGCGACAAGCGCATCGGCTCGGCCCTGGAAGCCGCGCCGGTGGTGCACGTCGCCGACCCCGGCCTGCTGGCGGCCTTCGACGGCGTCGACGCGGCCGAGGTGTTCCGCACCAGCCAGGCGACCCTGGTCGCCGGCGAAGCGCCCGGCGCCTTCGCCCTGGACGAGGTCAAGGGCGTGGCGGTCGAGGTCCCGCTGGCGCAAGGCCGGAAGTGCGCCCGCTCGTGGCGCATCCTGCCGGAGGTGGGGACCGACCCGCGCTATCCGGAGCTGAGCCTGCGCGACGCCGAGGCGGTGGCGTGGTGGGATGCGCATAAGGCTTAGGTGTTTGCTTCCTTCTCCCCTTGCGGGAGAAGGTGTCGCGCAGCGACGGATGAGGGGTCGCACGGCCCGGCCGGTGAAACCCCTCATCCGACCTGCTTCGCAGGCCACCTTCTCCCGCAAGGGGAGAAGGAAGATTAGAGACTGAAATGAAGATCACCCGCCTCGGCTGGACCGCCTATGTCATCGCGATCGTCACCGTCGTGCTGGACCAGATCAGCAAGGCCTGGATCCTGTCGACCCTGGGGACAACCCCCGGGGCCAGCCAGCCCGTGGCCGGGCCGTTCTACCTGACCCTGGTGCACAATTTCGGCATGAGCTTTGGCCTGTTCCGCGGCTCCGAGCTCAGCCGCTGGCTGCTGACCGCCTTCTCGGCCGCCGTGGTCGTGGGCCTGGCGGTCTGGGCGCGCAAGGCGACCAAGCCGCTGGTGGCGGCGGGGATCGGCCTGATCATCGGCGGGGCGTTCGGCAACAACCTGATCGACCGCATCCGCTACGGCTATGTCGTCGACTTCATCGACGTCTCGCGGATGCACTTCCCGTGGGTGTTCAACGTCGCCGACTCGGCCATCACGGTCGGGGTCTGCCTGCTGCTGCTGGACAGCTTCCTGGGCGAGGAGAAGAAGCTGGCCAATCCCGACGGCCATGGGCTTTAGGCCTCACGCGCGCGACGCGTGGCGAAAACCTCGTCCTTCGACAGGCTCAGGATGAGGTTTTTCTGGCGCCCGGCCCCAAGAATGGTCCTCATCCTGAGCCTGTCGAAGGACGAGGACCACGCACCGGCCTTGAACGCCGATCTGCTCTGACGCGACACCCGCGCCCTAACGTAGCCACGATCTCAAGGAAGATTGGCGCCCGGCCCCGGATGTCGTATCGAGGGCGTCCGAAATTTGGCCTACCCGGGGGCGGGCCGCTGGAGCATGGGTTTCATGAGTTTCTATCGGGTCGCGACCCTGGGCGCTTTGGTCGCCGTGGCCGCCACCGGCCTGGCCGGCTGTCAGTCGGCCTCCAAGGCCCTGGGGATGAGCAAGGTGGTCCCGGACGAATTCCGCGTCGTCACCAAGGCCCCGCTGGTGGTGCCGCCCGACTACAGCCTGCGCCCGCCGGCTCCCGGCGAGCCGCGCCCGCAGGAACTGCAGCCTGAAAGCGCCGCCCGCCAGGCCCTGATCGGCCAGAGCAACGCCGCCGGCCGCTCGGACGGCGAGAAGCTGCTGGTCGCCAAGGCCGGCGTCGACAAGGCCGACCCGCTGATCCGCTTCGTCGTCGACGACGAGAACGGCGACCTGGCCCACAAGGACGAGAGCTTCGCCAGCAAGGTGATGTTCTGGAAGAAGGGCGACAAGACCGCCGCCCCGACCGCCGCCGAAACCGGCGCCACCGAGTCGGTCACCGTCGACGCCGCCGCCGAGGAAGCCCGCCTCAAGGCCCTGACCGGCAACGGCACGATCATCATCACCCGCGAGAAGCAGGGCAGGATCAAGCTGCCGGGCCTGTAGGGCCTGGAGCGCTGAAACCTGGAAAGGCCCGGCGGCGAAAGCTTCCGGGCTTTTTTGTTTCAGCACTTGCCCCCTACGGATCGCTTCGCGATCGTCTTCCCCCAGAGGGGGAAGAGCCTGAGCGAGAAGGCTCCGCCCCCTATGGGGGCGGACAGGCGGCGAAGCCGCCAGGTGGGGGCAAGGGTATGCCCCCTCACTCCGGCGTCGTCACCGTGAACCCTCGCGCCCGCATCTGGTCCAGCACGCCGCCGCGCGCCACCAGGCCGCGGATCCCGTAGATCGCCACCGCGTGGCCCGGCGTCCGCATCGCCGCGCTCAGGGCCTCGACCTCGTCGCTCGTGCCCTTGCGCTCCAGGTCGGCCATGCCGGGAAGGGCCAGCAGGCAACGCTGGAAGTTCCGCGGCCCGCCGATCGCGCCGCGCACGTCGCCCTGGGCCCAGGCCCGCGCCGCCTGCCGCACCGCGCCGGCCCCGGCCTCGACCTCGTCCAGCACGCCCTCCAGGCAGATCAGCCCCGCCTCGCGCGAATGCTCGCGCACCGCCGTCTTGATCAGCGGCATGACCTTGTAGGTGGCGGCCGTCCGGACCTTGACCCGGTGCTTGCGGGCCAGGCGCTGGATCGTGCGCTCCGGCTCGTTCGGCTCCAGCTGGACCGACTTGCGATAGTCGCCGGCCATCATGATCCCCGCGCCCAGCGGGCTCCAGCCGTTGTAGGCGTCGGCGGGCTTGCGCAGGATCGCCCGGGCCCGCGCAAGCTTGGGCGCCAGGTCGCCGACGGCCGCGTCCAGCGGGACGTCGGACTTGAGCCGCTTGCGCAGGGCCAGGGCGGCTGGCAGGTCGCCGAGCCCGGCCTTGCCCTCCGGCGGCAGGATCACCGCGAAGGCCCCGTCCAGCCGGCGCTCCAGCACGCCGGTGTCCCAGCCCTGGCCGCGCGGCAGGGCCTGCAGCACGCCCAGCATGTAAAGCGTCGTGTCGCCGTCGGTGATCTTCCACCAGGCCGGCCCGGGCAGGTGGGCGCTGACCACCAGGGCCTCGACGACATTGGCCTCCGGATCGTCGAGCGGCGGCGGAACGGTCTGGGCGCGGGCGACGGGCGCGGCGGCCAGGACGGGGGCGGCCAGGACGAGGGCGACCAGGGCCGCCGAAACCGAACGCATCAAGGAACGCCCTCCGTCACGCCGCTTCGCGATGCGAATACGCATCGCGACGGAGGGGGCGTCCAGCGAAATCACGCCCCCGGCGTCTCCACCTTGAAGCCCTTGGCCTTCAGCTGCTCCAACACCCCGCCCTCGGCCAGCAGCGAGCGCAGCTCGATCACCGCCACCGCCTTGCCGGGCTGCTTCAGGGCCGAGGCGATGGCCTTGACCGCGCGGGTCTGGCCGTCGCGCAGCTCGCGGCCGATCGACGGGGTCGAGGCCAGGCAGCGCGAGAAGCCGCGATCAGTGGCCATCACCTCGCGCACCTCGCCCCGGGCCCAGCGCTCGGCCGTGACCCGGACCCCGCCCTGGCCGCTCTCGGCCTGGCGCAGGCCGGCGTCCAGGCACAGCTCCTGCAGCGGCTGCGGCGCCGAGCCCAGGGTCTTGATGGCGTCGATCAGGCTGTAGTCGGGCAGGTCCTGGATGCGGGGGCGCTTGGCCAGGTCCTTGCTCTTGGCCATGTCGCGGATCTTGCCGGTCAGGTCGCCCAGCGAGATCGAGAGGTTGCCGCCCTGCTGGGAGTTGGCGACGACGAAACCGGCGAAGGCGGGCTTCACCTCGTCCATGTCGTCGGGCTTCTTCTTCATCACCGCCAGCCGGGCCTCGTAGCGGGCCCGCAGGGCGGGCGGCAAGGTCTGGCGCATCGGCTGGTCGCTGAGGAAGTAGCGCTTGCCGCCCAGCAACAGGCCGAGGACGCGCATCGGATTGATCGTCGCCTCCTGGCCCATGATCAGCACATTGGCCCCGTCCAGCCGGCGCTTGAGCACCGAATGGTCGACCTCCAGGTCCTGGGGGACCACGGCCGGCACGCCCAGCACATAGACCGTGGTGTCGGCGTCGCTGACCTTCCACCAGGCCGGCCCCGGCATCGGGGCGTTGACCACCAGTTCCTCGACCAGGTTGGCCTCGGGATCGACCCTGCGCAGGTCGATCGGGCCGGAGGCGTCGACCGCCTGCTGGGCCAGGGCGGAGGGAGCGAAAGCCATCAACCCCAAGGCTGTCATCCCGGCCGCAGCGAAGCGGAGAGCCGGGACCGCCGGAAGCGCGGCGCTCAGGCGTCGGTCCCGGATCTTCGCGCTGCGCGCTTCGTCCGGGATGACAACGGGGGGAGAAAAGCGGGCACGCGTCACTATCTGTGTTTCTCCAGCCGTGGCGGAATCGATCTAGGATGAACGGTCTTCCACACTTGGAAGGGCCCAAGCTGGGCCGGTCAAATTACCATGCTGCAATGCTGCCCCTGGGCGGGCCTCCGCCCCGGGGCCGCGCCGAAAGTCCGCCCGCCATGCCGATCCGCCGCCTGCCGCCCGAGACCGTCAACCGCATCGCCGCCGGCGAGGTGGTCGAGCGGCCGGCCAGCGCCATCAAGGAGCTGGTCGACAACGCCATCGACGCCGGGGCCACGCGGATCGAGGTCGAGGCCCACGGCGGCGGCCTGACCCGCATCCTGGTGGCCGACGACGGCTGCGGCCTCAGCGCCGAGGAGCTGCCGGTCGCCATCGAGCGCCACGCCACCTCCAAGCTGGCCCCCGACGCCGACGGCCTGTGGGACCTGCTGCGCATCCACACCATGGGCTTCCGGGGCGAGGCCCTGCCGTCGATCGGCTCGGTGGCGCGGCTGTCGATCGCCTCCCGCGCCAAGGGCGCCAAGGACGCCTGGTCGATCCTGGTCGAGGGCGGCAGCGTCGGCGAGGTGGCCCCCGCCGCCTTCGCCGGCGACCACGGGGCGCGGATCGAGGTGCGCGACCTTTTCTACGCCACCCCGGCCCGGCTGAAGTTCATGAAGTCCGAGCGCGCCGAGGCCCTGGCCATCACCGAGGAGCTCAAGCGCCAGGCCATGGCCCACGAGTCGGTGGGCTTCAGCCTGGACATCGACGGCCGCCGGGTGATCCGCCTGCCGCCCGAGCATCCGGGGCCGCAAGGCCGCCTGGCCCGGCTGTCCGCGGTGCTGGGCCGCGACTTCCAGGACAACGCCATCGAGATCGACCAGACCCGCGACGGCGTGCGCCTGACCGGCTTCGCCGGGCTGCCCACCTACAACCGCGGCAACGCCGCCCACCAGTACCTGTTCGTCAACGGCCGCCCGGTGCGCGACCGGCTGCTGCAGGGCGCGCTGCGCGCCGCCTATGCCGACTTTCTCGCCAGGGACCGCCACCCGACGGCGGCCCTCTATATCAGCCTCGACACCGCCGAGGTCGACGTCAACGTCCACCCGGCCAAGGCCGAGGTGCGGTTCCGCGACCCGGCCCTGGTGCGCGGCCTGATCGTCGGGGCCCTGCGCCACGCCCTGGCGGCGGCCGGCCACCGGGCCTCGACCACCACGGCGGCGTCGGCGCTGGACGCCATCCGGGCGCAGTCGGCGGTGCCGCCCTCCGGGGGCTATAGCGGCTACCAGCCCGGCCCCTCCCCGGCCGGCTTCTCGGCCTGGCGGGACGGCGGCTGGACGCGGCCCGCGCCCCAGGCGCTGCCGGGCCTGTCGGACGTCTCGGCCCGCTACGAGGCCGCGCCGGAACAGACCTACGCCACCCGCGCCGAGGCCTTCGGGGGCGGCGTGGCCGAGGCGGTGCGCGAGGCGGCCTATGGCGGCTACGACGCCCCGCCCAGCATCGCCTACCCAGGGGGCGCCTATCCCGGCGGCGGCCAGGACCCCGGCCCCGCCCCGGCCTTCGATCCCGTCGACTTCCCGCTGGGCGCGGCCCGGGCCCAGGTGCACGAGACCTATATCGTCGCCCAGACCCGCGACGGCGTGGTCATCGTCGACCAGCACGCCGCCCACGAGCGCCTGGTCTACGAGCGGATGAAGGGCGAGATGGCGGCCGGCGGCGTCGCCCGCCAGGCCCTGCTGCTGCCCGAGGTGGTCGAGCTGGACCCCGCCGAGGCCGAGCGCGTCGTCGCCCGCTCGGAGGAGCTGGCCGCCCTGGGCCTGGTCCTGGAAAGCTTCGGCCCCGGGGCGGTGCTGGTCCGCGAGACCCCGGCCCTGCTGGGCAAGACCGACGCCGCCGGCCTGGTCCGCGACATCGCCGACGACCTGGCCGAGAACGGCGCGGCCCTGGCCCTGAAGGAGCGGCTGGAGGAGGTCTGCTCCACCATGGCCTGCCACGGGAGCGTGCGGGCCGGGCGGCGTTTGAACGCGGCGGAGATGAATGCGCTGCTGCGGGAGATGGAGGCTACGCCGCATTCGGGCCAGTGCAACCACGGGCGGCCGACCTATGTGGAGCTGAAGCTGGCGGATATCGAGCGGTTGTTTGGGAGGCGGTAGGGGGCGCGGACCGACTCTTAAGTGGAAAGGGATCTTAAGGAGGCGCGCTGGTGTCGAACGCTGCTCCGTACAACGCCATCATCGCGTCGATGTCCGGGGTGATGCGATCGAGCCCGACCGTTCGCACTACGCGAAGGTCCGCCGGCGCGACGCGGTCGAACAACGCAAAGCACACTTGGCCGTTGTTGTAGCGCGAACGATAGGCCAAGCCATCGAGATTGGAATCTTCGGCGAATAGATCCAGCGCCAAAGCCCTGGAAGGGCCGTAGTCATCGATGCTGATAAGGCCAGCGTCAATGCCATGCCATTGCAGACCTTCGTCAAAGATTTTCGCAAGTTTGAACGGTCGCAAGGTTTCAACGAGGCTTAAAGCGCGCTCGTTGACATCGGCTCGACGTAGCAGGCGGCCGGGCCGACGCAACACGGTCTCGACAAACGCGCCGGCCAGTTCTTCAGCGCCATAGAGCAATCGATACTGGCCGCTGGCCGCGTCGAAACGGTTTTGAGGTCCGACACCAGCGGGTGGTCCGAAGAAAATCGGTCCGTTTGCCTTGCGATGAATGCGCACCAATTGCGTCCCAACTGGCGAGGGATAGGTCAGGATGCCATTCCGGAAATGCGATGCAGCCCCCCAACCATCGGCTCACCCCTCGTCAAGCCCAAGGTAGGCGCGTGCGGCATGAACCGTTTCTGTGACCCGGCCCGCTAGCAGGGCGGTGTGGGGCGCTTGACTAAGATTGGGATCGATCTCGAGCAGGAACTGCAAGGCGGACCAACCGCCGGCGCGATCAAACAACCTGACCACGTCGGAAAGACCGGGAATGGCCGTCAGGCGGCCGTCGATTTCCATCCATTGCAAGCGCGGCAGAACCAATGTGTCGCCATCCATCATGCCAAGGGCCGAGCCAGCCTTGATCCGCTTGTGGAGAGCTTGACGGGTGATCCCCAGCAGAGCCGCGCCTTCAGTCAACGATACAGCGCCGCCGGCGCGCTTCAGCAAAGCCTTCTTAGCAGCGTTGAATCGTTGCTCGCTTCCATCTGTCGGGGGAGCGATTTCAGCACCATCTTCTCGCTGGGCGAGCAGCTTAGCGAAACTTTCGAACTGCTGGGTGACAAGATCGAGTTGGTCAGCCAGTTCGGAGGAGGCGCGTTCGCGATCGCGCTGGCAAAGCGTCCAAAGCTCGCCGGCCATGGGTGTCAAATCACAGAGAGCCAAAAACGCTCGATCCCAATAGACTTCGGCCCGTCCGATCGGGGAGACAGGATAGCGTAACGCCGAACGAACCTCCTGCGAGCGCGCGACACTTTGTTGGATAACTGTGTCGAACCAACTGCTTGATCGCGTCACTTGAAGGCCGCGCTTAACAACTGCAGGCCGGATATCGACCTTTGCTTCGGTAAAGACGATGCTCAGGCAAACGGCTGCAAAATCGATCCTCGGCGGGAAAGCCTCGAACAAATTGAACGCCCCGGTGTCGAATACAAAGGTCGAAGGGCGATCCGACGGCGCGTGAAGATCAACAGTCGCCTCCCAGTCCACGCCGTGCCCTGGGCCATGCCCCGTAAACAGATAGTGCGAAATGTTCGGCACGCTCGATAGAGTGCTGCTTAATTGCCCGCTCCGGAGTGCGCGGCCCGTGCCGTCGAAAACAAAAGGAACGCCCTTCTCGTAAACAAGCCGCTCAAGCCATTGGGCAAGCGTCAGGCCCGACTCATGAGCTCTGATCTCGGCCACCGCACGAGCAGCCGGATCCAAATCTTTCCAAACTTCAGCAAGTGCCATGCGAGCGGCAATCCTGATTATTATTCCAGGCAGGTTGATAGCGTCGGTTGATATGGGCCTAGTGAGCCTCACTATCAACCATCATGCAAGACCTGAAGCACGCTGTAAGGTGTTATCGAGAACGCCGCGTCAGGTTTTGATCGCATCGCCTGCCGGCCTTTCAAGCCATCATTTCAACACAACCCTTTTTCATCCGCCCAGCCGGGCGCCACCCCGCCTTAAACCCTTGGTGGATGGGAGCTCTGGGGACTGACCGAGTCAAGGACCGCCTCCGGCGGCCGCGGCGCGGCGGCGCGCAGCGCCGTCCTTGACTCGGTCAGTCCCCAGAGCACGCTGGCGGCCAAGGTTTCAAGGCGCGGCCTCGCCGCTGCGGGCGGGGGGCGGAAGAGGCTGGGCGTCGACCCTCTCCCTCCGGGAGAGGGTTTCGAGGGCTTACGCTCTGCGCATGGCGAACAAAGCCACGCGATTTCAACGCCCTGAATTTTCTCGACCCGATTTGATCCTCACCCTCCCCAACCCCGCCCATACTGGTCCTCGCCCCGTCGCGGGGGAGGACGTCCGGCCGGCGACCTCGACGTGCGGCGGGGGCGGTCGAGCGGGAAGCGTCCGCCGGCCGGCGTCGGGGGGCCCTTCGGGTCGGTCGGCGGGGCGCGGGGGTCCTGGATGGGGCCTCGGCGGTCCGGACCGGACGATGGGAACACCCCCTCGGGGCCGAACGGCGAAACGCGCCAGGCGCGGGCTGAAATCGCCCGCGCGGTCCAGGACGGAGCCAACGTCCTGCCCGCCGGGGGCCTCCATCGGAGCGGGTTAAGAATCCGCGACCCGAAGGCTCCTGGAAGAAGGCCGCGCGGAGCGCCCGTGACCTGTCGAAACGGTACTCTCCAAAACGCTACACCGGGCATGGCCCGGACGCTCCGCCGCCTCCCCAGCCCTCAGCGGGTTTCCGCCTGAGGCCGCCGCCGCTTGCCCCCTCCGGCCCTTCGGCCACCTCCCCCAGAGGAGGATCTGGAAGGACCGTCGCGAAGCCGACCGAGGGCGTTTCGCTGCTGCCAGAAACCGCGCCGCGCCCGATTACGTTGATCGGGCAATCCTCAACCCCGGAGCCCAGCCATGCAACTCCACCGCGGCCGCCTGATCGACCACATCCACCTGCGCACCCGGGACCTGCCGGCCATGAAGCGGCTCTACAAGGCCGTGCTCGAGACGGTGGGCGTGCCGATCGTCGAGGGCAGCCATCCCGGCGGCGGCGGCGACTATTTCTACGCCGACGAGCTATGGGTCGACGTCGGCGAGCCGGCCAGCCACGTGCACCTGGCCTTCCAGGCCGCCGACGAGGAGACCGTCCGGCGCTTCCACGCCGCCGCCCTGGCCAACGGCGGGCGCGACAACGGCGGGCCGGGCCTGCGCGAATACCACCCCGGCTACTACGCCGCCTTCGCCTACGACCCCGACGGCAACAACATCGAGGCGGTGTTCCACGGCCCGGCCGGCCGCTCGGCCCCCAGCGTGGTGCTGACCTGGGACGACGAGCCGGAGGGGTAAGCGCCGGAGCGTGAAGCCCGGCCGACATCAACAGTTGTCATCCCGGAAAGCGCGGAGCGCTTGTCCGGGATGACAACGGGTTTTTGCCCGCCAGCCCCTACCGCCCCGCCTCGAACACCTCGAACTCGCGCTCCAACCGCCATTGGGCGGCGGCTCTGCGGCTGGTCGACAGGAAGCCGTCGCAGGCCGGGCCGGCCTTGGCGCAGGCGGCCACCGGCCGGCCGGCCGCGGCCCACAGGCTGGGGCCGGGCAGGAAGCTGTACTCCAGGCTGGCCCGGGCCGCGGCCTTCAGGTCGGCATAGCCCAGCCCCTGCTCGGTGACGGCGCGCAGATACTCGTGGGTCAGGTCGATGCGCGAAACGCCCTCGTCGTCGGTGGACAGCACGAACGGCACCCCGGCCTGGCGGTAGAGGGCCAGCGGGTGGTCGGCGCCCTTGACGCCCAGGATGACGTCGTTGCTGGTCAGGTTGATCTCGACGGCCACCTTGTCGCGCGCCATCCGGGCCAGCAGGGCCTGGGCGTCGTCCTCGTAGGCGATGTCGACGCCATGTCCGATGCGGCGGGCGCCCGCCACCTCGACCGCCTCGCGGATGTGGAAGCGCAGGTCGCGCGGGGGGACCAGGCCCAGGGTCAGCTCGCCGGCGTGCAGCGACAGCTTCACGTCCGGATACCGCTCGCGCAGGAACCGCAGCATCCGCATGTGCAGGGCGTAGTCGGCCAGAGAGGTCGGGTCGTCCTCGGGGGCGACGATGTTGACGCCGACGAAGCGCGGATCGGCCTGGGCCAGGGCGAAGGCCGCCGTCAGCTGGGCGAACACCACCGAGGGCGACTGGATGCGCACGGCGAACGCCTGGTAGCCCAGCACGACGGCGCAGGGGCCGGTGCGCGGCTTCAGGGCCAGGCAGCCCTGGCGGCGGTCGGCCTCGGCCTCGGCGGCGTCGAACTCCTGGCGGGCCTTGGCGGTCATGGCCGGGATGGCCGGCTCCAGGGCGGCCAGGGCCTTGGCCATGTCGCCATCCCACGGCGCGCCGCGGACCTTATCGACCAGGTCGTACATGGCCGACGGGTTCACCGAGGTCTCGACATAGGAGACATGGTCGCCGGCCGCATAGTCGCGGGCCACGGCCAGCAGGCCCGGCAGGTTGCCGTCGGTCACGGTTCCGAACCGGCCGAAGGTCGAGAAGAACTGGTCGTGGCCGGAGGCCAGGGCCCCGTCGGCGCCGGGATGGTAGTTGCGCATCGACAGCGAATTGATCGCCCGGCCGTAGAGGGCCGGGTTGGCCTTGGCCAGGCCCCGGGCCGGGACCTTGCCCGGCGCGTCGCAGGGGGCGGGGGCGATGGCCGGCAGGGGGCCGGTGGTCACGCACAGGCCGTCGGCGTCGGCCCAGGCCAGGAAGTCCTCGGCATAGGCCGCGCCGGACAGGTGGTTGTGCAGGTCGCCGCCCTTGGGCATGGCCCGCAGGAACAGTCGCAGCTGGGCGCGGTTTTTGGTCACGGCGTCGAAGCGGGCGGCCGTGCGGGCCTCGGGCGACGGGGACCGGGCGGGCGACGCGGCCTGAGCCGTTCCGGCCAGCAGCAGGACGCCGAGGGCCGCGCCCACCACTCGTTTCACGCCGCCCATCGTCTCGCCCCGCCCACGTTTCCCGCCGGCTCAAGGTGCGTTGCGTCGCCCGTCAAATCCAGCCCCAAAAGGCGCCGCGATTCTTTCGGGAGACGCGCCGTGTACGGATCAGGCGACGGAGGACACGGATCCGGGCTCCGGCGCCACCGACCAGTCGTGCAGCGGCAGGTTCAGCCAGGGCAGCGGGCTGGCGCCGACCGGCTGCTCCATCAGGTCGGTCACCGCCTCGCCGGTCATGAACGGCAGGCCCAGCTCGATGCAGTGGTTCAGCTCGCGGCGGGTGCGGATGTCGGCGACGCCTTGCCAGACCTGCTTGCGGCGATAGGCGGGCCCCTCGCGCACGAATCGGCTGACCGCCGCCAGCCGGGTCGGCTCGTCGCCCGGCGGCAGGGCCAGGGTGACGCTGCTGGCCAGGCCCGCCGGCAGCTCGTCGATCTGGAAGGCCGGATCGGTGACCCGCAGGTCCAGCCGGCCGAAGAACGGCTCCAGGAACCGCTTGATCTGCGACAGGGCCGAGAACGACGGGGCGCGGGGCGTGTCATAGACGCCGACCGCCAGGCGCAGCCGCGCCGCGCGCGGCAGCGCTTCCAGGTGCGGCAGCAGCTCCGCCCGGGCCCGCGGCTTGACCAGGGTCGAGAAGCTGATCGGGAAAAACATCACCCCTACCGGCACGGCGGCCAGGGCCGCGGCCGCGCCGCCCAGGATCAGGATGTCCTCCTCGGGACGGTTGACCTCGACGTGGGGCGGGGTCAGGCCGAAGGCGGACGCCACCTGGGCCTGGCGCCAGACCGCGACGCTGCCGATGAAGGTCTGGCGGGGGCCATGATAGACGCCGCGATAGCCGACCCGGGCCGGCGGGCCGGCGGGCTCCGCGTCGTCCTCGGCCGCCAGGGCCGCCAGTTCCTCCATGGTCGGCGCGCCGCAGACCGGCCCGCCCTTGGGGACGACCGAGCTGACCTCGGTCGGGGTGATCCGGCAGACGCGTCCGGCGAACGGGCTCTCGCCCTCGCCGTCCAGCAGGGCCTTCAGCTGGGCGCCGTTGATGCCGGCGAAGCGCATGACGTCGGTCTGGTCGCCCTCGAACATCAGCAGGGCGATGTCGCCGTCGCCCTTGTCGCCGAACAGCTTGAACTGCAGGTCGCGGGCCAGGGCCTGCAGTTCGCGGGCGTCCAGCGCGGTGGCGCGCGGGTCGGCCAGGACGAACGAGAACGGCGCGACCAGGCCGTAACGGCGCGGCCACAGCCAGGTGGTCTCCAGGTAGGCGCCCGCCACCTTGCCGACCAGGCCGGCCATGGTGTCGTTGTCGGCGAACCGCAGTTCGTCGCCCACGAAGACCTTCAAGCACGCGATTGCAGTCATGCCGCCACATTACGCGTGGAAGGTTAGCGGAATCGACTCAAACGCGAAATTTTGTCCGCGACCCACTGTCGCGGCGTCCGCCCAGGTTCGGCGTCAGGCGACCTTCAGCGGCAGGCCCCGGGCCGGGGCGGCCCCGATCGGGCTGGCCATCAGGTCGCTGATCGCCGGGCCGGAGACGAAGCGCAGGCCGGCCGCGCGGCAGGCTTCCAGCTCCTTGGGATCGCGCAGGCCCGCGACGCCCTGCCGGACGCCCTTCGCGCGATAGGCGCCCTGGGCCGCGGCGAACTGGCCGATCGCCTCGACGCGGGCCCGCAGGTCGCCCTCGGGCAACGAAAGGGTGATGCTGGTGGCCAGCTCGCCCGGCAGCGTGCCGACCGGGAAGTTCGGCTCGGTGATGTTCAGGTCGATGAAGGCGAAGTGCGGCTGCAGGAACGTCCGGATCTGCCCCAGCAGGCCCAGCGAAGGCTCGCGCGGGGTGTCGTAAACGGTCGCGCCCAGCCGGGCCTGCATGTCCAGCGGATAGCGCGACAGCCGGCGCTTGTAGGCCTCCTGCGAGGCCGGATTGGTCAGGTTCCAGAAGCTGAACGGCACGAACAGCATGCCCGCGTCGCCGGCCCCCTTCTGGAAGGAGGGATGGGCGAAGGCGACCTGGGCGTCGTTCAGGCAGGTCAGGTCGCGGGTCAGCAGGGCGGCGTCCTCGGTGGGACGCGGGGCCAGCAGGTCGGACCGCAGGCCGATCGCCGCCCCGACGAAGGACTCCGACGGCGGATGATAGAGACCCCACCAGCCGGTGGGCGGCGGGGCCGGCGGCTTGGGCTTGTCGGGAACCGGCGCGGGACGGGCGGCGGCGGGGCGGCTCGCGGCGGCCGGCGGGGCCGCCGGGGGGACGGGACGCGCGGCCGGAGCCTTGCCGGCGCCCGGGGCGGCTTCGGCGGCGGAGACGACGGGCGCGCTCGGGACCGGCGCCGTCCGGCTCAGGGCCGCCTGCAGCGTCTCCTCGACCACGGCCTCGCTGGGCGCGCTGGGCACGGCGCGGATTTCCGCGGCGGTGATCACCTGGACGTGGCCGGGCGGGCCGGCATAGCCGCGGCCGGCGATCAGGCTGGCCAGGGAGGCCTGGGACAGGCTGGCGAACTGCAGGACGGCGGTCTCGTCGCCCTCGAAGGTCAGCAGGCAGACCTGGCCGGCTTCGCGGCCCGGGAACAGGCCGGCTTCAAGCTCGACCGCCAGGGTCTGCATCTCGACGGGATCCAGGCTGTCGGCCTTGGTGTCGGCCAGCACGAAGGCCAGGGGCGCGACGGCGCCATAGCGGCGCGGGGCCTTCCAGCGGTGCTTCAGGTACAGGTCCGCGGCGGCTTCCACCTGGGCGGCCGGGAGGCTCCGACCCGCCTCGGCGGTCCCGGCGACCAGAATTCTCAAGCACGCAATAGCCGTCATGGGGCCGGAAACTACGCGCGAAAGCTTGGCGAAATCTTTACGAGGGCATGGATAACGCCATCTTTACCTCACAGATCAGCGTTCTTCGCAAAACCGTGACAATTGGCGACGGCCAAGCAGCGGCTCGGAGCGCTGTTTTCTTGTTACTTTCAAGGACATCGCCACGCGCGCCCCTTCGTTGTCATCCCGGAAGCCTCGCAGAGGCTGTCCGGGACCCAGGGGACTGGGCTGACGCCTTGCGGTTCGCCTGGGTCCCGGACAAGCGCCGCGCGCTTTCCGGGATGACAACCAAGAGCGCGGCCAAACCGCCTCCCTGGCGTCCACAGTCCTAGGCGAACGTCTCCTGCAACCGGAAATCCAGCCGCTGCCGGACGCCCGGCCAGTCGGCGTCGGTGATGGAGAACACGGCGGTGTCGCGCACGTGGCCGGTCCAGGTGATCTTGTGGTTGCGCAGCACGCCGTCCTTGTCGGCGCCCAGCTTCTCGACGGCGGCCTGGCTGCGGGCGTTGCGCACGTCGACCATGAACTCGACCCGGATCGCCCCGGAGTCGAAGGCGTGCTTGAGCAGCAGCAGCTTGGATTCCGGATTGACCGGGCCCGAGCGGGCCTCGGGATGCAGGAAGGTCGAGCCGACCTCGAGGCCCCGGTGCAGCTTGCGGATGTTCAGGTAGCTGGACGTGCCGACCACCTTGTTGTCCTTCAGCCGGCGGATGGCGAAGCCGATCCGCTCGCCGCGCTCGGTCTCGCCCTTCAGCGCGCCCCACCAGTCGGCGAAGCCCTCGCCGCAGCCGTTGGTCGACATGATCTCCCAGCTCTCGGGATCGCAGTCGATCGCGCCCTTCAGCTCGGCGCGGAGCTCTGGCGTGATCGGTTCCAGCCGCACGTAGCGGCCTTCGAGGGGGCGAATCTGGATGTTCATGGGCGGCAGAATGCCCCGGCCCGCGGGTCCCGTGCAAGCGGGGCGCGGCGGTCCGCGCCCCGGTTTTCCGTCGAGACGGCCCCTTTTCGGCGAGGCGACGGCGGAGGGGCCAAGCCAGGCGACGCGTTCAATATCGACCTGGCCTTCGAGTACAGCGTGACGCGGCGTTGGGTGGCGGCGATCGACCTGGCCTACCAGCGCGACGCGGCGACCACGGTGTCGGGCGTCGACGGCGCGGGCGCGGCCTACGCCCGCCGCGCGCCGGTCAGCCAGGCCCTGATCCTGGCGCCCGCCGTCGAGTACAATTTCAGCCCCGTCCTGGGCGTGGTCGCCGGCGTCCGCATCATCCCGGCCGGCCGCAACACCACCGCCTCGGTCACCCCGGTGATCGCGGTGAACTATGTGCCGTAAGGGTCAACCTTTCGAGAAGAGGTATTTCGCGGCCACATAGCCAAGGCCGACGACCTGCAAGAATGTCTCGACCGTCACGGCGGTGATGAGCCACTGGTAGTCTTTGAAATCAAAGAACCCGAGCCCGGCGCCAACCGCCAAGCCGCAATTGAAGACGATAAGGATACTGATCCAGGCGATGATCGCCCAGGACCAGTGCCCACGTAGCGTGAAAAACCGTCTACGCCCGTCCAACTCTACGGCGGTGTTTGATCCGCTATCGAGTGCGGCTTCCTTCCCTTCGTCACCCTCTTGCGGCGAGTGCGCAATAGCGCTGGCGGCTTCGGCACGCGTTACCGCCATGGCCTAGGCGCGCCGAAGCCGGTGAAGAATGACGTCGTGCGATACGCAAAATAATCTTGCCAATTCGCTGGAACTCGCGACATCCTTGTACTGCCTAAGGAATTTCATCGGTACGAGCAGATTGGCGGCGAAGGCGTCGGCCTCCTGTTCTTCCGGAGGCTTGGCGCCTTCATACTGATTTCGCCGCAGAAGAACCTGGTAATCTTGCGAATTGGCATAATCGCGATGCATTATGTAATGCCCAAGCTCATGAGCGATCGTGTATATTTTTCGGCTCGCGGAAATCGCCTTGTTGACCACGATCTGGCGGGACGCCGGATCGATATATCCCGAAACTTGATCGGAAATGTCTTTATTGAACTCCGCATACACGACATTCACACCTAGGTCCTCGGCGATGGCCTCAGGATCGATAGGGGGTCGCGTAATTCTATATTTATCGATCAAACCCTCAGCTTCTCGCTGAGCAAGGGCGAAATTTGCCATGTCGACTCCAGCGAATTCGTTGGCTCAGAAATAGGGCTGTTCGAGCAAGTACACCAGATGAGGCGCCCGATCGGCGCCACCTCAATCTGTACCATCACACGAACAAAAAGTGAACTCTCAAGCCGTCCCGAGAGCGCCTCTCCGCTTGCCGTCCGCCTCCGTTCGGTGCTAGAACCATTTCAAACAAACGTTTGACAGCACAGAACGGGATCGGGCACGCCATGGACTTCGAAATCTCCGCCACCCAGCGCAGCTTCCTCGACCGGGTCACCGCCTTCATGGAAGAACACGTCGTCCCGGCGATCCCGGTCTACGAGGCCGAGATGAACGTGCTCGGGGCCGAACGCTGGAAGGTCGTCCAGATCGTCGAGGCGCTGAAGGCCAAGGCCAAGGCCGCGGGCCTGTGGAACTTCTTCATGCCGCCCCACAGCGGCCAGACCCATGTGGACGACACGTTCCAGTTCGAGGGCGTCCAGTTGACCAACCTCGAATACAGCCTGATCGCCGAGCAGCTGGGCAAGGTCGGCTTCGCGTCCGAGGTGTTCAACTGTTCGGCGCCCGACACCGGCAACATGGAAGTGCTGATGCGCTACGGCACCCTGGCCCAGAAGGAGCGCTGGCTGCGCCCGCTGATGAACGGCGAGATCCGCAGCGCCTTCCTGATGACCGAGCCGGCGGTGGCCAGTTCGGACGCCACCAATATCGAGACCCGCATCGAGCGCGACGGCGACCACTATGTGATCAACGGCCGCAAGTGGTGGAGCTCCGGCGTGGGCGACCCGCGCTGCAAGGTGGCCATCGTCATGGGCAAGACCGATCCGGACAACGCCAGCCGCCACCAGCAGCAGAGCCAGGTGCTGGTGCCGATGGACAGCCCCGGCATCGAGATCGTCCGCATGCTGCCGGTGTTCGGCTATGACGACGCCCCGCACGGCCACGCCGAGGTGATCCTCAAGGACGTGCGCGTGCCGATCGAGGACGCCCTGCTGCTGGGCGAGGGCCGCGGCTTCGAGATCGCCCAGGGCCGCCTGGGTCCCGGCCGCATCCACCACTGCATGCGCACCATCGGCACGGCCGAGGTGGCGCTGGAGAAGATGGTCAAGCGGCTGATGAGCCGAAAGGCGTTCGGCAAGTACATCTCCGACCACTCGGTCTGGGAGGAGCGCGTCGCCGAGGCCCGCATCAATATCGAGATGTGCCGCCTGCTGTGCCTGAAGGCCGCCGACATGATGGACAAGGCCGGCAACAAGTCGGCCCGGCTGGAGATCGCGATGATCAAGGTCGCCGCCCCGCGCCTGGCCCTGAAGATCATCGACGACGCCATCCAGGCCCACGGCGGCGGCGGCGTGACCACCGACTTCGGCCTGGCCAAGGCCTATGCCGGCATCCGCACCCTGCGCCTGGCCGACGGCCCGGACGAGGTGCACGAGCGCACCATCGCCCGGATGGAATACGGCAAGTACGGGGATCTGGCCTACCAGCAGAAGGTCGAGCGCGAAGCGGCGCGGGAAGTGGCGGGGATCCGGTAGGGGTCCTATCGCTTGCCGTGATGACGAGGGCCTCCCGGTGTGAACCGGGAGGCTTTTTCCTTGGGGTGACGCCCCCTCCGTCACGATGCGTATTCGCATCGCGCCACCTCCCCCGCGATGCGGGTGAGGTGGAGATCGAAACCTTCTCCTCACCCGTGAAACGGGGGAGATGGCGCGTCGCGCAGCGGCGTGACGGAGGGGGCGTCCGCCGCCCCTACCCCGCCGGCTGCTTTACGCTCGGCCGTTCCGCCACCTTCGCCCGCCACGCCGTCAGCGCCGTGCAGTCCTCCGGGATCGCGATCCGGGCGAAGTCGGCGAAGGCCAGGCCGCCCCACACGGTGATGTCGGCCATCGAGAACGCCTCGCCGGCCACGTAGGGCTGGTCGCGCAGCACCTTGTCGAAATAGCGCATGCCCGCCACGGCCCTGTCGCGCGAGCGCTCGCCCCAGGCCTGGCGGCCGTCCCAGTCGGGGCTCTTGTAGGGCAGCATCTTCGCGCCGAGGCCCGGGGTGGCGTGGTGGAAATAGATCCCCACCGCGTCGATCAGCTCGGACTCGGCCCGCTTCTGCATCATGTGGATCACCGCCTTCTCGCGCGGGGTCCGACCGGTCAGCACCGGGTTTCCGTCGAGATTGTCCAGGTACTCGGTGATCGCCGTGCATTCGGAGATGCAGAGGCCGTCGTCCAGCTCCAGCACCGGCACGGTCCCGGTCGGGTTCTTTTCGAGGAACGCCGGCTGCTTGTGCTCGGCTCCGGGCAGGTCGACCGGCACGAAGGTGACCTCGGCGCCCAGGCCCTTTTCGGCCAGGGCGATGCGGACGCGGGCCGGGTTCGGCCCGATGGCGAAGTCGTGGATTTTCATGGCGGCTGCCTTTCCGATGATTCTACCTATCAGTAGGTAGACAAAACCCGTAAAGGCCTTTCGCGCGACGCCGTCAACAATTATCTATCGATAGATAGGCAAGGAATCAGCGGTGCCCCCCGAGACGAAGCCGGACACGAGACAGGCGATCCTGGACGCCGGGCAGGCCGTGGTGCAGGCCCGAGGCTACAATGCGCTGAGCTTCCGCGACCTGGCCAAGACGGTCGGGATCAAGAGCGCCAGCATCCACTACCATTTCCCGACCAAGGGCGACCTGGGGGCGGCCCTGGCCAAGCGCTATACCGAGGGGGCCGCCAAGGCCTTCGAGCATTTCCTGACCGTCGCGCCCGACGCGGTGACGCGGATGAGCCTCTATACCGGCGTGTTCCGCGCCGCCTTGGTCAACGACAACCGCATGTGCCTGGTCGGGATCATGGCCGCCGAGAAGGCCGACATGCCGGCCGAGGTGATGATCCAGGTCGATGCGTTCGTCGCCCTGAACGTCGCGTGGCTGACCCAGGTGCTGGGCCTGACCGGCCCCGAGGCCAGCCAGAAGGCCCTGGCGGTGCTGTCGGCCGTCAACGGCGCCCAGCTGCTGGCGCGCGGCGGCGGCGACGTGGCGATCTACGACCGCACGATCGCCGCCTACCGGGCGGCGGGGCTGTTCCCCTAGCCCCGCCCGTGGCCCTCACCCTCGACCGCAGAGCACCTCGGCGATCTGGACGGCGTTGAGCGCCGCGCCCTTGCGCAGGTTGTCACCCGTCACGAACAGCGCCAGGCCGTGGACGACGGTGGGGTCGGACCGCACCCGTCCCACGAACACCGGGTCCTGGCCGGTGGCGGCCAGCGGATTGGGGACCTCGGCCAGCACCACCCCCGGGGCCCGGCCCAGCAGGTCCAGGGCGTCGGCGACGGACAGCGGCCGCTCGAACTCGGCGTTGATCGACAGCGAGTGCCCCGTGAACACCGGCACCCGCACGCAGGTGCCCGACACCGGCAGGCCCGGGATCTCCAGGATCTTGCGGGTCTCGTCGCGCAGCTTGGCCTCCTCCTCGGTATAGCCGTCCTCGCCCAGCCTGTAGTTCAGCGGCACGACGTTGAAGGCGATCGGCGCGACCCACTTCTTCGGCGGAGGAAAGGCCACGGCGGCGCCGTCGCGGGCCAGGGCCGCGCCGCCGTCCGCGGCCGTCGCCAGCACCTGCTCGCGCAGTTCGTCGATCCCGGCCACGCCGCCGCCCGACACCGCCTGGTAGGTGCTGACCGTCAGGCGCTTCAGGCCGGCCGCCGCATGCAGCGGCTTGAGGACCGGCATGGCCGCCATGGTCGTGCAGTTGGGGTTGGCGACGATCCCCTTGGGGATCGCGGCCAGGGCGTGGGGGTTCACCTCGGCCACCACCAGCGGCACGTCCGGATCGTCGCGCCAGGCCGAGGAGTTGTCGATGACGATCGCCCCGGCGGCCGCCACCTTCGGAGCCAGGGCGCGCGAGGTGTCGCCGCCGGCCGAGAAGAACACGATGTCCAGGCCGGCATAGTCGGCGGTCGCGGCGTCCTCGACCACGACCTCGCGGCCGCCGAAGCGCAGCGTCGTCCCGGCCGAGCGCGCCGAGGCGAACAGGCGCAGGGAAGCCAGCGGGAAGTCCCGCTCGGCCAGCAGCGTCCGCATCATCTCGCCGACCAGGCCGGTGGCGCCGACGATGCCGACGCGGGGCGGGTTGGAGCTGGAAAAGGACGGGGTCATGTCATGCGTCTCCTGAGGATGCGGAGGCGCGGGGATCTTGCCGGTCTGGAAAGGACGGCCCCGCGCATCGGCGGGGCTTCTGTCCGGGTTGTCGCGCCCTAGACCCGGCGCATACCCGCAGACGCCCCGCGCGAGCGGGTCGTTTTGCGAATAATGGCTTTGGTCATGACGACGGACATGGCCAAGCTCTCTAGGGGCGGACGCGGCGGATGTAAACCTCCCGCCGCTCCCACCAGGGCGTGGAAACTAGTTTCCTTCCGGAACCGGCGACATCGCCGCCACCGCCTGGCCGGCGACCGGGATCAGGAAGCCGGGGACCGGACGCGGCGCGGGGGCCGGAGCCGCCGTCGGGACCGTCGCTCCGCCCGCGGCGTCGTTGACGCACTGGGCGGTGTCGATCAGGGCGTGCTGGCCCAGGCAGAAGACATCCTCGTAGTGCGGACCGGCGACGGCCAGGCACTGGTAGAGGTTCAGCTTGGCCATCTTCATGCAGAAGCCGCTCTTCTTCTCGTGCATGACGACGTCCAGCTTGGCCACGTCGTCGTCGCCGGCCGCGCCCAGCACGGCCAGGGCGGCCAGGGCGGCGGCCCGCACGGTCACCGGGGTGAAGGCCGCCCCGCCCTCACCGCCGCCAAAGGCGTTCGCCCCCTCGCGCGGCGCGGTCGCCGCCTGGATCAGCCGGCCGGCGTCCTCGTCGCCGGGGGTAAAGAAGGCGGCGGACATCGCCTTGACCTTGGCCAGGCGGCCGGCGCTGTCGGCGACCGGGTCCTTGGACCAGCCCTGGCGCTGGACGTCGTAGGCCGCCTGCTTGACCGCCTTGCCGGTGACGCCCAGCGGCGCGCCGCGCTTGAGCAGGGCCGCCTGGGCCCGGCTGGCGGCCGCGCCGACGCCGTCGATCTCGACGACGCTTTCGGGATTGGCTTCCAGGCGCTCGACCAGCTCTTCGGGCGACGTTTCGCGCGCCGCCTGGCGCACCCCGTCGATGAAGGCCTCCTCCTGCAGGGCGGCGATGGCGCCATAGGCGATCATGCCGGCGTCCAGCTGCTCGGGCTGGTAGGCCGCGCCCTTGGCCAGGGCCTCGGCGACGCCGCCGCCGTTCTCGAACGCCGCCGAGATGGTCCCGGCGCCGCGCGTATAGGTCTCGAAGGCGCTGGCCGCGGCGACCACGTCGCGGGCCAGGCTGACGCCGGGCGCCCCGCGCTCCTGGCGGGCGACGGCGAAACCGGACACGGCGACGGCCGCGATCAGCGCGCTCGTCGCCCAGAGGACAGGATATTTCATGGTGATGGCCCCAAACCCAACTTGAGGCCATTGGGCGACCATCGCGGTTGATCACCCTCTAATGTTCATGCCCAATTGGACATTAACGTCCCTGTATTGGACTGTTTTTGCTGCGCATTTTGTCGCACAACAGCTTGGCCGATAGCACTCGTGTCGAGCTTGCATCTCTAGATACAGAAATGTCGAAGGGCCGACATTTGTACCTTGATGAATATTTCTCGCCCGAAGATTGTATAGCGCGACAACCACCGCGCCTCGCCCTTCACCGACGACAACGTCCGAAAACCGCGAGACGTCGCCTCGTCCGGGGCTATGATCGGGCGCATGGACCTTGATCCCGACGCCTGCTACCGCGCCATCCAGACCCGTGACGCCCGCTTCGACGGCCGGTTGTTCGTGGCCGTCAAGACCACGGGCATCTACTGCCGGCCGGTGTGCCCGGCCCGCACGCCCAAGCGTGAGAACGTCACCTTCCACGCCTCCGCCGCCTCGGCCCAGGAGGCTGGCTATCGGGCCTGCCTGCGCTGCCGGCCCGAAACCTCGCCGCAACTGGGGGCCTGGAACGGGGCGTCCAACACCGTCAGCCGGGCCCTGGCCCTGATCGAGGCCGGCGCGCTCGACGAGGGGGACGTGGAAACCCTGGCCGAACGCGTGGGTGTGGGAGGACGCCAACTGCGGCGGCTGTTCCTGCAGCACCTGGGCGCGACGCCGGTGGGCGTGGCCCAGACCCGGCGGGTGCTGCTGGCCAAGCAGCTGATCCACGAGACCGACCTGCCGATGGGCGAGGTGGCCCTGGCCGCGGGCTTCGGCAGCGTGCGGCGCTTCAACGAGACCTTCCAGCAGCTCTACGATCGTCCGCCCGCCGCCCTGCGCCGGAGGAAGGCGCTCCCGGCCCCGGCCGGTGAAGCCATCTCCCTGACCCTGCGCTACCGTCCGCCCTACGACTGGGACGGCATGCTGGCCTTCCTGGCCATGCGGGCGATCCCCGGCGTCGAGGTCGTCGAGAACAACGTGTACCGCCGGGTCATCGCCCTGGATGGCGCGGCCGGGACGATCGCCGTGGCGCCGATCGGCGGCGACCGACTGAGCGTGGCGGTGCGGTTCCCCAAGCCGTCGGCCCTGCCCCGCGTCCTGGCCCGGGTGCGCGGGGTGTTCGACCTGTCGGCCGACCCGGTCGGCATCGGCGAGGTGCTGTCGCGCGACCCGGACCTGGCGGGGATGGTGGCCCGGCGCCCGGGCCTGCGGGTGCCCGGCGCCTGGGACGGGTTCGAGCTGGCGGTGCGGGCGATCCTGGGCCAGCAGATCACCGTGGTCCAGGCGCGCAAGCTGGCCGGCGACCTGACGGCCGCGCACGGCGAGCCCCTCCCGGCGCCCTGGGCCGAGCCCGGCCTGACCCACGCCTTCCCGTCCGCCGAACGCCTGGCCGCCGCCGACCTGTCCGGGATGAAGATGCCCGGCGCCCGCATTCGCTGCCTGGCGGCCATGGCCGGGGCGATCGTCGCCGACCCGAACCTGCTGTCGCCGACCGCCAGCCTGGCGGAAATGGTCGCCCGCCTGCGCGCCCTGCCCGGCATCGGCGAATGGACGGCCCAGTACATCGCCATGCGCCAGCTGCGCGAGCCCGACGCCTTCCCGGCCGCCGACGTGGCCCTGATGCGCGCCCTGGCCGACGGCGACGGCGTTCGTCCGACGGCGGACCAGCTGCTGGCCCGGGCCGAGGCCTGGCGGCCCTGGCGCGCCTACGCCGCCCTGCACCTGTGGGCCTCGCTGGCCGACGAGGGCGCGCCGCCGGTCCGGAAGGTCAAGCGTGCGGCCTGAGGTCCTGACGCTCGACGTGCTGACCACCCCGATCGGCGAGATCGACGTGGTCGCCGACGCGCAAGGCCGGCTGCGGGTGCTGGAGTTCCACGACCAGCCCCAGCGCCTGGCCCGGGCCCTGCGTCTGCACCACCGCGGCCAGACGGTGGCGACCGGCGCGGCCCCGGCGGCGGTGCGCGAGGGCCTGGCGGCCTATTTCACCGGCGAGCTGGCGGCGCTCAGGGCCGTGCCCTGGACGATCGGCGGCACGGCTTTCCAGCAGCAGGTCTGGAACGCCCTGGTCGAGATTCCCCCGGGCGAGGCGACGACCTATGCCCGGCTGGCCGAGAGGATCGGCCGACCCAGCGCCGTGCGCGCCGTCGGCCTGGCCAACGGGGCCAACCCGATCGCCGTCGTCGTGCCCTGCCACCGGGTGGTCGGAACCGGCGGGTCGCTGACCGGCTATGGCGGCGGGATCGAACGCAAGCGCTGGCTGCTGGCGCACGAAAACGCTCTGCGCGCAACCTTCCAAACTTCGCTCATCCCGGCGGATTTCAAAGGTTTCCCCGCCCCGAACAATCCCTAAGATACCTTCGCCCCCGCCAAGCCCACGAGCGTCATGCAGCTGTCCCTTCCGACCACCACCTCCGTGCGCTGGCTCAGCTGGCTGCGGCGGCGGATCCGGTCCAGCGAGCTGTGGCTGATCGCGGTGGCCACCCTGATCGGGGCCGGGGCCGGGGCCCTGGCGGTGCTGCAGGCCAAGCTGGCCCACGGCCTGCAGGTGCTGCTGTTCGCCATCGACGTCGACGAGCGGCTCAGCGCCCAGAGCGCGATCGCCCCCTGGCGGACCCTGGCCATCCCGCTCGGCGGCCTGGCGCTGGGCCTGGCCACCTGGGCCTGGCTGAAGTACCGCCCCAAGCCCGCCGTCGACCCGGTCGAGGCCAACGCCCTGCACGGCGGCCACCTGTCGGTCCGCGACAGCGCCTTCATCTGCGGCCAGACCCTGCTGTCGAACGGGGTCGGGGCCTCGGTCGGGCTGGAGGCCGCCTACGCCCAGGCCGGGGCGGCGGTCGCCTCGTTCGCCGGCCAGAGGCTGAACCTGCGCCGGGCCGACATGCGCACCCTGGTCGGGGCCGGGGCCGGCGCCGCCATCGCCGCGGCCTTCGGCGCGCCCCTGACCGGGGCCTTCTACGCGTTCGAGATCGTCATCGGCGCCTATACCGTCGCCAACCTGGCCCCGGTGGCCGCCGCCGCCCTGGCCGCGGTGCTGGTGGCCGGACGGATGGGCGGCCTGCCCTATCTGCTGAAGACCTCGACCCCGGCCGTGCAGTCTTGGTTCGACTACGGCCTCTACGCCCTGCTGGGCGTGGTCTGCGCCTTCGCGGGGGTCGCCCTGATGCGGCTGGTCGCCTCGGCCGAGGGGCTGGTGGGCAAGTCGAAGCTGCCCCGGATCTTCCGACCGATGGTCGGGGGCGTGGCCCTGGCCGCCCTGGCGATGATCACGCCCCAGACCCTGTCGGCCGGCCATGGGGCGGTGCACGTCAACCTGACGGCTGACCTGGGCCTGAAGATGCTGCTGATCCTGCTGGCCATGAAGGCCCTGGCCAGCGTGGTGTCGCTGAGCTTCGGCTTCCGGGGCGGCCTGTTCTTCGCCTCGCTGTTCCTGGGCGTGCTGGTGGGCCAGATCTTCGCGGCCCTGACGGTGTTCGTGCCCTGGCTACCCTCGCTGGACCCGACGGTGGCGGCCCTGGTCGGGCTGGGCGCGTTCGGCGTCGCGGTGGTCGGCGGCCCCTTCACCATGTCGTTCCTGGTGCTGGAGGCGACTGGCGACTTCACCGTGGCCGCCGCCGCCCTGGTCGCCTCGCTGATCGCCAGCGCCATCGTGCGCGAGACCTTCGGCTACTCGTTCTCGACCTGGCGGCTGCACCTGCGCGGCGAGACCATCCGCAGCGCCCACGACGTTTCCTGGATGCGCCCCCTGACCGCGGGACGGATGATGCGCAAGGACGTCAAGACCGTGCCGGCCCAGGCCAGCCTGGCCGAGTTCCGCCGCCGCTATCCGCTGGGCTCGACCAAGCGGGTGGTGATGCTGGACGACAAGGGCCGCTACGCCGGCATCGTCCGCACCGCCCTGGCCTACGCCCAGCCCGACGAGAGCGAGTCCCCGGTCGGCGCCCTGGCGCTCTATACCGACACCGCCCTGACGGCCGAGCAGTCGATCAAGGAGGTCATGCGCGCCTTCGACCACACCCAGGCCGACGAACTGGCGGTGATCGACGCCAATCGCGAGGTGATCGGCATCCTGTCCGAAGCCTATGCGACCCGACGCTACGCCGAGGAGCTGGACAAGGCGCGGCGCGAGCTGACGGGGGAAGCGGGGTAGAAAACCCTCTCCAACCGAGAACCTTCTCCCTTTGGGAGAAGGTGTCGGCGTAGCCGACGGATGAGGGGGGGGCCGCGGGCCGGAGCGCCGGCACGCCGTCCGACGCCTTCACCCCTCACCCTCCCACCGCTTCGCGGCGGGCCCCTCCCTCTCCCCTCCGGGAGAGGGATCAAGGCCGCAAATAGATCGGATTGCCGATCAGCAGCAGCCGGCCCTGGACGTCGCGCAGGTTCAGCCGCACCCACGACGCCTTGTCGCCCATCTTCAGGGTGAAGGTCCCGGACGGTCCCACCGTCACCGGCAGCTTCGTCCCGTCGCGGATCACTTCCAGCCCCGCCATCTCGCCGCCGGTCAGCGACGCCGTGAAGGCCACCGTCTCGCCCGGCCGCGCGGTCAGGACCCCGCCCATGACCGCCTGGCCCGCCTTCGAGCGGGCGCTCAGGTCCAGCATCCAGTCCCTGGTTCCGTCCAGGTCGATGAACACCCGGCCCGCGCGGATCCCCGCCAGGATTCCCGCCGTCGACAGCGCCTCGGCATGGACCACCGTGGTCGGTCGGCCGACCGCGCCGGGGGTGTCGAGCGACAGGCCGGCGTCATGGTTGTCGCTGCCGCCGACGGCGGTGATGCGGTGGCCGGCGTTCAGCTGGGCCTCCCAGAACGGTGCGCCGAACAGCGGGCCTTCCACGCCGCCCTGGGCGCGCTGCGACCCGCCGTTGGCGACCTCGATCGACTGCACCTGGTCATAGTCCGTGTTCGGAACGGTCCAGCCGCAGCCCATGCACGGCTCGCCGGAGGGAGAACTGGGATGGTTGATCGAGAACAGCCCGCCGGCCGCCGCCACCGCGCCTTGCAGAGCCCGGATGTCCGGCACGCTGGGATCGCCCAGCCTGAAGTCGATGAAGGCGGTCGGGCCGAAGACGTTGGCGTGGCCCTGGAACGTGGTCACCTCGCGGCCGGGGATCAGCAACAGCTGGTCGAAGGCCGGCTGCAGCTCGGCCATGGCCTCGTAGTGGCTGGTGGTGTTGTGGTCGGTGATGGCGATGAAATCCAGGCCCCTGGCCTGGGCCGCCTGGACCGTGCGATAGACCGGGCACGGGGCGCGGGCGCCGGACTGGGCCAGGCACGCGCCGTCGCTGTGGGCGGTGTGCATGTGCAGGTCGCCGCGATACCAGCCCGGCGCGGCCTTCAGCGGCTTGGGCGCGAAGCTGGTCGCCACGGGACCGCGCTCGAAGCTGATCCCGGCCTCGTAGGCGGCCGCCGAGCCGGGCCGCGCATAGGGCACGCCCAGCAGCAGGGTCCAGCGGCCGGCCGGCAGCGGGCCGGGCAGGTAGCTGGGGGTGGCGTCCTCGGTCGAGACGGTGAAGCGCCTCTTGTTGCCGCCGCTCCAGCCGCGGAACCGCACCGGGTCCAGCAGGCCCAGGTCGACGACGGTCTTCTGGTCGCGGGCGTAGTCGACCTCGACAGTCAGGCGGGTGACGCCCTCGGGGACCTCGAAGGCGACCGGCTTGTAGGTCTGGTGGTCGGCGCCCAGCACCTGGCCGGTCAGGACCAGGTCGGGCTTGGCGGCGTCGGCCCGGGCCGGGACCGCCACCAGAAGGAAGATCAAAGCCAGCCAGCGGATCATGTTCGGCTTCCGAAAAAACGGGCGACCGGTTGCAGCCGGCCGCCCAGTCGAGGGGATTCAGAAAAGGAAGAGTGCGATACTTCCGAGTTCGCGCCCTCTAGAACCGGTACATCAGCGCCGCGCGGAACGAGCGGCCGAACTCCGGGCGGCCGATGCCGTACAGGGCCCCGGCCTCGCCGCTGATGATCTGGCCGGCCCGGGGGTTGCCCTCGGTCAGGCCCAGTTCGTCGAACAGGTTGTTGCCATAGGCGTAGACCGTCAGGGCGTCGGTGATGTTGTAGCGGACCGTGGCGCCCACCAGGGTGTAGGCCGGCAGCTTCGAGGTGTTGGCGGCGTCGGAATAGCGGTCGCCGTAGCGCTCGACGGTGGCCTCCAGGCGCAGCTTCGTATCCAGCAGGTTCAGGCCGGGGGTCAGGCGGAACGAGGTCTTGGGCACGCGCACCAACTGGTTGCCGGTGAAGTCCCGGGTGCGGCTGGCCGTGGTGGCCGGCGGCTTGACCTGGCAGCTCGGGTCGGCGGCCGAGACCGTGCAGGCCTCCTCGAACTTGTAGTCGCCGAACTCGGGGTTCTGGAGCGTGGCGCTGACCCGCAGGTCGAACCACGGGACCGGGCGCACCGTGCCCTCCAGCTCCAACCCCAGGGTCTTGGTGTCGGTGATGCTGGTCTGGTTGACGTAGGCGCCGGTGGTCGGGTTGAACACCAGGCTGCCGAAGCCGAGGTTGTCATAGGTGGTCTGGAAGGCCGTGGCGTAGAGCTCGACCTTCGGGGTCACCCATTTGAAGCCCAGCTCGGACAGATCCATGGTCTGGACCGAACCCGAGGCGTTGGTGGCGTTGGTGATGTAGTCGCCCAGCGACGGCAGGCGGAACGCCGCGGTGTAGCGGCCGAACAGGCCCATCTGGCCGTTGAACTTGTAGTCGACGCCGAGCGTCCAGCCGGCATGGTCGAACTTGCGGTCGAGGCGGTCGTAGACCCCCGTGCCGGACAGCACCGTGTCGTCGGCCGGCATGGCCGACTGGCCGAGGTTGCGGGTCGCGCTGCGCTCGCTGCGGCCTTCGAACTCGATCTTCTCCCAGCGCACGCCGGCGTCGATGCGCAGCTTGGGCGTCAGGGTCCATTCGTCGGTCAGGTAGAGGGCGACGGTGTTGGACTTGCCGTCGCCGTTGGCGAACTCCGCGCCGTAGCGGCTGATCCCGTTCTCGGTCAGGCTGGACAGCACCCGGCCCGCGCCGTCGACGGCCACCAGGTCCAGCCGGCGGGCGTTGCCGCGCACGTCCAGCAGGGCGTTGGCCGAATAGCGGTTGAAGGCCTCTTCCACGTGGGCGGTGTAGACGCCGAACGCCACGTCGTGGCTCTGCTCGCCGAACTGGAACTTGTGCAGGAAGCGGGCGTCGTTGATCAGCTCGTCCAGGGGCACGGAGACGTAGCGCAGCGAGCCGTCGAGGACGAGACCGTTGCCGTTCTGGCCCGCCCCGGCCGTGTTGAACACCTCGCCGCTGGTCGTGTAGCGCAGCTGCACGTCGGCGGCGCCCGGCGTGGCGGCCAGCAGGGCGGCGCGATACTGGGCGATCCGCGCCGAGCCCAGCACCGGGGTATTGGGGAACAGGCCGATGCGCTTGGACTCCGAGGTGCGGTAGCGCAGCGTGTCCTGGAAGCGCCAGCCGTCGAACGGCTCGTACTTGAACACCGCCGTGGCCTGGGTCAGCTCGACCTCGGTGCCGCGCGTCAGGTCCCAGTTGAAGGGCCCCGTCGGGCCGCGCAGGGTCAGGTGGGCGGTCTCCGGGCCGGCCAGGGTGCCGGTCAGCGGATCGAAGCCGGGGGCGGCGCTGGGCTCGCCGGCGGCGTTGAACTTCAGCGGCACGCCCGCGAACAGGATGATGTTGTCGTCCAGGTGCTTGAGGTTGAACTCGAAGCTGCCGCGCTCGAATTCGCGGCCGGCCTCGATCCGCCACTGGTAGCCCTTGTTGGCCGTGAAGCCCGGGTCGCGGACGCCGTCTTCCTCGCGCCAGAAGCCGCCGACCGAGGCGTGCCAGCCGCCGCCGACCGGACCGCCGTAGAACAGGTCGACCCGCTTGGTCCCGTAGTCGCTGACCTGGACCTTGGCCAGGCCCTCGGGCGTGTCGCCGCCCTTGCGGGTGATGAAGTTGACCGTGCCGCCGGGGGCGTAGGAGGCGAAGATCGACGAGGGGCCGCCGCGCACCACCTCGATGCGGTCGATGGTCTCGTCCAGGCGGAACGACTGGTCGGCGTTCAGGTAGCCCAGGCCGCCGTCGTGCTGGATCGGCGCGCCGTCCTCCTGCAGGGCGATGGCCGAGAAGCCTTCCTGCGGGATGCCGCGGGCCCGGATGTTGGCGCTGGCCTCGCCGCCCGAGGCCTCGACCCAGAAGCCGGGCACGGCCTTCAGCGCATCGGCCACGCCCATCGGCGAGCGCAGGCGCAGCGACTCGGCGCTCATGGTGGTGACGGCGTAGCTGGTCTCCAGCCGGGTGCGGACGTCCGATCCGGCCCGCGAGGTGACGATGATCTCGCCGACCACGTCAGCCGGCGCGTCGGCCAAAGGGGCCGGGCCCTTTTGGCGCAGGGTGATGACCTGGGCGCTGGCCGAGGCGATCTCCAGCTCGCCGCCATCGATCAGCCGGCGCAGGGCCTCCTCGCGGCCATAGGCGCCCTTCAGCCCCGCGGTGCGGTGGCGGGCGGCGACGTCGTAGGGGAACAGCAGCTGCACGCCGGCCTGGCGCGAAAAGGCGTTCAGGGCGCTGGCGGTGTCGCCGGCCGGAATGTCGAAGGCCATCCGCGCGGCGGCCTGGGACTGGGCCGTGGCCGGAGCGACGGACACCAGGGCGGTGGCGCCCAGCAAAGCGCATGCGCCGAGGCGCGGGCCCAAGGTCTTGATCATCAGGAAAGCCCCCTTGTCGTCAGGACGCCGCGATCGGCGTCTCGAACGGCAAGACGGGGGAGCGGGGCGAAACCCCTATCGAGATTTAAGAAGAATTCGCGACGGCCCGTCCTCGACGATCCGTACGCCGAAGGTCGTGCGCAGGGCGTCCAGGAAGCTGTCGGGATCGCCGGTCAGGAAGCGGCCGCCCAGGCGCAGGGCCCCGGCCCGGTCGTCGCCGATCACCAGCTTGCGGATCAGGTAGCGGTTGTACTCCTCGACGGCGACCGACAGGGCCTGCCCCTCGAAGACGATCTCGCCGCGCCGCCAGGCCTGGAGGCTCTGGAGCTGCGCCTCGGGCGTGGCGACCACCGCGACGCCCCGGGGGGTGACCTCCAGCGCCTGGCGGGCGTCGGCGGGCCCGACCACCTGGGCCTGGGCCCCGCCCGAGGCCGTCTCGACCGCCGCCCGGCCGGCCAGCACGATCAGGTCCAGGCCCGCCGGCCGCAGGCGGGCGTTGAACTGGCCGGCGGCCAGGCGGGCCAGCCCCTGGGACGTGAACAGCTCGAAGGGGCGCAGGCTGTCGTGGGCGATCATCAGGGCGGCCTCGCCGCGCGACAGCCACAGCCGCCGGCTCTGGCGATCGAACCGCCAGAAGACCTCGGTGTCGGTGTTGAGCTCGACCGAGCTGCCGTCGGACAGGGCCAGGGTCCGGCGCTCGCCCACCCCGGTGGCCACGCGGTCGCGCAGCAGGACGTCGCGGCCCAGCCAGGCGCCGCCCGCCAGGCTCGCCGCCAGCGCCGCGCCGCCGCCGGCCAGCCAGGTCCGGCGGCTGGGCCTGGGAACGGTCTGGTCGTCGGCGCCCTTCAAGGCGTCCAGCCGGGTCCAGGCGCTGGCCACCTCGGCGAAGGCCGCCGCGCGGCGCGGATCGGCCTCGCGCCAGGCGTCCAGGTCCTGTTCGGAAGCCCGGCCGGCGTCGAGGCGCGCCAGCCACAGCGAAGCCTCGGCGATCAGCGCGTCTCTGTCTTGATCGCCCGGTCGCGCCATGAACTCGATCGTTTCCCGATACTGCGGCCATCGCCCGTGGCCAGGGTCTTGGTCAAGAGCTTGAGGCCCTTGGCCAGGTGCTTCTCGACTGTAGAGACGGACAAGTTCAACCTGACCGCTATCTGTCCAGGCGACAGGCCGTGCATTTTTCGCAGGGTCAGCACTTTTCGGCACTGGACGGGCAGGCGCTCGAGCGCCGCCAGCACCAGGTCCAGCTCCTGGCGAGCGCTGGTCACCGCATAGGCGTCCGGCGCCGGGTCGGGCAGGGCGTCCATCTCCAGCACCCCGATCTGGCGGATGCCCACCACCTTGGCGCGGCGGAAACGCTCGAAGGCCAGGTTGCGGATGATGGTCAGCACGAACCGCTCGGGCGCCTCCAGCCGCCGCCACTCGGCCACGCCCAGCACCTTGGCGTAGGCCTCCTGAACCAGGTCCTCGGCGTCGCCGTCGTCGCCCACCAGCTTGCGGGCGTAGGCCCGGTAGTTGGCGGCGTAGGGCAGAACCCTGGCGGCGAACCAGCGGTCGATGTCGCGCAGCCAGGCCATGGAAGACGTCCACCCCCTCATCGCACGCCAGGATCCGGAGCGCTGCACTAGCCGGATCGTGTGTCGGTTTGCTGACAGGCCGTCGCCGGCCGGGGAAAATGGGGCCGGGGAATGGAGGAGCCCCCAGCGTCGCGGGGCGTTTGATCACCGGCTTCGAAAACCAAGGCGGCGTCATGACCAGCTTCGACCTTCGCCGGGACCTGATCACCCGGCCGATCCTCTCGTGGGCGCGCGGCGTGATGCCGGCCCTGTCCCAGACCGAGCGCGAGGCGATCGACGCCGGCGACACCTGGTGGGACGCGGCCCTGTTCACCGGCGATCCGGACTGGAACCAGTTGCTGGCCTTCCCGACGCCGAAGCTGCGCCCCGACGAGCAGGCCTTCCTCGACGGACCGGTGAACGTCCTGTGCGCCATGCTCGACGACTGGACCATGACCTGGGAGACCAGGGACCTGCCGCCCGAGGCCTGGGCCTACCTCAAGAGCCAGAAATTCTTCGGGATGATCATTCCCAAGGACTACGGCGGCCTGGGCTTTTCCGCCTTCGGCCACGCCGAGATCGTCCGCAAGATCGCTACCCGCTCGGTGTCGGCGGCGGTGACGGCCATGGTCCCCAACAGCCTGGGGCCGGGCGAGCTGATCATGAAGTTCGGAACCCAGGCCCAGCGCGACCACTGGCTGCCGCGCCTGGCCGACGGCCGCGAGGTGCCCGCCTTCGGCCTGACCAGCCCCGAGGCCGGCTCGGACGCCGGGGCCATGGTCGACGAGGGCGTGGTCTGCCGGGGACTCTGGAAGGGCCAGGAGGTGCTGGGCGTCCGCCTGAACTGGCACAAGCGCTACATCACCCTGGGCCCCGTCTGCACGGTGCTGGGCCTGGCCTTCAAGCTGCGCGACCCCGACCGGCTGCTGGGCGAGGTCGAGGACATCGGCATCACCTGCGCCCTGGTCCCGACCGACACGGCGGGGGTCGAGATCGGCCGCCGCCACCTGCCCGCCTTCCAGACGTTCCAGAACGGCCCCAACTGGGGCCGGGACGTCTTCATCCCGATGGAGATGGTGATCGGCGGGGCCGAGCGCGTCGGCCAGGGCTGGAAGATGCTGATGACCGCCCTGGCGGCGGGGCGCGGCATCTCGCTGCCGGCCCTGTCGGGCGCGGCGGCGTCGTTCAGCGCCCTGACGACCGGGGCCTACGCCCGCGTCCGCAGCCAGTTCAACGTGCCGATCGGCAGGTTCGAGGGCGTGCAGGAGCGCCTGGCCCGCATCGCCGGCAACGCCTACCTGCTGGACGCCGGCCGCCGCCTGACCTGCACGGGCCTGGACCTGGGCCACCACCCGTCGGTGATCTCGGCCCTGCTGAAGTCGGGCGCCACCGAGCGCATGCGGGTGGTGGTCAACGACGCCATGGACGTGCATGGCGGCAAGGCGGTGGTCGAGGGGCCACGCAACTACATGGGCTCGCAATACCGGGCCATCCCGGTGGGGATCACGGTCGAGGGCGCCAATATCCTGACCCGCAGCCTGATGGTGTTCGGCCAGGGCGCGATCCGGGCCCATCCGTTCCTGCTGCAGGAGATCCTGGCGATCGGCGAGGAGGATCGCGCCAAGGGCCTGGCCGAGTTCGACGCAGTGTTCTGGAAGCATGTGGCCCACAGCATCCGCACCGGCCTGCGCGCCTGGAGCCGATCCTGGACCGGCGGAGCCTTCGCCCCCGCGCCGGATGCCGGCCGCGCCACCCGGTTCTACCGACAGATGGGCCGCTACAGCGCCGCCTTCGCCCTGACGTCCGACCTCGCCCTGCTGACCCTGGGCGGGGCGCTGAAGCGGAGAGAGATGCTGTCGGGCCGGCTGGGCGACATCCTGGCCGAACTCTATTTCCTGTCGGCCGCCCTGAAGCGCTGGGAGGACGAGGGCCGCCAGGACGCCGACTTCCCGCTGCTGCAATGGTGCATGGACACGGGCTTCGCGACGATCGAACAGCGCCTGGACGAGGTGTTCGCCAACCTGCCCAACGTGCTGGCCGGCTGGCTGCTGCGGACGGCGATCCTGCCGCTGGGGCCGCGCCGCCGGGGTCCGTCGGACCGCACGACGACCGCCTGCGCCGAGCTGCTGCTGCACCCCTCGCCCACCCGCGACCGTTTGATCGAGAACGTCTATGTCGGCGGCCGGGACGAGGCGGTCGGGCAGCTGATCGACGCCTTCGAGCGCGTCGTCGCCACCCAGCCGATCCACGACCGCCTGCGCGCCCAGAAGATCCGCCACTGGAAGGACGGGGTGGAGCAGGGCTGGGTCACCGCCGACGAGATCGCGGCGCTCGAGGCGGCCGACAGGGCCGTGGCGGCGGTGATCGCGGTCGACGACTTCGCCCATGACGGCCTGGCGACCCAGGTGGCGGCGGAGGCGCGGCCGGGCCGCCCGATCTGGACCGACGGCCTGACGCCACGGCAGGGCCTGGACTCGGAGGCGCGGACGTTCAGCGGGGCGGAGACCTGAACCTCCCCCTGTGGTGGAGGCGATCGCGCAGCGATCGGTGGGGGGAGCTTCAGGGTCGTCGATCGTAGGACTCGCCGCCTACCGATCACGCCCCCCTCCGTCGGCTTCGCCGACACCTCCCCCACAGGGGGAGGATCTTCGAAACTCCGCGCTTGATTTATAATATAATTGCCGACACCTTCCGCCGGCCTCGCCGAGGCGCGTCAAGTCGGAAGGAACGTCATGCGGGGCAAGCGTCGCTTCATCGTCGCCGGGATGGCCGCCGCCGTCGCCAGCCTGGTCAGCCTCGCAACGGCCCACGCCGCCGAACCACCGATCTATCTCGGCGTCGACATCTCCTACGCCAACGAAATGGACGACTGCGGCGCGGTCTACAGGTCGGGCGGCAAGACGGTCGACCAGTACCGGTTCTTCAAGTCGGCCGGGGCCAATGTGGCGCGGATCCGGATCTGGAACGATCCGGACTGGACGAAGTACTCCAACCTGGCCGACGTGAAGCGCAGCCTCCGTCGCGCCAAGTCCGCCGGCCTGCGGGTGCTGCTGGACTTCCACTATTCCGACGACTGGGCCGACGGCGACAAGCAGATCGCCCCCAAGGCCTGGGCCAAGCTGTCGACGCCGGACCAGGCCAACGCGCTGTACGCCTTCACCCACGACACCCTGACCGAACTGAACCGCGAGGGCCTGATGCCCGACCTCGTGCAGGTGGGCAACGAGACCAACGGCGAGATCGTCTCCAGCCTGGCCAAGGCCAAGGAGCCCATCCACTGGGACCGCAACGCCCTGCTGTTCAACGCCGGAATCCGGGCGGTGCGCGACGCCGGGCGCGAGACCGGGACCCGGCCGCGCGTGATGCTGCACATCGCCCAGCCCGAGAACGCCGAGCCGTGGTTCGCGGCGGCGGCCAAGGCCGGCGTCACCGACTATGACATCATCGGCCTGAGCTACTACAGCAAGTGGTCCAAGCGCTCGATGGCGGAGCTGGGCCAGACCATCAACCGCCTGCGCAACACCTACGCGGCCGAGGTGCTGGTGGTGGAAACGGCCTATCCGTTCACGACCGAGAACGCCGACACCTCCCCCAACCTGCTGGGCGCGGACTCGCTGATCGCCAGCTATCCGGCCACGCCCGACGGCCAGAAGCGGTACCTGGTCGACCTGACCCAGCTTGTTCTGGCCAGTGGCGGCGCGGGCGTCTTCTACTGGGAGCCGGCCTGGGTCTCGACCCGAACCTGCGGCACCCGCTGGGGCAAGGGCTCCAACTGGGAGAACGCGGCGGTGTTCGACTTCAAGGGCGAGACCCTGGGCAGCGCCGAGGCCTGGCTGAAGCACCCCTACGTCCTGCCGGTCGAGGTGACGTTCAAGGCCCAGGCGACGGCGGAAACGGCCTTCATCGACGGCGATTTCCTGGGCGGCGCGGGCCCCAGGCCCATGACCCGCGAGGGCGACGCCTTCGTCTACCGCACGCGGCTTATGCCCGGGACCTCGGTGACCGTGGCCACGGCGGCGACGGCCGCGGCGGCGCCCGACGCGCCGGCGGTCACCGCGACGATCGGCGCCCGCGCGGCGACCGTTCCCCTGCCGGAACAACCCTGACCTTTCGGATTCGACCTCCGATTGTCTGTTTAATAATATGAATGGAGATTCCCCCAGAACGGCGATATGGCTGTCGAAAGAGGGGAACGTCGGGCGCGGGGGCGCGCCGGTCGAGGAGGTGGCGATGCCGCGGGAGAACCCGGCGCAACATCCGATGGAGGCGCAGGACGATGGCCAGATCGACCGCCTCAGCGCGCGGTATCGCGGGCCGCTGACCAGCTATTTCCTACGCCGCGTCCACCGTCGCGACGAGGCCGAGGACCTGACCCAGGAGGTGTTCCTGCGCATGGTCCGCAGCCTGCAACGCTCCGATCGCGACGGCGGCGAGCGGATCGACAATCCCGAGGCCTTCCTGTTCCGGACCGCGGTGAACCTGCTGCGCGACCGGGCGCGCCGGGCCAAGACCTACGCCGAACACCTGGCCGAGACGGCCCACCGCGACGAAACTATTGAGGTGCGGTCGCCCGAGCGCGTCTTACAGGGCAGGCAGTCCTTGCGTTCCGCGCTGGCCGCCCTGGAGGAACTGGACGCCCGCACGCGCGACGTGTTCATCCTGCATCGACTGGAAGGGTTGAAACACGCCGAGATCGCGACGCTGTACGGCGTCTCGGCGAGTTCGATCGAGAAGTACATGATCAAGGCGCTGGCGCACCTGGCAAGGCGCGCTCGCGCGGTCTAGAGCAGGTCCGTGGCCCGATCCTTGTCCGACAGCATCGTTCATGAAGAGGCCGCGCGCTGGCTGATGCGCCTGGGCGAGGCCCCGGACGACGCCGCGATCTTCCAGGCCTTCGAGGACTGGCGCGACGCCGCGCCCGAACACCGCCAGGCCTTCGAGGCCGTCCAGGAAAGCTGGGCGCTGTTCGGAGACCAGGCGGCCGCGCCGGAACTGCTGGTCCTGCGCCGCGACGCCCTGGGCCGGGCCGGCGGAATCGGCCGGCGACGCGGCTACGACCGCCGTGCTGTCGCCGCCGGCCTGGCCGCCCTCGCCGCAGGCCCCTTGGCGGTCTACGGCTGGCGGCGACTGCATCCTGACGCTCGCCAGACCCTGCGGACGGCGGTGGGCGAGCAGCGCACGGTCACCCTGTCGGACGGCAGCCGGGTTTCCCTGGACGCCAACACCCTGGTCAAGGTCGCCTATTCGCCCGCCCTGCGGCTGGCCGAGGTGGTCGAGGGCCGGGCCCATTTCGAGGTGGCCAAGGACAAGGCCCGGCCGATGAAGGTGCGGGCCGGCACGCGCACCGTGACCGCCCTGGGCACCGCCTTCACCGTCGAGCACGAGGGCGCGCGCGTCGTCGTCACCCTGGTCGAGGGCCGCGTGGCGGTGACCGAGACCGCCCCCGCCCGCGGGGGCGCGCCGCCGCCGGCGAAGGAACTGGCGCCGCAGCAGCAGCTGGTCTTCGCCGCCAACGCCACGCCGCTCATGCACGAGGCCGTCGACGTCGAGCGGGCCATGGCCTGGCGCGAGGGCAAGCTGGTGTTCGACGACGAAAGCCTGGCCGACGCCGTGGCCCGGGTGAACAACTATTCGCGGGTGAAGATCGTCGTCGAGGACGCCCCCGCCCGGGCCCTGAAGATCAGCGGCATCTTCAACGCCGGCGACACCCCAGCCTTCGTCGAGGCCGTGCAGAGCTATTTCCCCGTCGACGTCTCGACCGGCGAGTCCACCGTCCAGATCCGCTCGCGAAGCTGATCCCCGGACCCGACCCCGGCCATTGTGAAGTTTTTTCTTGAGGGCTCCGCGAGGAACCGCGTCGTAACCCATATCCGCTGGTTCAAGAGCCAAGACGGCCGCCAGAGCGAACCGCGGACAGGGAGGGAAAACGATGACTGCCTATCGTCCGCGCGGACACCGCCACGGCCTGTGCGCCGGCGCCGCGAGCGCCATTCTGCTGACCGGCGTGGCGACCGCCGCGCCCGCCCTGGCCCAGGGCCAGGCCGCCGTCGCCCAGACCTACGAATTCAACATTCCGGCCAAGGACCTCGACCAGGCCCTGAAGGCGTTCGGCGACCGGTCCAACACCCAGGTGCTGTTCACCAAGGCCGTCGTCCAGGGACGCAAGAGCCCGGCGCTGCGCGGCCGCTACACCAGCGCCGAGGCCCTGAACCTGCTGCTCAAGGGCTCGGACCTCAACTACCAGCGCACCGCCTCCAACGTGGTCCTGATCCGCGAGGGCGCGCCGCCGGCGTCGTCCATGGCCGGGTCGGCCGCCGAGGCGCCGGCGTCGACCGCGGCGCAGGAGAGCGTCGCCGTCGATGAAGTGGTCGTCACCGGGGTGCGCAAGAGCCTGCGCGAAGCCCTGGACGTCAAGCGCGGCTCCGACAAGGTGGTCGAGGCCATCTCGGCCAAGGACATCGGCGTGCTGCCCGACGTCACCATCGCCGAGTCGATCGCCCGCCTGCCCGGCGTCAACGCCACCCGCGACCGCGGCAACGACAGCCAGGCCGTCGTGCGCGGCCTGGGCGCCCGCCTGGTGCTGGGCACGATCAACGGCCGCGAGGTCGCCTCGTCCGAGCCCGACCGCAACGTCCGCTGGGAGATCTATCCCTCGGAAGTCGTCTCGGGCGTCCAGGTCTACAAGTCGCAGTCGTCCGACCTGATCGCCGGCGGCGTGGCCGCGACCATCAACATCGATACGATCGCCCCGCTCGACTACAAGGGCCCCGAGTTCGTGCTCCGCGCCGGCCCGGTGTTCTATGACGGCGGCAAGGACATCCCGAACTACAAGACCACCGGCTACCGCGCCTCCGGCTCGTGGGTGCACAAGATCAATGACGACCTGGCCGTGGTGCTGGGCGTGACCGGCCAGCGCCAGAAGAACGGCTACGGCTCGTTCACGGGCTGGGGCTACAACGACTCCAACGCCCGCCCGCCGGCGGGCGCCAGCGACTACAGCAGCGACCTGAACCGCGACGGCGTGGTCGACTACACGCCGTGGGGCGCGCAGATGTCGGCCAGCCGCATCGACCAGAAGCGCACCGGCGTCTCGGGCGGCCTGCAGTACAAGCCCACCGACCACTTCGAGCTGAAGGCCGACGCCCTTTATTCGAAGATCAAGATCACCGAGGTCCAGGACCAGACCGTCTGGGGCGCCAACAACTGGGGCAACTGGAACCGCGGCGACGGCACCAACACCGGCTGGAACGACGCCGACTACCACGCCGCCGGCTCGTCCTTCACCCTGGTCGACAACACCGTGGTGGCCGCCACCCTGCCCTTCAGCTCGGTCCAGACGGTGCTGGCCAAGTACAGCGAGGACAAGGACCTGTTCGCCGGCGGCCTGAACGGCAAGTGGACCGGCGACCAGTGGACCGTCGTCGCCGACGCCTCCTATTCGAAGGCCAAGCGCACCAACACCTGGAAGGCCGTGCGCTTCGAGGCCTGGCCGACCTGGACCAGCTTCGACTGGCGCGACGGCAAGACCCCGACCATCACCACCAGCCAGGACAGCCTGAGCCTCAGCCAGACGGCCGACCTGGCCGGCTCGCACGACGGCCCCGAGCACCTGAACGACGAGCTGAAGGCCGCGGCCCTGGACGTCACCCGCGACCTGCAGGGCTCGCCGTTCAAGAGCTTCCAGTTCGGGGTCCGCGCCTCGGATCGCACCAAGGACCATGACAGCTACAGCTTCGCGCCAACCGCGACCGGCGCGACCGTGCCCGCCAACCTGCTGACCGCCTACACGCTCGGCGACGGCGCCGATGTGCCGGCCCTGCTGACCGGCGACATCGACAAGATCGCGGCGGTCGCCTACGGCCCCGACGCCTTCGCCCTGTCGAACGCGACCGAGGAGCTGGGCGAGCGCTGGAGCGTCAACGAGAAGGTCTTCGAAGGCTACGGCAAGCTGAACTTCGCGGCCGACAGCGTCGGCGGCGCGTGGCTGACCGGCAATGTCGGCGCCCGGGTGGTGCACACCGAGACCAGCAGCGACGGCATGCAGCAGGACACCGCCGGCGCCTTCAACGCCGTGACGGTCGACAACGACTACACGGACTTCCTGCCCTCGGCGAACGCCAAGTTCGACTTCGGGGACGGCAAGGTGGTGCGTTTCGGCCTGGCCAAGGTCATCGCCCGGCCGCCGCTGGACGAGCTTCGCGCCAGCCGCACCCTGGCCAACTGGGCCCCGTGGACCGGCAGCGCCGGCAACCCGAAGCTGAAGCCGTTCGAGGCCTGGCAGTTGGACGCCTCGGCCGAGTGGTACTTCCGCCCCGAGGCCCTGATCGCCGCGTCCTACTACTACAAGGACGTCGACTCCTACATCGGCTGGAAGCAGAGCCCCGTGGCCTTCGGCGGCCAGACCTATACGGTCGCCAGCCCGGCCAACGGCGGCGGCGGCTACATCCAGGGCCTGGAGCTGACCTTCCAGACCCCGTTCTTCTTCCTGCCCGGCCCGCTGAGCAAGTTCGGGATCTATTCGAACTACGCCTATGTCGACTCCGACCTGAAGGAGTTCTCGCCGGTCAACAACCCGCTCTCGATGACGGGCCTGGCCAAGAACACGGCCACGGTCGACCTGTGGTACGCCAACGGCCCGATCGAGGCGCGGCTGGGCTGGAAATACCACTCGCCGATGACCGTGATCTACGGCTGGAACGGCTCGGACCTGCAGACCCTGGAGAGCGAGAAGACCCTCGACTTCAGTTCGTCCTACACCTTCAACGACCACGTCGCCGTGCGCTTCCAGGTCAACAACCTGACCAACGAGGAACTGCGGATGTACCGCGACAACGATCCCAACCGGAT
Organism: Caulobacter sp. GW821-FHT09A05; assembly: GCF_059418465.1. NCBI lineage: Bacteria > Pseudomonadati > Pseudomonadota > Alphaproteobacteria > Caulobacterales > Caulobacteraceae > Caulobacter > Caulobacter sp. GW821-FHT09A05. The sequence continues at coordinate 131,474 of NZ_JBWKPX010000002.1, forward strand.
CGGGCGGTACGACAGCTACGGCCGCCGCTACCTCGTCGACGTGACCCTGAAGTTCTAGGCTCGCGCCTCCCCAAAGATCCTGCGACTGGGGAGGAAGCACACCGCTTCCTCCCCGCTTTTTTGCCTTCCGCGTGAGGACTCCATGGTCGACTTCAGCCGCCGCCAAGCCCTGGCCGCCACCGCCGGCGTCGCCGCCCTTGTCGGGGCGGGGGCCGCCGCTTCCGCCCCGCTGAAGGGCGCGGCGCCCGCCGCCCCGCCGCTCGCCCCCTTGCCCGTCGTCGACCTGGCCCCGCGCGAGCGCCTGTCCCTGGACTTCGACTGGCGCTTCAAGCTGGGCCACGCCCAGGATCCGGCCCGCGACTTCGGCTTCGGGGCCAACCAGCGCACCTTCGCCAAGGCCGGCGCCACGGCCGCCAACTGGGCCGTCAGCCAGCTGTCCGACCCGAACTTCGACACCGGCGCCTGGGCCCCGGTGACCCTGCCCCACGACTGGGCGGTCGAGCTGCCGTTCGTCGACAACCCCGCCTATGTCCCGTCCGGCAAGCCCGACGACGAGGACCTGCGCGCCGCCCACGGCTACAAGCCCCTGGGTCGCGAGTTCCCGGAAACCAGCGTCGGCTGGTATCGCAAGACCTTCGCCCTGCCGGCCGCCGACGCCGGCAAGCGGCTGTCGATCGAGTTCGACGGCGCCTTCCGCGACGCCACGGTGATCGTCAACGGCTACATCCTCGAGCGCGAGGACAGCGGCTACAGCCCGTTCCGCGTCGACATCACCGACATCGCCAATGTCGGCGGCGACAACAGCCTGGTCGTGCGCGTCGACGCCAGCCTGGGCGAGGGCTGGTTCTACGAGGGGGCGGGCCTCTATCGCCACGTCTGGCTGGTCAAGACCGCCCCGGTCCACGTGCCGCAATGGGGCGTGTTCGTCCGCGCCAAGGTCGACGGAACCCTGTCGATCGACACCGACCTGGTCAACGAGGGCGACGCCCGCGCCGCCTACGCCGTCGCCCACACCGTGCTCGACGCCGCCGGCAGGCCGGTGCTGGCCCCCGCCCCGGCCGAGGGCCTGCTGCCGGCCTGGGAGCGCCAGTCGCTGTCGCTGACCGTGTCGCTGCCCAACCCGGTGCTGTGGTCGCTGGAGGCCCCGCACCTCTACACCCTGGTCACCGAGGTCAAGGTCGGCGGGGCCGTCGTCGACCGTCATCTCACCCGCTTCGGCGTTCGCTCCATCGCCTTCGACGCCGACAGGGGCTTCCTGCTCAACGGCCAGTCCGTGAAGCTGAAGGGAACCTGCAACCACCAGGACCATGCCGGGGTCGGGGCGGCCATCCCCGACGCCCTGCAGGTCTGGCGGCTGGAACAGCTGAAGAGCATGGGCTGCAACGCCTATCGCGCCGCCCACAACCCGCCAACCCCGGAACTGCTGGACGCCTGCGACCGCCTGGGCCTGGTGGTGATTGACGAGACCCGGCGGATGTCCAGCGACGGGGCGTCGCTGGACGAGCTGGAGCGCCTGGTCCGCCGCGACCGCAACCACCCGTCGGTGATCCTGTGGTCGATCGGCAACGAGGAGCCGCAGCAGGGCACGGCGCGCGGGGCCAAGGTGGCGGCCACGATGAAGCGGCTGGTCAATCGCCTGGACCCCACCCGCCTGGTCATCGCCGCCATGGACAACGGCTTTGGCGAAGGCATCAGCGCGGTCATCGACGTCCAGGGCTTCAACTATCGCCACGAGAAGATGGACGACTTCCACGCCAGGTTCCCGCACATGCCGATCATCGGCACCGAGAGCGCCAGCACCGTGGCCACCCGCGGCGAATACGCCCGCGACGACGCCAAGCTGTACGTGCCGGCCTACGACACCGAGCACCCCTGGTGGGCGACCACGGCCGAGAAGTGGTGGAGCCACGCCGCCGACCGCCCCTGGATGGCCGGCGGCTTCATCTGGACCGGCTTCGACTATCGCGGCGAGCCGACGCCGTTCAACCGCTGGCCCAGCATCAGCTCGCACTTCGGCGCCTTGGACACCTGCGGCTTCCCGAAGGACAACTATTACTACTACCGCGCCTGGTGGCGGCCCGAGCCGCTGCTGCACCTGCTGCCGCACTGGAACTGGGAAGGCCGCGAGGGCCAGCCGATCGCGGTCTGGGCGCATAGCAACTGCGACCGGGTCGAGCTGTTCCTGAACGGCAAGAGCCAGGGCGTCCGCGATGTCGTCCCCAACCACCACGTCGAATGGTCGGTTCCCTATGCGCCGGGCGTGATCGAGGCCCATGGCTATAAGGGCGGCAAGGTCGTCCTGCGCGAGCGCCGCGAAACCGCCGGCCCGGCCGCCGCCCTGCGCCTCACCGCCGACCGCGCGAGCCTGCGCGCCGACGGCCAGGACGTGGCGATCCTCAAGGTCGAGGTGCTGGACGCCAAGGGTCGCCCCGTACCCCGCGCCGACGACCTGGTGTCGTTCACGGTGTCCGGCCCCGGCGAGGTGATCGGGGTCGGCAACGGCGATCCCACCAGCCATGAGGCCGACGTGGCCAGCCGGAGGAAGGCGTTCAACGGCCTGTGCCAGGCGATCGTCCGCACACGGCGCGGCCAGGCGGGGGCGCTGCGAGTGACCGCTTCGGCGCCGGGGCTGAAGGCCGCCGCGGTGAGCGTGACAGCGGGCGTCTAGCGCTATCCCCAATATCGTTGTCATCCCGGAAAGCGCGCAGCGCTTGTCCGGGACCCAGGTGAACCGCAAGGCCTTCGCCCAGTCCCCTGGGTCCCGGACAGCCTCTGCGAGGCTTCCGGGATGACAACCTTGAGCTCTAGCGCCTGACCAGCGACTCGATCGCCACCGCCTCGCCCATCGCCTTGTAGCCCGCCGGCGAGGGGTGCAGCTGGTCGCCGGAATCATAGGCCGGCAGCAGGCGTTCCGGATGGGCCGGATCGCGGGTCACGCGGTCGAAGTCGACCACCGCGTCGAACACGCCCGAGCCGCGGATCCAGGCGTTGACCGCCTGGCGATCGGCGTCGGCGTCCGCGTCGGAGCGGTAGATCTTGGTCCCGCCGCACGGCAGGATCGTCGCCCCGATCACCCGGACGCCGCGCTCGTGCGCCCGGGTCACGATCTGGCGGTAGGCGGCGATCAGGCCGGTCACGACCTGGGTCCGCTTTTCCGGCGTCACCTCGCCCTCGCGCGACAGGCCGCCGATGTCGTTGACGCCGATCAGCACGATCAGGGCCTTGACCCCCGGCTGGGCCAGCACGTCGCGATCCAGGCGCGCCAGGGCCGCCTGGCCGCTGCCGTCCTTGAGCAGCTTGTTGCCGCCGATGCCGACGTTCAGCACCGAGACGCCCTTGGTCCGCGGATCGGCCTGCAGCCGCGCGGCCAGCACGTCGGGCCAGCGCTCGTAGACGTCGACGCCCGCGCCCGAACCGTCGGTGATCGAGTCGCCCAGGGCCACGACCGCCATGCCCTTGCCGGCGGGCCTTTCGACGTCGACGCCGGCCAGCTGCGCCCACTGGGTGAAGGTCGCCGCGCCCGCCAGCTCCGGCGCGGCCGACTGGTCGCCGGCCACGACGAAGGCCGTGGTCCGGGCAGCGCGGTGCACGCTGGCCTGGCGGGGCGCTTCGGGCAGGCGCAGGCTGACGGCCAGCCGCGCCAGGCCCTCGACCGGCAGGTCCACAGGATCGGACAGCCAGGTCGCGCCGGGCGGAAGGGTCACTCCGGCCTGGCCGTCGAAGGTCACCGCCCGGTCGGTTCCCGCCACGATCGCCGAGCCGCCCGGCGCGGCCGACAGCGCCACCCGAGCGCCGTCGATCCGCAGCGGCGCCGTCCCGAAGGTGTTGGCCAGCCGCAGCCTCAGGCGCGGTCCGCCGGCGCCCAGCCTCACCACCTGGCGGATGGTGACCTCGCCCTGCGGCGCGGGCAGGTTGGCCGCGTCGGTGGGAACCAGGGCCGTCGCCCACGAGCCGGTCCAGGCCGGCGGCGAGGGAGTGGCGGCGACGGCGGGCCAGGCCAACCCCACGCACAGCGCCAGCCCCAAAAGCCGCGTTCCGATCCGCCGCATCGCACCCTCCCAAGATCTCACAAAATGGATTGACGTCACAGAATATGGAATTAGCGTCGCTGGCAAGATCGCGCTGATCCGGCCGGCGACGCCGAAGGCGGCGCGCAGGAGGAAGCGCGCCATGAACTCTCACACCCGACGCGAGGTGCTGACCCGGACGGCCCTGGCCGGCGCCGCCGCCGGCCTGGCGGGCCCGGCCCTGGCCGCCGCGCCCGCCCGGGCCGTGTCCGCCAAGTCCCTGCCGCCGACGCAGGCGGCATGGATCGACGGCGCCCCGCCGCCCCTGAACGCCGGCCAGACCTGGGGCGTACCCTGGCCGCGGGGGGCCTATCCCCGCAAGCAGGCGTTCCGCGCCAAGGCGGCCGACGGCTCGGCCGTGCCCCTGCAGACCTGGCCGATCGCCTACTGGCCCGACGGTTCGCTGAAGTGGACGGCCCACGCGGTCGGGGCCGGCGACCTGGGCCAGGGCCTGACGATCGAGCCGGGCAAGCCCGGCCCCGACGCCCCCGGCGTCCGCGTGACCGAAGGCCCGGCCGCCATCGAGGTCTCGACCGGTCCGGCGGCCTGGCGCTTCCCCCGCGACGGCTCGGCCCTGATCGCCTCGGCCAGCCGGGGCGGCCGCGAGGTGCTGCGCAACGTGCGCCTGGTGCTGCGGACCCAGGACGCGCCGGAGATCGACACCGCCCCGGTGGGCCGCAAGACCTTCGAGAGCGCGCTGGACAAGGTGACGGTCGAGCAGGCCGGTCCCGTCCGCGCCGTGATCCGCGTCGAGGGCCGCCACAGGAACGCCGACCGCGCCTGGGCGCCGTTCATCGTCCGCTTCTACGCCTATGCCGGCGCGGACTCGCTGCGGATGATGCACACCTTCATCTTCGACGGCGACGCGGCCAAGGACTTCGTCTGCGGCCTGGGCGTCACCGCCGACGTGCCGATGGCCGACGAACTCTACGATCGCCATGTCCGCTTCACCGGCCAGGACGCAGGCCAGAATACGGGACTGTGGGCCGAGGCGGTCAAGCCGCTGACCGGCCTGCGTCGCGATCCGGGGGCGGCGTTCCGCGACGCCCAGATCGCCGGCCGCAAGGTCCCGCCCGCCGACCAGATGGCCGCGCCGGTCCGCTCGGCCCTGCACCTGATCCCGGCCTGGGGCGACTTCCTGCTGTCGCAGCCCACGGCCGACGGCTTCACGATCCGCAAGCGCACCGCGCCGGGCCACGCCTGGATCCATTCGGACGGCGGCCGGCGCGCCACCGGCGTGGCCTATGTCGGTGGCGCGGGCGGCGGGGCGGCGATCGGCCTGGGCAACTTCTGGCGCGCGCCGCCGACCGCCCTGGAGATCCGCGGCGCGGCGGGCGAGGTCGCCCAGCTGACCGCCTGGCTGTGGTCGCCCGACGCCCCGGTGATGGACACCCGCTTCTATCACGACGGCCTGGGCATGGAGACCCACGCCGAGGAGACCCAGGGCCTCAACATCACCTACGAGGACTACGAAAAGAACTGGGGCACGCCCACGGGGATCGCCCGCACCACCGAGCTGCGGCTGTGGGCCCTGGACACGACCCCGGCCCGCGACCAGTTCCCGAGGATGGCCCAGCTGAACGACCGGCCCCCGCGCCTGATGACGACGCCCGAGCGGATCCACGCCGCCAGCGTGCTGGGCGCCTGGAGCCTGCCCGACCGGAGCACGCCGCGGAAGGCGAAGATCGAGGACCGGCAGGACCAGTTGCTGAACTTCTATCTCTCGCAGATCGAGCAGCGCCGCTGGTACGGCTTCTGGGACTATGGCGACGTCATGCACAGCTACGACGTCGACCGCCACGTCTGGCGCTACGACATCGGCGGCTTCGCCTGGGACAATTCGGAACTGTCGACCGATCTGTGGCTGTGGCTGAGCTATCTGCGCGGCGGGCGGGCCGACGTGTTCCGGATGGCCGAGGCCATGACCCGCCACACCGGCGAGGTCGACGTCTATCACGTCGGCCCCTATCGCGGCCTGGGCACGCGGCACGGCGTGCAGCACTGGGGCGACAGCTCCAAGCAGCCGCGGGTCAGCAACGCCATCTACCGCCGCATCTACTACTACCTGACCGCCGACGAGCGGGTCGGCGACCTGATGCGCGACCTGGTCGACGGCGACGAGGCCCTGACCCGGGTCAATATCGGCCGCAAGCTGGAGGACGGCGCCTGGCCCAAGGGCGAGATCCGCGCCTCGTTCGGCACCGACTGGAGCTCGCTGTGCGGCGCCTGGTTCACCGAATGGGAGCGGACGGGCGACACCCGCTGGCGCGATCGCATCGTCGCCGGCATGAAGTCGATCGCCGCCCTGCAGAAGCAATGGTTCGCCGGGGCCGCCACCTACGACGTCAAGACCGGCACGTTCTCCGGCCCGGGCGACAAGCTGGCCGTCGGGCACCTGAACGCGGCGTTCGGCGCGCCCGAGATCCACGTCGAGATGCTGGCCCTGATCCGCGAGCCCGCCTACGACAAGGCCTGGGTCGACTATTGCCGCTGGTACAACGCCTCGCGCGAGGACCAGATCGCCCAGTTCGGCCGGCCGCTGGGCGCCAACGGCCTGCGCCAGGGCCATTCGCGCCTGACCGCCTACGCCGCCTCGCGGCTGGGCGACAAGGCCTTGGCCGAGCGGGCCTGGAAGGAGTTCTTCGGCCGCGGCGTGGTCGAGGACCTGAACCTGTCGACCGCCACCAAGGCCTTCGCGGGCCCCGACGTACTCAACCCCATCGACGAGGCCCCCGGGGTCACCACCAACGGCACGGCGCAATGGGGCCTGGCGGCGATCATGAACCTGGCGCTGGTGTCGGACGCCCTGGAGGCGGTGGAAGCGAAGTAGGCGGGGCGTTTCCCAAGCTCCCCTCCGAGTTGTCATCCCGGAAAGCGCGCAGCGCTTGTCCGGACCCAGGACAACCGCACCGCGCCAGCCCAGTCTCCTGGGTCCCGGACAGCCTCTGCGAGGCTTCCGGGATGACAACGAGAATGCGGCGCCGCTTCTCAGCGGCAACACCCCGCCTCCCCGCCGATACGCGCCCGAAACACTGCGCCGGTTTCGCGCCCCTCTGCTTATCGGCGTCGATACCCGGGGGTCATCCGCCAGCCACGGCGGCGCTCTAGGCCATGACGGCTCACCCTCACAGGCCGTTCATGTCCCGCAAACTTCTCGCCTCGGCCGCCCTGGCTCCCCTGCTGCTCTGCGCCGGAGGCGCGGCGGCAGAGACCCAGGTGACCAGCAGCTCGCGCACCACGCCGATCGCCACCTCGACGGCCGCGTCCGGGGCCGCCGACGACGTCAAGATCACCAGCGACGGCGCGATCACGCTCAGCGTGTCGGGCGCCATCGCCACGCTCGACAGCGACAACACCCTGACCAACGCCGGAACGCTGTCCAGCGTCGGCGTCTCGGACTCGATCGGTGTGCTGGTGCTGGGCGGCCACGCCGGAACGCTGCTCAACAGCGCCACGATCAGCCTGACCGAGGACTACACCTATACCGACGACGACAGCGACGGCGACTATGACGGCGCGTTCGCCAAGGGTTCGGGCCGCTACGGGATCCGCCTGACCGGGACCGATCCGTTCGTCGGGACCCTCACCAACGACTCGTCGGGCGCGATCACCATCGAGGGCAACGATTCGGCGGGCGTCAGCCTGGAAGCGCCCCTGACCGGCTCGCTGGTCCACAGCGGCTCGATCAGCGTCACCGGCGATCGAAGCTACGGGATCCACACCACCGGGACGATCAGCGGCGGCCTGACCAGCAACGGCTCGATCAGCGTGCTGGGCGGCGGCGGTGTCGGCCTGACGGTGGACGGCGACGTCGGCGGGGCGGTCGTCATCCAGGGCTCGGTCTATTCGACCGGCTACCGCGTCACCTCGCGCTATTCCGACCCGGACGACGAGGCCCTGCTCGACGCCGACGACCTGCTGCAGGGCGGCGGCGGGGTGAAGGTCACGGCCGACGTGGCCGGCGGCGTGCTGCTGGACGCCCCGCCCACCGACACCAACGACGACACCTCCGACGACGAGGACGGCGACGGCACGACCGACAGCAGCGAAGGCACGGCCTCGATCACCGCCTACGGCTCGGCCCCCGCCCTGCTGATCGGCTCGGACACCCGGGCGGTGACCCTGGGCGCGGTCGGGACGGGCGACGACGCCTACGGCCTGGTCATCAAGGGTTCGGTGACGGCCGCAGGGGTCCATGACGGGATCAGCGCCACCGGCCTGCAGCTGGGCGGCGACGCGGGCCTGTCGACGATCGTCACCGGCGGCGTGAAGCTGACCGGCTCGATCTCGGCCAGCGCCTACGAGGGCGACGCCGTGGGCCTGAAGCTGAACGCCGGCGCCGTGGCCGACACCCTGTGGAACACCGGCGCCCTCAGCGCCTCGGTGACCGGCGACACCGCCGTCACCGCCAAGGCCCTGAGCATCGCCTCCGGCGCCGACATGACCAGCGTGACCAACGCCGGGACCCTCAGCGCCACCGTCGCCGGCGAGGGCGGCTCGTCCTACGCCATCATCGACGAGAGCGGCGGCCTGAAGGCCATCACCAACACCGGCACGATCGCGGCCTATGTCTACGCCACCGACGACGACTACGACACCGACGACGACGACACCGACGCCAGCAACGAGACGATCACCGGCGTGGCCACGGCCATCGACGTGTCGAAGAACACGACGGGCGTCACCATCGTCCAGAGCGGCGTCGACGACGGGGATGACGGCGACGACGGCGTGGCCGACACCGATACCGACGGCGACGGTGTGGACGACGGCGACGAGCCGCTGATCCGCGGCAAGGTGCTGTTCGGCTCGGGCGCCGACAGCCTGTCGATCCTGAACGGCGGCCTGATCGGCGACGTCTCGTTCGGGGCCGGCGCCGACCGCCTGACCCTCGACGGCACGGGCTACATGATCGGCGCCTTGACCGACAGCGACGGCCTGCTGGACATCCGGATAGGCAACGGCTCGCTGGGCCTGACCAACACCGAGACCATCAAGGCCACCAGCCTGACCCTGGGGGCCGACAGCACCCTGGTCTTCTCGATCGATCCCACCGCCGGAACCCAGACGAAGCTGGTGGTCGACACCGCGACGATCGAGACGGGCGCGACCCTGGGCCTGAACTTCAAGAGCCTGCTGACCGACCCAACCACCTATACGGTGATCCAGGCCGGCAGCCTGACGGCCGGAACGATCAACCAGGACCTGCTGGGCCACACGGCCTACATGTACGTCGCCAACGCCTATGCCTCGGGCGACGACATCGACATCGACGTGCGGCGGCGCACCGCCTCGGAGGCGTCGATGTCGCGCAGCCAGGCCAGCGCCTATGACGCGGTGTTCGCGGCCCTGTCGAACAACACCGACATCGCCAGCGCCTTCCTTAACCAGAGCACCCACGACGGCTTCTTCAACCTCTACGACCAGATGCTGCCCAGCCAGGGCGAGGGGCTGTTCTCGGCCCTGCAGAGCGTGCAGCAGCAGATCTCGGCGGCCACCGCCCACCGCCCGGACATCGGAGACCGCTACGGGCCCGACAGCGTCTGGCTGCAGGAGATCAACGTCCTGGTCCGCCGCGAGGACGGCGACACCCGGGGCTCCGACACCCAGGCCCTGGGCGTGGTGGCGGGCTACGAGGCGATGGGCGACGCCGGCGGGGCGCTGGGCGTCACCCTGGCGGCGGTCAGCCTGGAAGAGCACGACACCGTCGCCAAGGCCGGCGAGAAGACCACCGCCTCGATGCTGCAGGCCGGCCTCTACTGGCGCCGGTCGGTCGGCGGCTGGCGGTTCAACCTGGGCGGCGGCGTCGGCTACAGCCGCTTCAACGGCGACCGCGGCTTCGTCAGCGAGGACGTCGACGGCGACGGGACGGTCGATGTCAGCCTGACCAACACCGCGGCCTGGAACGGCATGGTCGCCAACGCCTTCGCGGGACTGGCCTACGAGGCCCGGCTCGGCGAGGTCTATCTGCGTCCCGAGGCCCGGCTGGACTATGTCTGGCTGTGGGAAGGCCAGCGCAAGGAGCATGGCGGCGGCTCGGGCTTCGACCTGACCGTGGCCTCGCGCAAGGCCGACAACCTCAGCGGCGACCTCGGCCTGGTGCTGGGCAGGCAGTACGGCAAGGACGTCTGGGTGCGGCCCGAACTGCGGGTCGGCTATCGCCAGACCCTGGCCGGCGCCATGGGCGACACCATCGCCAGCTTCGCGGGCGGAACGCCCTTCACCCTGGCCGCCTCGAGCGAGAAGACCGGCGCGGTCACCCTGGGCTTCGCCATCCGCGCCGGCTCGGCGCTCTCCTACCTGGCCCTGGAAGGCGGGGCCGAGGCCTCGCGCAAGCAGACCAAGTACACCGCGCGACTGACCGGGAGGGCGATGTTCTGACCATGGACAAGCGCATCCTCGTCCTCGACGGCGACCCGGTCGCCCGCCACGACATGACGGGGCTGCTGGCCGGCTATGGCCTGACGACGCTGGAAGCCGGCAGCGCCCGCGAGATGGAGCAGATTCTGCGCGAGACGCAGGTCAACCTGGTGATGCTGGACATGATGCTGCCCGACGCCTCGGGCCTTTCGGTCTGCTCGCGACTGCTCAGCCTGCCCTCCCCGCCGGCCATCATGATGGTCTCCGAGTCCGGCGAGGAATGCGACGTCGTCGTGGGGCTGGAGTTCGGGGCAGACGACTATGTGATCAAGCCCTACCGTCCCCGTGAACTGCTGGCCCGCATCAAGGCGGTGCTGCGCCGCCATGACGACGCCCGCCCCGACGAGCCGGCCCGCGAGCCGCCGACCGTCTATCGCTTCGACGGCTGGCGGCTGAACGTCGCCACCCAGGCGCTGTTCGATCCGCGCGGCCGGCCCGTGCCGCTGTCGACCGCCGAGTTCCTGGTGCTGTGGGCCCTGGTCGCCCGGCCAGGCCGGGTGCTGACCCGCGACGAACTGCGCCAGGGCCCGCCCGACGCCTATGCCCGCCCCGCGCCCCAGCAAGTCAACGTCGCCGTCAGCCGGCTGAGGAGCAAGCTCGACCGCGTCGAGGGCGGCGGCGAGCTGATCCGCACGGTGCGCCATGTGGGCTACATCTTCGCGGCGCGGGTGGAGCGGGTTCAGGAGTGAGCTAACCGCCTCCACGCCATCATCCTCGGACGGGTGTCGCCCGAGACCGACAATTGCTCGCGGTAGCAGTCTGAAGGTTCGGATTGAGCGTCAGTCCTGACCGTGCTCACCGCCGAGAAACGGCGGGAGCTGCTCATGGCGCCGGCGGCGTCCTGACCTCCGCCAAGACTTTTCGGATCGCGGCCACTACGGCCGCTGGCTGGCTGGCCTGAATATAATGGCTGGAGTCCGGCACGCTGATCGCCTCGCCACGGCTCGACCGCGCCGCCAGCGCCCGGTGTCCACGCTTCCAGACCTCCACGACGCTCCGATGCGAGGCCTCCGACTGGCCGGGGGTGGGCTGGAACCTGTCGCGCGTCAGCACCACGACCGGCAGAGCGCCCCAGTCTCGTTGCGGTCCCTTGTCCTCGTCCACGTGGGTGTATTCCGACGCGATCGTCTCCCAACGCTCGGGGCGCTGATAAACGGGCGACATCCGCGCCGCTTCGTCGCGGGTGTAGTAGGGCAGCTTCGCCGCGAAGCAGCCTTGCGGCGCCTCCAGCGTGACCGCGCCCTTGCGCGCCGCGTCGGCGCAGTTCGACCACTTCTGCAACACCTTGACCCGCAATCCGTCGAAGAACGCCTGGTCGCTGACAGACAGGCCCAGGTCGTCCTGCCCCGCGAATCCCGGATCCACCAGCACCAAGCCCGCGACCTCGGCGGGAAACCGCTCGTAGTAGTAGGTCGCGTAACGGCCGCCGATCGAGTGCCCCACCAGGACCACCGGTTTGTGCTCTCCGGCCTTGCGCAACAGGGCGTGCAGATCGTCAGTGACGTTCTGGGGGGAGCGGGCGCGGTCCGAGGCGTCGCTGTAGCCGTACCCCGCGCGGTCGTAGAAGCAGGCGCGGTTGGTCTGGCTGACCTCGGCCTGGATGTATTGCCAGTCGAGGATCGTCCCACCCAGGGCCTGGTCGAACACCAGGGTCGGCGAACCCTTGCCGATGCAGACCATGTTCAGCCGCCGGCCGCCGATGTCGATCAGGCGCTTGTCCAGCATCTTCGAGCTGCCGGCCGACATCACCGGGGTCACCGCCCGGGCCGACGGCAAGGACGGCCACAGACATATCAACGCCAACAGACAGATACGAAGACTGCGCATCACCCCTCCCCCTGAAGCTCCAGCGAAGCCTTGTCAGCGGGAGAGGCGATTCAATGGCGCCTTCAGGGCCATGCCCTTCGCTGCGCATAGAATGACCGACTGGAACGTTCGTTATCCGCGCAGGCGACGGGAATTGCCGGCAGTGGTGCAATCCCCGTCATCCTGGGAGCGAGTCCGAGGATGATGGGCGTTGGGGGCATGGACGGGCGCCTACACCGCGGCCGCCGCATGCGCCGGCCGATAGCCGGCCGCGTCGGTGACGTATTCGGCGTGGCCGTAGCGGGCCAGCAGCTTGCGGACCCGGCGCTCCAGCACGGCGTCGGCCACCTCGCGCAGGCCCGGCGTCCGGCCGGCCGCGCGGAAGATCGCCATACGCGCGGTCACCCCCAGGGCCACGGCCGCGAAGATCAGCCCGTCGGCGGGCCCGACCTCGACGCCCATCCGCGCCGCCGCCGCCCGGTCGCCGTCCATGAAGTGGCGCAGGAAGAAGACCTTGGCGAACCGGCGCTCGATGCGATCGTGCAGGCGGCTGGCCAGCGAGCGGTCCGGCGGCAGGTAGGCGGCCAGGGTGGCGCGGATCAGCGCGCCGCAGGTCTCGTCGTCAAAGCCCTTGCGCAGGGTGGAGTTGCGCGCGGTCATGGCCCGCACGATCCCTTCGGGCGTCTCGGCCAGCAGGTCGCGCGGCAGGCCCAGCAGGAAGCAGCGATAGCGCGCCAGCTCGACCTTGGCCCGCTCCTCGGCCGTGAACCGGCGGCGACCCTGGCGCAGCATCTTGAACGCCATCAGGTAGATCGGGATCAGGCCGGCCGGCATCTGGTCGACCTGGGGGATCGGCACGCCGTAGACCAACACGTCCCAGCGGCCCGAGCGCAGGGCGTTGAACCGGACCATCGAGTGCATCAGCCGCACCATGGCCGCGGCCTTGAACCCCGCGCCGTGGCGCTCCAGCGCGCCGGGCAGCACCGTGGTGGCGAAGAAGGTCGCCGTCTCGTTCACCCGGCGGGCGGCGCTGTCGTCGGTCAGGGTCCCGGTCAGGGCCATCGGCAGGGCCGAGTACTTGTTCAGGAACGTGGCCACGAAGGCGCCGCGGATCGCGAACGGCGCCAGGTGGGCCATGGCGTTGAGGTCCAGCCGCGCCCCCTCGCGCACCAGGTCCATGTCGATCCAGTCGGGCGTGGCCTCCATGTCGGCGATGAAGGCGGCCAGTTCCGGCGGGGCGGCGGCCACGGCCTCGACCCCGTGCTCGCAGGCCGTGGCCAGCATGTCGATCAGCCGGCGAAAGCCGTATCGCGGGATCAGGGCGGCGTAGCCGTCGGCGACGATGTCGCCCAGCATCGTATAGGCCTGGACCCGGTCCAGGTCGTCCTGGGTGACGGTCACGCCCAGCGGCGCGCGGTCGCGCACCACCGCCTTGGACGCGTCCAGCGTGAAGCGCTCGGGCACGGCGTCGAAATCGACGTTTCCGTACAGCGCCGGCAGCAGCGTCTTCTGCGACGCCACCTTGGCGCGGACCTGGTCGATGGAGAGGCTCATCGGCGCTCCTGAAGTTGCGAAATCCGCCACGGCCGGCGGCCCCTGGTGTCAGCGCCAAGGTTATGTAAGCGTCGTTCAGGTTCCTACTCGCCTTCCCACGAGGGGGGCGAGGCGACGGGCGAGGGATGGCAAGTGGCTGAAAGACAACGCAGAACGCCGCGCCAGGCCCGGTCGGAATCGACGATCGACGCGATCCTGGACGCGACCTTTCAACTTCTCGAGGCCGACGGCGTCGACCGGCTGACCACCAATCGCATCGCCGAGCGGGCCGGGGTCAGCATCGGCACCCTCTACCAGTATTTCGCCGGCAAGCAGGCCATCCTGGCCGCCCTGGCCCAGCGCCGCGCCTCCAGCGTGCGCGACGCCATCGCCGAGACGGTGATCGAGCGCCCTGAGATCGGCAGCGTCCGGGCGATCGTCCGGTCCCTGATGAAGGGCGTCGAGGGCTCGCCCGCCACCGGCCAGGTGCTGTTCGACGCCCTGTTCCAGACCGGCAAGGACGGGATGCTGGCGCACCATCACCAGGCCTTCCTGGCCTCGATCGCCGGCAAGGCGCGGCTGGAGATCGCCCTGACCAACGAGTCGGCCTTCGTCCTGACCCACGCCGCGATCGGCCTGCTGCGCGCCGCCGCCGCCGAGCCGGCCCTGGCGCTGGATCCCGCCAAGCTGGAGGACGAGCTGGTGCGGCTGATGGAGGCCTATGTGGCGGCGCTGGCGCTTCGTCCTTCCTCCCCCTCGGGAAAGGGCGCCGATGAAGCCGACGGACCTCGGAACGTCTCGCGCCAACCGCGGACCAGTAATGTTTCCGATTAATACAGTAATGTTTCAAGCCGATACAAATGCGCGATGAAAAAGGCGCCTGAAAAGCTGACAAAACTCCAAGTCGCGACGCTTCACCCATAGCGAAGGTCCAGGCTCCGCCTTATTCTGGATATATGCTGGCCGCCATGATCCAGCCCGCCCCTTCCGAAACCGCCACCGTCCTGCTGGTCGAGGACGACGAGGTGCTGCGCCAGGAGATGGCCGGCTATCTGGCCGGCCAAGGCTACGCCGTGCGTCAGGCCGCCGACGTGCCCGCCGCCCGCGAGGTGCTGGAGACCCGGCCCGTCGACGTGCTGGTGCTGGACGTCAACCTGCCCGGCGAGAACGGCCTGTCGCTGTGCCGCCAGGTGTCGGGAACCGACGGGCCGGCCATCCTGCTGCTCAGCGCCCTGGGCGATCCGGTCGACCGGATCGTCGGACTGGAACTGGGCGCCGACGACTATGTGGTCAAGCCGATCCCGCCCCGCGAGCTGCTGGCCCGGGTCAAGGCCCTGCTGCGCCGCCGGGCCGGGGGCAGGGGGCCGCGCAGCGACGTGCGGCTGTTCGCCGGCTTCCGGCTGGACGCCGCCGCCCGCCAGCTGACCGCGCCCAACGGCGTGCTGCTGCTGCTGACCCCGGGCGAGTTCACCATCCTGTCGACCCTGGCCGACCACGCCCGCTCGGTGGTGTCGCGCGACGAGCTGCTGACCATCATCGCCGGCGAGACGGTCGAGAACCTGGGCCGCCGCGTCGACCTGCACATCAGCCGCCTGCGCCGCAAGATCGAGGCCCAGTCCGAGCAGCCCCTGATCCGCACCTATCGCGGCATGGGCTACATGCTGGACGCCAAGGTGACGCTGGAATGACCCCAGGCGGCCGCCTGTTCAAACGCTGGCCCAGCCCGCCGATCGCCTTCCAGATCCTGGCCCTGCTGCTGGCCGGCCTGGTCGTGGCCCAGACCGTCACCCTGGTCCTGACCGTGCTGCTGCCGCCGGCCCCGGCCATGCACCACAGCCTGGCCGACATCGCCGCCGGCCTGCGCGGCGCCGTGCCCGACAGCGACGCCGACCGTCCCCTGGTCCGAACGATCGAGACCCAGCCGCCCAGCCTGCAGAGCCCCGGCTGGGTGGCCTCCGAACCCGCCAGCGCCGACCTGGCCCGCCTGCTGAACGCGCCGCGCGAGGACGTCCGCCTGCTGTTCTACGCCCCGCCGCCGTTCGCCGGGACCGAGAGCCGCCGTCCGGGCCGCTCGCCGGTGGCCCTGCTGTTCACGAGCTATGCCGAGGCCCAGACCCTGCCGCCGGGCCCGGGGCCGGGCGGCGTCGGCGGCCTGCGCGGCGGCATGGGCCCGATGGGCGGCGCCGGGCCGGGCGGCGTCCAGATCGGCCAGGGCTTTCCGCCCGACGCGGCGATGCGCGCCGCCGCCGGCCAGCGGATCTTCAGCTCCGCATCGCCCGCCGCCGCCGGCCGCTCGGCCGACCCGCTGTTCACCGCCCCGTTCCGCTCGCAGAGGGTAACCCTGCCCCCCTCGCTGCGGGGCGTGGCCCCGCCGGCCCCGCCGCTGGACCCGGTCGCCGACGCCGCCGCCCGCGAGCCGACCCTGAAGCGGCCGCCGCCGCCCCAGCCCCTGGCGGCAACCGCCCCGGTCACCGAACCGGTCCAGACCGCGCCCCATGTCGCCCTCCCCGCGCCCCGGCCGCCTCCGCCCAGACCCGCGCCCGAGCCCGAGGCGACCGCCGGCCGCCCCTTGCCGGCGCCGGCGGCCCGCAGCCTGTTCGGCCTGGCGCCGCCGCCGTTCATCGAGGGCGACTTCGTGGCCGCCCTGCGCATCGGCCCGAACCAGTGGGTGACGCTCCGGCCCGAGCCCGAGGCCTTTCCCAACAGCTGGCAGCGCCGGGTGCTGATGTGGTTCGCCCTGTCCCTGGCGGTGGTCGCACCGCTGGGGTGGATCTTCGCCCGTCGCCTGGCCGCGCCCCTGGCCGGTTTCGCCGCCGCCGCCGAGCAGCTGGGCCGCGACCCCGCCTCGCCGGTGATCGTGGCCGGCGGCCCCGCCGAGATCGGCCGCGCCGCCCGGGCCTTCAACGCCATGCAGGGCCGGCTGAGCCGCTACATCACCGACCGCACCGCGATGATCGGCGCGATCTCGCACGACCTGCGCACGCCCCTGGCCCGCCTGCGCTTCCGCCTGGAGCGGGCCTCGCCCTCGCTGCGCCGCGAAATCGGCCAGGACCTGGACCAGATGGAGGCGATGATCACCTCGGTGCTGGCCTTCATGCGCGAGGACGCCGAGGCCGGCGCCCGCCAGCGGGTCGACCTGCGCTCGCTGCTGGAATGCGTGATCGACGAGGCCGAGGTCACCGGCGCCGACGTGGCCCTGGCGCCGGGCGAACCCGCCGAGGTCGAGGTCTCGGTCCTGGGCCTGCAGCGGGTGTTCGCCAACCTGGTGGACAACGCCGTCAAGTATGGCGACAGCGCCCGCGTTACGCTCCGCCTCGAGGGCGACGAGACGGTGGTCGAGATCCGCGACCGGGGACCGGGCCTGGAGGCCAGCGAGCTGGAACGGGTGTTCACCCCCTTCTACCGCGGCGTCGAGGCCCGCACCTCCAGCAAGCAGGGCGTCGGCCTGGGCCTCAGCTCCGCCCGCTCGATCGTCCGCGCCCACGGCGGCGACATCCGGCTGATGCTGCCGGGCGAGGGCTTGCTGGTGCAGGTGCGCCTGCCGCTGGTCGAGGGGGTCGCGACGGCGCCGCCGGTTCGGTTGCAGGCGGCGGAATAGGCGTCCGGTCAGGACACCGCGACGCCGCAGTACCGGTCGAGGAAGGCCTGGTGTTGCGGCAGGCCGCCCACGGCGCGGGCGATGTTGCCGCTCAGGTCGGCCAGGGCCGCGCGCAACTGCTCGGGCGGCATCAGCCGGCCCATCTGGTGATGGGCGGCCGGCCGCAGCCGCTGGCCCAGCATCACCTGCAGCCAGGAATCGACCTGGAACAGCTCGCCCGGGGCCTGGAAGGCCTGGGCGCTTTCGCGGAACAGGTCGATGCGCTGGGCCAGGCTGTCGGGGATCGCCATGGTCCGGCAGCGGTCCCAGAACGGGCTGTCGGTCCGCTCGGTCAGCTTGTAGTGCAGGATGATGAAGTCGCGGATCTTTTCCAGCTCGTCGACGGCCTGCTGGTTGTAGCGGGCGACCACCGCGTCGCTGACGCCGTGGAACGGGAACAGCTGCATCAGCCGCGTGACCCCGATCATGATCAGGTGGATCGAGGTCGATTCCAGGGGCTCGACGAAGCCGCTGGCCAGGCCCAGGGCCACGCAGTTCTTGGACCAGGTCTTCAGCCGCCGCCCGGTGCGGTAGCGGATCACCCGCGGCTCGATCAGCCGTTCGCCGTCCAGCGCGCCCAGCAGGGTCTCGCGGGCCTGGTCGTCGGACATGTATTGGCTGCAATAGACCAGGCCGTTGCCGACCCGGTGCTGCAGCGGGATCTTCCAGCGCCAGCCGGCCTCGTGGGCGATCGCGCGGGTATAGGGCGCGGCCGGGCCGGTCGAGCGGGTCTGCACGGCCAGGGCGCTGTCGGTCGGCAGCCAGTGGCTCCAGTCCTCGTAGCCGGCCTTCAGGGTCTGCTCGATCAGCAGGCCGCGAAAACCGGTGCAGTCGATGAACAGGTCGCCCTCGACCCGGTCGCCGTTCTCCAGCACCAGGGCCTGGATGAAGCCGGTCTCGGGATGCTGCTGGACCTGGCTGATCTTGCCCTCGATCCGCTTGACGCCCAGGCCCTCGCTCATCCGGCGCAGGAACTGGCCGTACAGCGTCGCGTCCAGGTGATAGGCGTAGTTCAGCTCGGGCCCCTCGCCGACCGAGAACCGGTCGGCCTCGGCCGCCTTCAGTTCGAAACAGTAGTCGCCCAGCTCGCCGCCGAAGCCGGCCGCCTTGGCCTGCAGCCAGAAGTGATGGAAGCTTCCCATCCAGTTCGACTTCCCGACCTGGCCGAACGAGTGGATGTAGCGATCGCCGATCCGGGCCCAGTGCTCGAACGAGATGCCCAGCTTGAAGGTCGCCTGGGTGGCGCGCATGAACGCCGGCTCGTCGACGCCCAACAGGGCGTTGAAGGTGCGGGCCGTGGGAATGGTCGACTCCCCCACCCCGACCGTGCCGATCTCGTCGGACTCGACCAGGCTGATGTCCAGCAGCGGGCCCAGTTGCTTGGCCAGCGCCGCCGCCGCCATCCAGCCCGCCGTCCCGCCCCCGGCGACGACCACCTTCTTCACGACCTGGTCTTGCATGGGAGTCTCCGGTCCGGCGTCAGCGGTTCAGGCGATTGAGCAGATAGGCCCGCAGCCGCCGGGCCTTGCGGTCGTCCATCGGCGCCAGGTCGCCGCGCGCGGCTTCCGGCAAGTGCGCGCCCGCCCGGTCGGCGGGACCGAAGACGTAGTAGTCGAACAGTTTCTTCCAGGCCTGCTTCTCGAAGTCGGGCCGGTCGCGCAGGCTGAGCAGGCCGTGCAGCAGGGTGTTCATGGGCGTATCCATGAAGGTCGGCGCGGCGTTCCACCAGTAGTTCACCAGCACGTTGAACGGGTCCAGAGCCTCGACCTGGTGCCACCACAGGGCCGGATAGACCAGCACGTCGCCGGGTTCGAGGTCGGCCACCTGGGCCGCCGCCAGGGCCTCCCGGAACCGGGGGAAGCGCGCGAAGTCCGGCGCGGCGAAGTCGACCATGCTGACCGCCTGGCCGCCGGGCGTCGGGTCCAGCGGGCCCGGATACAGATTGTCGACCTGGTCGGGCGGGAACAGCGTGAACCGCCGCCGCCCCACCGCGCAGACGGCGATGTTGTTGGACATGTCGTAGTGGGCCGCCGCGACCGTGCGGTTGCCGATCCAGATGCTGGCCAGGGGCGTCTCGTCGCCCAGGGCGGCCCAGTCCAGGCCCAGGTCATTCTCCACGCGCAGGCCCGGCAGATAGGCGTCGATGTCGCTGGAGCCGATGTAGAACGACGGCCCGTCGGGCGCGTCCAGCTGCTGTTCGACACGGTCGAGGAACGCCCGCAGCGGCACGCGCTCGGTCCGGAAGTTCAGGCGCGCGACGCCCTCGTCATAGCCGAACCGCCCCTTGATCTCCGGCGCGCCCGTATAGCCGACGAAGGGCTCGCCGCGATCGTGGGACAGCAGATGGTCCATGGCCGCGCGCGGCGAGGTCAGGCCCGCCCGCACCAGCGGCCAGTCGCGGGCCATGCCGCGAAAGATCGTCGGGCGCTGCTCCGCCAGGATCTCGTCGAACGGGATCTGGCCGGGCGCCATCCCCTCGATCACCGGCGTCTCGCGAGCGATCTCGATCATCGGCGTCCCTCGCTCAAGCCGCCCGGATCCGCTTGCGGTTCTTCAGCTCGACCAGCGTCCCGACATTGCCCAGGGACGACAGCGCCCATTGGGCGGCGGCCAGGAAGCCGCCCTGGTGCAACACCTGCAGCGCCGCGCCGTCCAGGTCGGCGAACCGCGCCTGCGAGATCGTGTAGAGGTCGGGCAGGTCGTACTGGACGTGCTCGTCCAGCTTGATCTCCACGTCGACCGGCTCGATCAGGTCCAGCGCCTCGAACGCCGCGAACATCGCCTTGCCGATCTCAAGCCCGTCATAGATCAGGCCCAGCAGTCGGGCGACGTGCTGGAGATAGGGCGAGTTGCCGCCCGCCGGCAGGAACACCGGCTCGCCCTCGCCCGCCCGGACGCGAGGATGGTCGAGATCGACATGGATCATCGGCTCGCCGTCCCGCTCGCGCAGGGCGATCGAGAACGGTCCGCGCTGCTGGACGGCCGGCACGTAGCGGGCGTTCCAGCCGCTTCGGTGACTTGCGTCGTCGAGGAACAGGTTCTCGTCGCGGTCCAGGCCCAGCAGGGCCACCGCCTGGAACGCCCCCTCGGCGTCCTTGCGGAAGAAGATCGGATATTCGCGCTGGACCGCCTCGAACTCGGTGGGGAAGACCAGCACCTGGTTGATGTTGTCGCCGAACGCGGCGCCGTGCCCCGTGACGACCCGCAGGTCGCCATGGTCGACGTTGTTGAGCAGCACTCTGTTGGTCATGTCCGCCCTCGGCCCAAGCGACGCCCCATCGGTTCGACGCGCGGTCACTCTAGAGAAGAAAGGGCCGCTGCGAACAGCGACCCTTTTCCGGATCCGGACGGGCCCGAAGGCCCGCCGTCGCCGTCATCCCTAGAAGCGGTAGCGCGCCCCGAGCAGGAAGCGACGATCCAGTTCCTGGGCGTACCACAGCTGGTTTTCGTCGCGCGCATAGGTGCGCAGGTTTTCCTTCGTCAGGTTGATGCCTTCCAGCGAGATCGCCAGCTGGGGCGTGACGTCGTAGCTGATGTTGAAATCCAGCTGGGCGAACGGCGCGACGAACACCGGGTTGCGCGAGCCGCCGCGATTGGTGGCCTGCAGGAACTTGTCGCGCCAGTTGTAGGCCAGCCGGGCCGAGATCCCGTTCTTGTCGTAGATCAGGGTGGCGTTGGCCGTGTCGCTCAGGCCCAGCAGGGCGAACTGGTCCTCGCCCGGGTCCGAGGCGATGTCGAAGCCGACGTCGCCGCGCACCAGGGTGTAGGCCCCGGCGATCCCGAAGCCGGTGTCGCCGAAGAAGTGCTGGGCGGCGATTTCGAAGCCGTGGATCTTGCCGGTCTTGTTGTTGATCGGCTGGGCGACCTGGAAGTTGAACAGCGGATCGGCCGCGTTGGGGCTGATGTCGGTGCTGGCCAGAACCTGGTCGACGAAGGCCTGGTTCAGGTCTCCCGAGGGGCCGCGATTGGCCTGGAACACGGCCGTGGCGGCCGCGACCGAGCCCGTGGACTGGATCAGGGACGTCATGGTGAACAGGTTGACGTCGGTCTGGTCGGCCCCGATCGTGGTCAGCGAGGCCTTGGCGTCGCCCGACCGCGTGCCGGGGGCGCCGGAGCTGGCGTCACGCAGGCCGAACAGGGTCTGGGTGAAGGTGCCGGTGCCGACGAAGTTGTTCACGCGCTTCTCGAAGAAGCCGGCCGAAACATAGCTGCTGGGCTTGTAGTACCACTCGACCGAGACGTCGAAGTTGTCCGAGATCAGCGGCTGCAGTTCGGGGTTTCCGCGGGTGCCCAGCGGGATGGCGCCGTTGGCGGTCGGCCGGTTGGGCGCCCCGGCCGAGACCGAGGCGAACAGGTTGCCGTAGTCGGGACGGGCGATCGTGCGGCTGAACGAGAAGCGGCCGACCAGGTCCTTGGCCAGGTCCATCTGGAAGTCCAGGGCCGGCAGCAGGTTGCTGTACTTGTTGCTGCCCGAGACGGGCGAGTAGGTGGTCGTGGTGTCGACGCGGAAGTCGTTGTCGGCCGTCCAGACGATGGCCTGCGGGGTGCGGATCAGCGAGACCGACTTCGACTTGGTCTCTTCGTAGCGCACGCCGGCGACCATGCTGGCGTTGCGGCCCGCCAGTTCGCCCTTCCAGGTCAGCTGGGCGTAGCCGGCCCAGATGTCCTCGTCGACCTTGTTGTTGTCCTGGCCGGTGACGCCCACCGCGTTGCCGCGGGCGACATAGGCTGGCGACAGGGCGTTGTAGAGGTCGATCGCGTCGGCCCGGAAGGCGATCAGGCCCGCGCCGCTCTGCTTGGGATCGAAGCTGTCGAACCGGCAGGCCAGGCAGAACTGCTTGACCAGGCTGCCGGCGTATTGCGACACGTCGCGCGGGTTCGAGATGCCCCAGCTGCCCAGGTCCTGCTGGGTGTTGATGCTGGTCTGGCTCATCTTCGAGGTGCGGTAGTTCAGGCCGAAGTCGAAGCGGCTGCCGTTGTCGTCCAGCTCGTAGGACGCGTCGGCGCGGATCTCCTTGACCTCCTGCTGCTGGCGCTGGGCCGAGGTGCGGGCCACCTGGCTGCCCAGGTCGCCGATGTCGAGCACGCCGTTGCCGTTGCCGCGCGGCAGGGCGTCGTTGATCGTCACCGACTGGATCGGAATCTTGCCGCTGTAGTCCACCGAGTGCGACGAGATGATCGGCGCGCCGATGCTGACCGAGGTCGAGCTGGTGCCGTTCGGCGCGTCGGGGGCGCTGTCGGCCTTGGAGATGTGGCCGTCCACCGAGACCTTGAAGCGGTCGTTGACGTCCCAGACGCCGTTCAGGCCGAACGACTTCAGGGTGTCCTCGTTGGCCCTGTACTGCTGCTCGAAGCCGGTGTCCTTCACCCCGCTGAGGTTCTCCTGCAGGAAGACCGCCGTGGCGACCACGGGATTGTCGTCGAAGGTCACCCGGTCGAACGGCCGGTTGAACCAGTTGGTCTGGTCGTTGCGCCGCTCGTAGGTCTTGTTGCGGGCGTAGAGGGCGTCGGCGGTGATGGTCACGTTCTCGACCGGCCGCCACTGCAGGGTGGCCTGGCCGTTCAGGCGTTCGCGCTGGCCCTGCGAGAAGTGGTAGCGGCTGTCGTTGGGGATCGCCACCAGGGTGTTGGGATTGGACGGCGCGTTGGTGATCTGGGTCGCGCCGCCGTTGCGGACGAAGCCGTTGGCCGGATTGATGAAGTCGGCGTAGGTGCGGATGTTCCAGTCGTTGGAGGTGACGCTGCGGCTGGTGAAGTTGCGCTTCTGGTAGCTGCCGAACAGGGCGACGCCGAACTTCTCGTCCTCGTCGGTCCAGTTCAGCAGGCCCGACACTTCCGGCGTATACTTGGAGGTGTCCTCCAGCTTCTCGTCCATGCTGGTGTCGTAGACGCCCTTGACGCCGATGCTGCCGCTGAGGCCGCTTTCGCGGGCGTCGAACGGGCGGCGGGTCTTGACGTTGATCGCCGCGCCGATGCCGCCCGACGGGATCGCCGCCCGGCCGGTCTTGTAGACCTCCAGGGTCGAGACCCCTTCGGAGGCCAGGTTCGAGAAGTCGAACGAGCGGCTGGTGCCGGCCGCGAAGTCGACCGACTGGTCGCCACCGACGGTGGAGACGTTGGCTGTCGGCATCGTGCGGCCGTTGACGGTCACCAGGTTGAAGCCGCCGCCGAAGCCGCGGACCGTGACCTGCGAGCCTTCGCCATTGCTGCGGTCGATCGACACCCCGGTGATGCGCTGCAGCGATTCCGCCAGGTTGGTGTCGGGGAACTTGCCGATGTCTTCGGCCGAGATCGCGTCGACGACGCCGCTGTTGGTGCGCTTGATCTCGATCGACCGCTCCAGCGAGGCGCGGATGCCGGTGACGACGATCTCGTCGACCGTGCTGCTTTCGTTGTTGCTCTGGGCCCGGGCCTGGCCGGCGGCGAAGATCGCCACGGACAGCGCCAGCAAGGACGCAGAGGTGTTCAGGCGACGGTGTCGCTTCATGGCCGTTTCCCCGCGCAACGCCCCCGCACTGGAGGGCTTGGTTCTTCTTGTTTCGGCGCCGACAACTTGTTCGCGGTCGTTTTTCGCGATCTTCGTCAAAAACAACCAGACGTCGACGACTGCGTTAGCGGTAACATCAGTATCTGAAATCGGTCAAGCGCCCGAAAATCGATTCTGACAGCGCTGTTTTGGTCGATAATTCATACAAATGGCCGGAAATCCTGGCCCGACAAGCCAATAGCCATCTTTTTGACGCAACCGTCTTTTTCGTAAGGGCGGTCGATTGTTGCGGGGCCGACACAGAAGATCCCCCACAATCTGTGGATAAGTCAACCCTTCAAGCTCCACCATGAAGGGTCCGAAGCGCTGGTCTCGGGTCGAGTCGCACGAGCAACGCGAGACAAATCCCGTTGACGCAACCGGGAAGAATGTTACCGCTATCTTCGGCTTTGAGAGCCGGCGCTCTTGAATCGCTTGCTCGATCCGCCCGTGGACCACTTCAGGGGCCGCCATCCTGGATGTCGGCCCCGTCTTTTCGACTGTGGGTCATCGCTCGCCGACCGACCGTTGACACCAAGGGCGACTGCGACGGCAGCGGAAGAAATCCTCGTCCTTCGACAGGCTCAGGATGAGGATTTCTACTGAACCGTCGTTG
Source organism: Caulobacter sp. GW821-FHT09A05 (assembly GCF_059418465.1). Lineage (NCBI taxonomy): Bacteria > Pseudomonadati > Pseudomonadota > Alphaproteobacteria > Caulobacterales > Caulobacteraceae > Caulobacter > Caulobacter sp. GW821-FHT09A05. The sequence goes on from NZ_JBWKPX010000002.1 coordinate 156,079, forward strand.
AATTCGTCCTCATCCTGAGCCTGTCGAAGGACGAGGACGCCTCCGGGGCGCCGGCCGTCGCTGCACCGGGGCGCCGGCCGTCGCTGCATCAGAGTCCAAACAATTTCAACGCGATCCCACTAGACCAACGAACCGGATAGCCGTGGCGCAAAGGCCTGGGATGACGGTGGAAGACGATGATGGAGATGCAAAGCGTAGAGCGCCCTACCCCGCTGGATCAACCTTCGCCCACGCGCGACGCTCGGCCGCGAACCGGTCCGGAACCACCGCGCAGGCCACGTCCAGCACCATGGTCGACCGCGTCTTCAGGTCATAGGCGGGCCAGGTCGGCTGCCCCGGCGCGCCGGGCCGTCCCGTCCGCGCGAAATTGGCCCACATGGCGCTGATGTTACGCGCCGCGGCGAAGCGGTCGGGCCGGCTGCCGGCCAGGGTGTCGGGCGAGGCGACGGTGTTGAACACCAGGGGGATGTCGCTGGCGTGCATGGCCCCCAGCTCGATGTCGGTCCCGTCCATCCTGCGGTTCGAGCGGTAGGCGATGTTGTAGACATAGACCGGCGCCTTGCCTTGAGCGGCCTTGCGCTCGGCGGCCAGCACCGAGCCGGCCCCCATGGCGTGGTAGCTGGCGACGGCCAGGTAGAGGTCGCTGGGCGTCGCGCCGGGACGGTCGGACCGGTAGGCGTCGATCAGGGCCTGGGCCTTGTCGCCGAACCGGCCCGCCAGCCGCGCCTTCAGCCCCGCCTCGTCCAGCCGGAACGCCTCGACGTCCTTGCCGGTCCAGGCGAAGAACGCCGCCTCGTTGTCCAGCCAACCGATCATCAGCGGCTTGTCGGCGGCGCTGGCCGGGGCGGTCGGGTCGAACGGATGATGCGGCAGCAGGTCGCCATCGACAATCGGGCCGTAAGCGCCCGGATTGAGCGACTGGATGCCCTTCCAGCCGCCGCTGTCGCCCTTGACCCTGGCGTTCAGCGCCTTCTGCGCCGCCAGAATCCGGGGCGCGGGCGCGTCCAGAACCTGGCGCCAGTCCGTCGGGGCGATCCCCAGCTGCGCCAGGAACATCCGCGTGGTCTCGGCGGCGACGTCGGGAGTCGAGATCCGCACCACCGGCCCGCTCTGGATGATCGCCCTGGAGAACAGCGGCGCGACCGACGGCATGGCGTAGAGGCACGAGGTCTTGGCCCCGCCGCCGCTTTCGCCGAAGATCGTCACGTTGCCCGGATCGCCGCCGAAGGCCTCGATGTTGCGCGCCACCCACTTCAGGGCCAGCACGATGTCGGACAGGCCCTGGTTGCCCGAGCCGGCGTATTCGGCCCCGCCCAGCGCGCCCAGATACAGATAGCCCAGCACGCCCAGGCGATGGTTGGTGGCCACCACCACCACGTCGTGCTCGCGGGCCAGCATCGCGCCGTCTTGCGCCGTGCTGCCGCCCGAGCCGGTCGTGTAGCCGCCGCCGTGGCTGTAGACCATCACCGGCCGCCCCTTCCCGCCGCCGGCCGGGGTCCAGACGTTCAGCACCAGGCAGTCCTCGCCCGGCGCGGGCTCGTTCTTGCCGTAGACGGTGGTCGGGTCCTGGAGGGACGGCGTCCCCAGCCTGGTGGCGTCGAACACGCCCGTCCACGGCGCCACGGGCCTGGCCGGCTTGAAGCGGTTCGCGCCCGAGACGCCGGCTCCATAGGGCACGCCCTTGTAGGCGTCGACGCCGCCGGTCCGCACGCCGCGCAGCCGCCCCTCGGCGACCTGGACCTCCACGGCCTCGGACGCGGCCTCGGCGCAGGCGGCCATCGGTACGGCCAGGACGCCGGCCGTCGCCGCGCCTCCGGCCAGCAGGCGGCGGCGATTGATGTCGGCGTCGCGGATCAAGGACGTCACGGGCAACTCCTGTTTCGATCGACCGCCGAGGCGGAAACCGAGATTCATCCCGACGGCGCCCGGATTCCCAGACCGACCTTGGTCGATCAGGCGGGCGCCTATCGGCACATCCTGTCGAGCTCGGCGAAGGGCAGGTCCAGCCTGGGAACCGGCAGGCCCTTGGCCTTCATGGCCTCCTCCAGGCTGGTGGGGACGCGGGTCGGCCTGGTCTTGAAGTCGGCCGCATAGAACCTGTCGCGCTCGGCCTCCTCCAGGCTGACGAAGGTCACGCCGTTGTCGCGGTACATCTTCAGCAGCCGCGGCATGATCCGGGCGTCGAAGGCGCCGGCGTGCATCAGCAGCACATAGGGGATGTCGCGGCCGTACAGCGTGGCCGACAGGCTCCGCGAATAGTCCAGGCTGTCCTTGGCGGCCTTCAGGAAGCTGGCCTCCAGGGCCGCCACCGCCGCGGCGTCGCCCTTGGCCATGCAGCGGGCGTAGGGCTCGTTCCAGGCGTAGTCGCCAAAGCTCATGGTCACGCTGGCGATGCGGTAGCCATGGGCCTTGAGCAACTGGCGGGCGACGACGTGCTTTTCCGACGTCTCGCCCTCGCTGAGGAACGGATAGCGCAGCCAGCGCCAGTCCTCGCCGGCCATCTGTCTTTGCAACAGCGGCTCGTTGCGGACCAGGTCGGCCTCCCAGTCGGCCAGGCTGTTGGAGTCCAGCCCCATGTGCGACCAGGTGTGGTTGCCCAGCGGATGGCCGGCCGCGCGCCATAGCGACAGCACGCCCACCGAATCCGGCTCGCGCTCTTCGCCCACGCCGTTGACGAAGCCGTAGACCGGTCCGGTCCCCGCGTCGTGGAAGGCGGCCAGCAGCCGGCCGGCCACGTCGATGCGGCTGACGCCCGGCGGCAGGGCGCTGTGGACGGGCAGGTCGTCGAAGGTCAGGGCCATCTTGACCGGCGTGGCGGCCTGGGCCGCGCCCAGCGTCGTCGCGGCGGCGACCAGCGGCGCGATCCAGCGTGTCCAGGCGGGCGTTCGCACGCCCCTGTGGCCCTCGATGCCCATGCGTCCTCCCGCTTCATTCCTTGGCGAATGATAACGGTACCAGTTATGCCGCCGATCGCGCTCGCCGCAAGGACGTTCGCGCGCCGCCGCCGCTCGCGCGAAAACTTCCGGGCGGCGCGGTGCGGGTTTTTCCGCGACGTGCGTCATACATCCTGGGAAAATCGTCAGACCCCCTGGGACAGGACCGTGCGGCCAGCCACCGAGCCAGACCTGAGCAGACTCGACCGGCGCTATCGGCCGGCGCTGATGGCGTTCTTCATGCGCCGCGCCGCCAGCCACGGCGACGCCGAGGACATGACCCAGGAGCTGTTCGCCAAGCTGGCGACGGCTGAAGCCGGTTCGATCGACAACGCCGACGCCTACATCTTCCAGATGGCGGCCAACCTGCTGCGCGACCGGGGCCGGCGCGAGAAGGTGCGGGCCAACTACCGCGCCAGCCTCGACACCGGCGTCCTCGACCTCGAGCCCCTGGATCCGGCCCGGGTGCTGCTGGGCCGCGAGAGCCTGGGCGAGGTTTCCGACGCCCTGCGCGAACTGCCCGAACGCACCCGGGCCATCTTTCTCCTGTTCCGTCTGGAAGGCATGAAGCAATCCGAACTCGCCGCCCTGTACGGCGTCTCCGTCAGCGCGGTGCAGAAGCACATCCTCAAGGCCATGACCCACCTGACCCGACGCGTGAGGGCCGGCGAATGACCCTGTCGTCTTTCGAAGCGCGGATGGACGCGGCGCGCGAGCAGGCCGCCCTGTGGTGCGTGCGCCTGGCCGATGGCGAGCTTTCACCGGCGCAGCAGGCTGATCTCCAGGCGTGGTTCGAGGCCGACGCGGCCCATCGCGGCCTGCTGGACGACGCCGTCACCGCCTGGCGCGCCATCGAGGAGCAAGCCGCCACCCCCGGCCTGATCGCGCTTCGCCGCGAGGCTCTGGAGGACTTGCGCCGGGCCCAGCACGGGCGCTGGGCCCGGCCCGGCCGTCAGCCGGCGATCTGGGCCGGCCTGGCCGCCGGCCTGGTGATCGCCGTCGGGGCCGGGGTCGCCTGGCGGGCCAGCCAGCCCGACGTCTACCGCACCACCGAGGGCGAGCGACGGATCGTCGAGCTGGCCGACGGCTCGCGCGCCTCGCTCGACAGCGCCACCGTGCTGAAGGTGAAATATTCGGGCGGCCGCCGCCGGCTGTGGCTGGACAGCGGCCGGGCCAAGTTCTCGGTCGCCAAGGACCCGCTGCGCCCGTTCTCGGTGGCGGCCGGCGACAAGCTGGTGGTGGCCACCGGCACGGTGTTCAGCGTCGAGCGCCTGACCGGCCAGATGCGGGTGGTGCTGTACGAGGGCCACGTGGCGGTGCTGGACGACAAGACGGGCCGGGCGGACAAGGCCGCGCCGGTGCAGATCGACGGCTCGCCCGCCGATCGCCTGCTGACCCCCGACCACGAGCTGGTGACCTCGACCCGGACCAACGCCACGGTGGTCAGCCCGCTGGACCCGGCCCGGGCCCGGGCCTGGGAAAACGGCCAGTTGGTGTTCCAGGACGAGCCCATGGACCTGGCCGTCGAGCGGGTGAACCGCTACGCCCGCGACAAGCTGCGGATCGGCGACCCGGGCGTGGCCAGGCTGCGGATCAGCGGGGTGTTCACCTCGGGCGACACCGGCGCCTTCGTCGACGGGGTGACGGCCGTCCTGCCGGTCCACGCGGTTGCGGCCAATGGCGTGACCGTGCTGAAAATCGACCACGGCCAAAAAAATTCCGCGCCGGCCGGTGTGTCTTCGACGAGCTGAGGCGTCTCACCTTCCAAAGCGCCGCAATCAACGTCGGCGCATGTTGGGAGGGAAGACAGATGCGCAGATCCTTCGACCGCCGTCCGGATCGCTATGGGGCCTGGGGCTCCGCCGCCGCCGCGGCCCTGATGCTGGCGACCGCCCCGGTCGCCGTCCACGCCCAGTCGCAGCGGGCCACCTACAGCTTCGACATTCCCGCCCAGGACCTGAGCGGCGCCCTGCGGGCCTTCGGCCAGGCGTCCGGCCAGCAGCTGGCCTATGACGAGGCCAGCGTGCGCGGCAAGCGCGCCCCGGCCCTGACCGGCGCCTACACCGCCGAGGCCGGCCTCAAGCGCCTGCTGAACGGCACGGGCCTCAGCGCCCAGGCCACCGCCAGCGGCGTCTACGCCATCCGCGCCAAGACCCTGCTGGTGGCCACCAGCGCCCAGACCGAGGCCCAGCCCGCCACCGCCGTCGAGCCCACGCCCGAGACCCCCGCCCAGGTCGACGAACTGATCGTGGTCGGCACCCCCGGCGGCAAGGGCGTCGACAAGCTGGCCGCCAGCTTCGCGGTCACCACCGTCAACGCCGACGACATCACCAAGGCCTCGCCCAAGAGCACCGCCGAACTGCTGACCCTGGTGCCCGGCGTCTGGGTCGAGACCTCGGGCGGCGTGGCCGGGGCCAACGTCTTCGTGCGCGGCTTCCCCGCCACCGGCGACGCCGAGTTCCTGACCATCCAGCTGCAGGGCACGCCGATCTACCCGCCCTCGACCCTGTCGTTCCTCGAGAACAGCTCGATCTTCCGGGTCGACGAGACGATCTCGCGGATGGAGGCCCTGCGCGGCGGCCCCAACCCGATCTTCTCGAACGGCCAGCCGGGCCTGACCACCAACTTCCAGCTCAAGGAAGGCGGCGAGGAGACCCACGGCCTGGTCAAGCTGACCACCTCCGACTACGACCTGCGCCGCGTCGACGGCCTGCTGAGCGGCAAGCTGGCCGACGACCTCTATTTCATGGTCGGCGGCTATGCGACCACCTCGCCGGGCGTGCGCGACACCCAGTTCGACAGCGAGGTCGGCCAGCAGTTCACCGTCAACATCACCAAGCGGATGGAGCGGGGGAAGCTGAACCTCTATGCCCGCTACACCGACGACCACGGCGCCTGGTACCTGCCGTTCGCGATCAACGTGCCCGGCGTCGACAAGGGCGAATACACCCAGCTGGGCAACGCCAGCCGCTTCCACACCCTGCAGGTCAACGGGGCCGGCGCGACCCGCGATTTCGACCTGGCCGACGGCCGGGGCTTCAAGGGCTACGTGGCCGGCGGCAGCTTCGAGCACGAGTTCGGCGACGGCTGGCAGGTGCGCGACCGCTTCAGCCTGACCGACGGCGACGCCAACACCTACGGCCTGGTGCCGGACGGGGCGGCGATCACCGTGGCCGCTCTGAACACCGTGGTCCCCGGCGCGATCACCACCCGCGGCGGAACCGCCCTGGGCGCCAACGACTACGTCCAGAACTGGGGCGCCTGGATCGTCGAGAAGAAGATCAAGGCCGTGACCAACGACCTGTCGATCGCCAAGACGATCGGCGGGCACCAGCTGTCGGCCGGCTACTACGCCTCCAGCTTCAAGTCCGACGACTTCTGGACCATCGGCAATGTCGAGCCGATGCAGGTCAAGGCCAATGGCGACTACCTGGCCGCCCCGGTCACCTGCGCCAACCTGGCCGCGGCCGGCAGCACCTCCAGCTGCTTCAAGTTCGGCCTGACCTCGGCCGGCGACGGGCGGGTGGACGCCCTGTACCTGGCCGACTCCTGGCAGGTGATCGATCCGCTGCGCATCGACCTGGGCGTGCGCCGCGAGCGGTTCCAGACCGACTACGTGGTCGACGACGGCCCCGGCTATCCCGACGGCCTGGCCCTGCGCGCCACCGACTACAGCAACAGCAAGACCAGCTACACGGTCGGGGTGAACTACGACATCAACGCCGTCTCGGGCGTGTTCGGCCGCTATTCGCGCGGCTACAAGTTCCCCAGCTTCGACAACTTCCGCGAAGGCCTGACCGACACCCTGTCGGTCGACCAGTACGAGCTGGGCTACAAGCTGCGCAGCGGGCCGTTCGAACTCTACGCCACGGGCTTCGCCAACAAGTTCGAGGGCGCCAAGTTCGCCGACGTCGGCGGCATCCAGGAAAGCAACAGCAACAAGGCCCACGGCGTCGAGCTGGACGGCCGCTGGCGTTCGGACTTCGGCCTGTCGCTGGCCTTGAACGGCACCTTCCAGAAGACCGAGATCGTCAAGTCGTCGATCCCCGGCAACAAGGGCAACAGCGCCCAGCGCCAGCCCGACTGGATGATCCGTTTCACGCCCAGCTACGACGTGACCCTGGGTTCGGTGGAGTCGACCTTCTACGGCACCGTCAGCGCCGTGGACGACCGCTTCGCCGACAACGCCAACACCCAGGTGCTGAAGGGCTACACCAAGGTCGACCTGGGCGCGATCTTCGACGTCAACGACTTCACCGTCCAGGTCTCGGCCGACAACCTCACCGACAGCCACGGCCTGACCGAGGGCGACCCGCGCTCGACCAGCGGGGCCAACGCCCGCCCGATCCTGGGCCGGTCGTTCAAGGTCAGCGTCGGCTACAACTTCTGACCGGTCCGCCGATCAGGATCCGCCGGAACCGCCCCCAGCGGTCCGGCGGGAACGGCGCCGCTCCCCCGCGGCGCCGCTTGCGGATCGGGTTCGCCACGGACCCGATCCGCGCTTTTGCCGTTTGAAACTCGGGTGATTTTTTAGAATCGCTCATCCCGGCGAACGCCGGGACCCAGATCCCGAAGCTGGGCAGCTGATTGGAAGACCTCGGCGATCCTGGAAACAGCCTCTGAGCCATTCCATCTGGGTCCCGGCATTCGCCGGGATGAGCGGATATGTGGAGGACCTGTCGTGAAGCATCGCACCCTACTGGCCTCCATCGCCTGGCTGGCTCTCGCCTCTCCGACGCTCGCCCTCGCCCAGGCGCCCAAGGCCAGCGAGGTTCCCTCCCCCGCCGACATCTATGGCGAGCTGTTCCACCAGGTGCAGATGCGCAAGCTGTTCCCGGACGGCAAGACCTTCGTCGACGCCACGCCCAAGCGTCCGCCGGCCCAGATCCTGGCCGCCTACCGCGCCCATGCCGCCTTCACCGACGCCGAGCTGAAGCGCTTCGTGCGGGCCAATTTCGTCGTGCCGCAAAGCGCGCCCCTGCCCCCGCCGTCCCAGGACCGCACCACGCTGAAGACCCACATCGCCGCCCTGTGGCCGGTGCTCACCCGGCCGCCGGTCAAGGCCGTGGACGGCGACAGCGCCCTGCCGCTGGACAAGCCGTTCGTGGTGCCCGGCGGGCGGTTCCGGGAGATGTACTACTGGGACAGCTATTTCACGATGCTGGGCCTGGCCGCTGACGGCCGCCGGGACGCGGTGGAAAGCATGGTCGACGACTTCGGCGGGCTGGTCGACCGCTACGGCCACATCCCCAACGGCACGCGCACCTACTATCTCAGCCGCTCGCAGCCGCCGTTCTATTTCGCCATGGTCGGGCTCGCCGACAAGACCGACAAGGCGCGGTTCAAGCAGCGCCTGGACCTGATGCGCCGCGAGCACGCCTTCTGGATGGACGGCGAGAAGACCCTCGCGCCGGGCCAGGCCTGGCGCCGCGTGGTCGCCTTGCCCGACGGGGCGGTGCTCAACCGCTACGCCGACGACCGGACCACGCCGCGCGACGAGTCCTACCGCGAGGACGTGCTGACGGCGCGCGAGGCGACCAGCCGCCCGGCCGGCGAGGTCTTCCGCGACCTGCGCTCGGGGGCCGAAAGCGGCTGGGACTTCAGCTCGCGCTGGATGGCCGACGGCGGGAGCCTGAAGACCATCCAGACCACCGCGATCGTCCCGGTCGACCTGAACGCCCTGCTCTATGGCCTGGAGACGGCGATCGCGGCCGGCTGCGCCGACCTGGCGGACGCGCCGTGCGTCGCCGCGTTCAGCGGCCGGGCCAAGGCGCGCCAGGCGGCGATGGACGCCTGGCTCTGGGACGCCCCGCGCGGTCTCTATCTGGACTACCAGTGGCGCCAGCGGACCCGGCTGGACCATCCCAGCGCCGCGACGCTCTATCCGCTGTTCGTCGGGGCGGCGAGCCCGGACCAGGCCAAGGCGGTGGCGGCGGCGACCCGCGCCCTGCTGCTGGCCCCCGGCGGCCTGCGCACCACCACCGTCTCCACCGGCCAGCAGTGGGACACCCCCAACGGCTGGGCGCCGCTGCAATGGGTGGCGGTCTCGGGCCTGCGCCGCTACGGCGAGGAAGCGCTCGCCAAGGACATCGGCGAGCGCTGGCTGGCCACCGTGGCCCGCGAGTACGAGGCCAGCGGCAAGATGCTGGAGAAGTACGACGTCGAGGAGGCCAAGGCCGGCGGCGGCGGCGAATATCCCCTGCAGGACGGTTTCGGCTGGACCAACGGCGTGACCCGCGCCTTGCTCGATCTCTATCCGGCGCCGCGCTGAACGCCCAGGCGCCGAGGGCCGGCGCGCCGTGCGCTCAGCCCTCGGCGTCGAGCTGCGCCTTTCGCCGTTCGCGGGAGGGTCCCGGGCCGCCCGCCCCGTCAGCCTCGTGGCTCGCCGGCCTCGACGTCCGGCCGGCGCGCGTCACGGCCGAGACCAGCGCGGCCATGTCCACGGGCTTGACCACGAAGTCGTCCATGCCGGCCTCGCGGCAGGCCTGGACCTGGTCGTCCATCACGTCGGCGGTCAGGGCGATGATCGGCAGTCCGGCCCAGTCCGGGCGCGCGCGGATGCGGCGCGTCGCCTCCAGCCCGTCCATCACCGGCATGTTGACGTCCATCAGCACCACGTCGAAACGGTCGGTCTCCAGCCGGTCCAGCGCGGCCTGTCCGTGCTCGGCCTCGACCACCACGCAGCCGAACGGCGCCAGCATCACGCCGACCACCTTGCGGTTCACCGGATGGTCATCGACCAGCAGGACCCTGCGGCCCTGGAGGTCGAAGGGCGCGGCGGCTTCCTCGGCTTCGGCCTGGGGCGCCTCCATGGTCGGCGCGCCGCAGCGGAAGGACAGGGTGAAGGTCGAGCCGACACCCTCCTGGCTCTCGACGGTCACGCCGCCGCCCATCATCCCGGCCAGGCGGCGGGTGATGTTGAGTCCCAGGCCCGTGCCGCCGAACCGGCGCGTGGTCTCCGCGTCGGCCTGCACATAGGCCCCGAACAGCTTGGCCAGGGTCTGCGGCGCCATGCCCACCCCGGTGTCGGCGACGCGGATCGTCGCCATCACGTCGCCGTCCGCCAGGGGCTCGCACCGCAAGGTCATCGCGACCTCGCCCTGGGCGGTGAACTTGACGGCGTTGGACAGCAGGTTGGAAACGCACTGGCGCACCCGCACCGGATCGAACGACAGCCTGGCGGGCGTGTCGGCGGCCGCGTCGAAGGTGATCGCCAGCCCCTTGTCCGCGGCCAGGGCGCCATGGACTCGGACCAGGCGGGCGCAGGTCTGGACCAGGTCGCCGGGGATCGGCGCGATGTCCAGCTTGCCGGCCTCGATCTTGGACAGGTCCAGCACATCGTTGAGCAGGGTCAGAAGGTTGCGGCCCGAATCCTCCAGCAGCTCCACCTGTTCGCGTTCGCCGGGCTCCAGCGGCTCCAGCTTCAGCGTCTGGGCCAGGCCCAGCATGCCGTTCAGGGGCGTGCGCAGCTCGTGGCTCATGGTGGCCAGGAAGGTCGACTTGGCCTCGCTGGCGGCCTCGGCGCGGGCCCGCGCGTCGCGCAGTTCCCGCGAGGCCCGCCGCTGGTGGACGATCCAGGCCGCGCCGCCGGCCGCCAGCAGCGTCATCAGGCCGGCGACCAGGGTCCAGGCCGTGTTCAGCCCGCGCTGGAGCGCGGCCTCCTTCTCCACGTGCTGCAGCCGCTCGCGCTTGGCGCCCAGCTCGGCCTGCAGGGCCGAGGAAATGTCGGCGATCTTGTGCTGATGGTCTTCGTCCATGGCCCGCATCGCCTTGCGGCGCCAGCGGTCATAGACGTCGAAGGCCTCCAGGCCCCGCTTCTCGGCCCGCAGGGCGTAGGCGTCGCTGAACAGGTCGGACAGCGGATCCTCGGCGCCCAGACCGTCAGGCGCGGCGCGCAGCCTCGCGAAATCGCGGCGGGCTCCCTTGGCGTCGCCGAGGCGCGCCTTGACCTCCAGCCTCAGGCGCAAGACCCCCACGGCCCATGCGTCCTCGGGCTTGTCGAGGAGCGGCGCGATGTCGTCCAGGCAGCGCAGGGTCCGCGCCCATTGCGCCTGATCATAGGCGATCGAGGCGCAGAGATAGCGGTTGAAGAAGGTGGCCCGGGGGCCGCCGGACGTCTTGATGACCTCGCCGTGCAGGGCCGCCAGCCGTTCGGCGGCGGCGTATTCGCCGGCCGCGCTGGCCATGTAGGCCAGGTTGTAGACACGCTCGGCGTCCTGGGTCGCCGACCCGATCCTGCGGTCCAGGTCGGCGGCCGCGGCCATGTGGTCCAGCGCGCTGACATGGTCGCCAAGATCGCCCAGCGTCGTCGACAGCTGGGTGTGGGCCTCCGCCGCCAGGGGCCAGGTCAGACGATCTGGGCCGTCGACGTCGCGGATCAACGCCGCGCCCACGGTCGAGGCCCTGGCCCAATGGCTCAGGGCGACCGCCACGCGCAGGCGCTCCAGCTGGGCCACGCGGCGGACGTCGGGACCCGCGGCGTCGAACCGGCTCCAGACCGCGTCGTCCAGGTCGTCCGTTCGTCCGGACAGCACCGGCGCAGACAGCGTCATCGCCTCGACCATGCCGGCCAGCCTCGGCTCGCCGTCGCGCGCCGCGACCTTGCGCAACTGGTCGCCCCAGCGTTCGAAATCGGCGTCCTGGCCGTTGTTGCGGTAGTAGTTCAGCACGCGCCAGCCGCCGTAGAAGCGCGCGTCACCCTTGGCTTCCAGCGCGGAGCGGCCCATGGCCTCGATCAGGGCCGGCGTCAGCGTGCCGCGGTGGGCGCGGATCTGCGCGCCCAGGGCGTCGAGGCGCGCCTCCCGGGTTTCGGCCTGCGCCGCGCCGGCCGGCAGCGCGGCCAGGGCCAGCGCGACCGCCAAGGCCGCGCGACCGGCGCGTCCGCCAGCGATCCTGATTGTCGCCATCGGCGATCCCCCGTTCGTCTCCGGCCGGACCAGATCACGAGTTGATGCAGCCACGCTTAACGCGCCGTCTAAAAGCGCCAAGACTCCTGCGACGTATCGCCCCTGTCGAAGGCCCCCGCGCGCCATCAGGCCCGAGGGCCGCGCCGGGCGGGCCGATAGGCGTCGATCTCGATCCCGTGGCGGCGCAGCTTGTCGTAGAAGGTCTTGCGCGGCGTGCGCAGCAGGCCCATCGCGGTGCGCGCGTCGCCGTTGCAGGCGGCCAGGGTTTCACGGATCGCCATCGCCTCGTACCGCTCGACGCGCTCGGCCAGGCCCTCGGCCTGACCGCCGGTCCCCGCCTCGGCGACGATGGCGGACGACAGGCCCAGCGCCACGCGTTCGGCGTAGTGCGCCAGTTCCCGCACGTTGCCGGGCCAATCATGGGCCAGCAGATGGTCGCGGACCGCGGCCGTCAGGCGTGGAACGGGCCGGCGAAACCGCGCCGCGGCCTCGGCCAGGAAATGCCCGAACAGCATCGGCACGTCCTCGCGCCGTTCGCGTAGCGGCGGCACCACCAGGGTGACGACGTTCAGCCGGTAGTAGAGGTCGGCCCGGAAGAGACCGTCGCGGACCGGTTCGGCCAGGTCGATCTTGCCGGCCGCGATGATCCGGAAGTCCAGGTGCCGGGGCTCGGCCGCGCCGATCGGCCAGATCTCCCGTTCCTCGACCACCCGCAGCAGCTTGGCCTGCATGGTCGGCGTCAGGCCCTCGATCTCGTCGAGAAACAGCACGCCGCGATCGGCGAGCTCCAGACGGCCGATGCGGGGCCGGCCGCCCGCCGCGCCGCCCGCCACCCCGAACAACTCGGCCTCGAACACCGCCTCGGGCAGGGCCGCGCAGTTGACCGTGGCCATGGGGCGGGCGCGCCGCGGACCGCCGCGGTGCAGGGCCTGGGCGACCAGGTCCTTGCCGACCCCGGTCTCGCCCTGGATCAGCACGTCGACCTCGGCCTCGGCCAGCTGGGCGATCGTCGCCCGCAGGCGCTGCATGACCGGGGCCTCGCCGAGCAGGGGCGAGCCGGCCGTCGCCTGGGCGGCCGCCGCCTCCAGGCGCCGGTTGTCGAGCACCAGGCTCCGCTTCTCCAGGGCGCGCGCCAGGGCCACCGCCAGCCGCTCGATCGGGAAGGGCTTGGAGACGAAGTCGTAGACGCCGTCCTTCAGGGCGGCCACGGCCATGGCCACGTCGCCATGGCCGGTGATCAGCAGCACCGGAATGTCCGGGTCGATCGCCTGGACGCGCGCGAACAGCGCCAGGCCGTCCATGCCCGGCATGCGGACGTCGGAGACCACCGCGCCCGCGAAGTCGCGCGACAGCGCCTTCAGCGCCGCGGGACCGCTGTCGAAGGCCGCGACGTCGAAGCCGGCCAGCTCAAGCCCCTGGACGGCGGCCACCCGCAGGGCGTCGTCGTCGTCGACGAACAGGACCTTGCCCGCCGCGGCGCTCATCGGTCGGCCTTGCGCAGGATCAGGGTGAAGGTCGCGCCCTCGCCGGGGACCGAAGCGGCGGTCAGCTGGCCGCCGAAGCCGGCCGCGATGTCGCGGGCGATGACCAGTCCCAGGCCCAGGCCCTGGGACTTGGTGGTCAGGAAGGGTGTGAACAGGCCGCGCTCGACCTCCGGAGCCAGCCCCGGCCCGTTGTCGGCGACGGCGATCTCCACCGTGTCGCCGGCGTCGCGCACGGTCAGGGTCACCAGGCCCTGGGCGCGATGCTCCACCGCCTCGAATGCGTTCTGCAGCAGGTTGACCAGCACCTGCTCCAGGCGGATCCGCTCGCCCAGCACCCTCAGGCCCGGCGTCTCGCCCTGGCGGACCAGGCGCGCGTCGTGACGGCGCGACCGGCTGGCGGTCAGCAAGACCGAACCCTCGACGACCTCGGACACCAGGGTCGGCTCCACCCGGCCATCGGCCTTGCGCGAGAAGGCCCGCAGTTCGTCGGTGATCCGGCCGATCCGCTCGGTCATGGCGGCGATCGCCACCAGGTTCTCCCGCGCCGTCTCCGGCTTGCCGCGACCGATCAGCACCAGCCCGTTGTCGGCGTTGGCCCGGATGGCGGCGACCGGCTGGTTGATCTCGTGCGCCACCCCGGCGGCGATCTGGCCCAGGGCCGCCAGCTTGTTGGCCTGGACGAGGTCAGCCTGCAGCGCTCGCAGCCGGGTCTCGGTCCGCTGCCGCTCGTCGACCTCGCGCGACAGGGCGCGGTTGACCTCGGTCAGCTCCTGGGTGCGGACCTCGACCCGCCGCTCGAGCTCGACGCGGGCCTCGCGTTCGCGCTGGGCGGCCAGGCGGATGCGCCGGCGGCGGATCCACAGCCAGAACAGCACCGTGCACAGGAGGGTCCAGACCAGGGCGGTGATCCAGCGCGCCGCCGCCGCCGCCTGGTCGGCGGGGGCGGCGGCGGTCAGCAGGTGCAGCGTCCAGCCGGGCGCGACCTGCGGCAACAGGGTCTCGACCTGGCGTTCGGCGCGGGCGACGTCGGTCCGCTGGACGCCGTCGCCGCCGCGCGATCTCAAGGGCAAGGGCCCGAACGCCGCATCGCCGAACTGGCCCTGTTCCCGCAGCGCCGCGCGATCTTTCTCGGACAGCGGACGGCGCGTCTGGAAGCGCCAGTCGGGCTGGCTGGTGATCAGCACCAGACCGCGCTGATCGACCACGAAGGCGGGCTCGCCGATGGCCCGCCAGGCCGCCTCGACGCCGTCGAACTCCAGCTTGACCACCACCACGCCCAGCGGTCCCGCGGCCCCGTCCACCCGACGGGTCAGGTAGAGGCCCGGCTTGCGGCTGACCGTGCCCAGGGCGAACTGCTCGGCCTGGCCCTGGCGCATCGCTTCGGTGAAATAGGGGCGAAAGCCGTAGTTCGAACCGACGAAGCTGGCCGGCCGGTTCCAGTTGCTGGCCGCGACGGTCACGCCGTCGGCGGCGATGACATAGACGGCGGCGGCGCGGGCCTGGAGGCCAAGGGTCTCCAGCTTGCGCGACAGGGCGGCCAGGCGGGCGGGCGCGCGGCTGGACAGGGCCGCCTCCAGGTCGGCGTCGTCGGCCAGGACCAGGGGCAGGGCCCGCTGCTTGTCGAGCTCGCTGCGCAGCACCGCCGCGTGCAGCGCCGCCGAGGCCGTCGCCCGCGACCGCAGGCTGGCCATGGCGCGATGCTGCGTCAACGCCCCGACCGTCCAGGCCAGGATCAGGCCGATGAGGGCCGCCACCAGGGCCAGGCCGAGCAGGCGGCGGCGCGAAACCGGCGCGTCCGAGGTCGAAGATGCGGTCAAGCCAGCCTCCGAGAATTGTGCCATATACCACACAGATACGGATCTTCGTGGGCGGAATACGATACGGATTGAAGCGTCAAGGCAAGAAGAAACCCGAATTATATTCCTAAAAATCATTGACTTATGGAGAATATGAAGAAATCCAAGAACGCGGCGGTGAAAATCCCGCACTCTAGGACCAAGCGCCACGCCTTCAGAGACGCGCGAGGAAACGAGCCCAGGAGCCCGCCGATGATTCCGCAGACCCCCGCCGCAGCGCCGTCGCGCCCCGGTCGCTGGTACGCCCACCTCTATGTCCAGGTGCTGATCGCCATCACGGCCGGCGCCCTGATCGGCCATTTCTACCCGGGCTTCGGGGAATCCCTCAAACCGCTGGGCGACGCCTTCATCAAGCTGGTGAAGATGGTCATCGCCCCGGTGATCTTCCTGACCGTGGTCACCGGCATCGCCGGCATGCGCGACCTGGGCAAGTTCGGCCGCGTGGTGCTGAAGGCCTTCGTCTACTTCCTCACCTTCTCGACCCTGGCCCTGGTCCTGGGCATGGTGGTGGCCAATGTCGTCCAGCCCGGGGCCGGCATGAACATCGACCCGGCCAGCCTGCACAGCGACAAGGTCGCCGACTACGCGGCCAAGGCCCACGAGACGACGATCGTCGGCTTCCTGAGCAACATCATCCCCGCCACGGTCACCGGGGCCTTCGCCGACGGCGACATCCTGCAGGTGCTGTTCTTCTCGATCCTGTTCGGCGTCGCCCTGGCCCTGGTCGGCGACAAGGGCCAGCCGGTGGTCGACCTGCTGGAGTCCATCGCCCACGCCTTCTTCCGCCTGGTCGGCATTCTGATGAAGGCCGCCCCGATCGGCGCCTTCGGGGCCTTCGCCTTCACGATCGGCAAGTACGGCATCGGCTCGGTGATCAACCTGGCCGCCCTGGTCGGGACCTTCTACGCCACCTCCCTGGTGTTCGTGCTGGTGATCCTCGGCGCGGTGGCGCGCTTCAACGGCTTCTCGATCCTGCGCCTGATCCGCTACCTGAAGAGCGAACTGCTGCTGGTGCTGGGCACCAGTTCGTCGGAATCGGCCCTGCCCAGCCTGATCGACAAGCTGGAGCGGGCCGGCTGCTCCAAGCCGGTGGTCGGCCTGGTCGTGCCGACCGGCTACTCGTTCAATCTGGACGGCACCAACATCTACATGACCCTGGCGGCGCTGTTCATCGCCCAGGCCACCGGCGTCCACCTGTCGATCGGCGACCAGCTGCTGCTCCTGGGCGTGGCCATGCTGAGCTCCAAGGGCGCGGCTGGCGTCACCGGCGCCGGGTTCATCACCCTGGCCGCCACCCTGTCGGTGGTGCCGTCGGTGCCGGTGGCCGGCATGGCCCTGATCCTCGGCGTCGACCGGTTCATGTCCGAGTGCCGGGCCCTGACCAACTTCATCGGCAACGCCGTGGCGACCATCGTCGTCAGCCGCTGGGAGAACGCCCTGGACAAGGACCAGCTGGAGGCGGCCCTGGCCGGCCATCCGGCCCCGTCCGACGTCGAGCCCACGCCCGACCCGGTCACGATCGCGGCCCAATAGGCCTTCTTCTGCGGGAGGCCGCCCCGCCGGCCTCCCTCCCGTCCCCATCCTGACCACCGGCTTCCGGCGCGTGGCGCCGAAGACGGGGAGACTCCGTCATGCGCATGCTTTTCGCCACCACGGCCCTGGTCGCCGCCAGCCTCGCCGGCGCGGCCCACGCCGAAGACCCCGACCTCGCGGCCCTGAAGGCGCAGATCCAAGCGCTGCAGGCCCGGCTCGACGTCCTGGAACGCCAGGCCGCAGCCGTCCCGCCCGCCGCCGCCCCAACTCCAGCCGCCGCGCCGATCCAGACCCTGCCGTCCAAGCCGGCCGCCGAGCCAATCCGCTGGGAAAACTCGCCGCGCTTCACCGACCCGGCGTCCGGCGCGACCTTCAAGCTGCGCGGGCGGATGTCGCTGGACGCGGTGGACTCCACCACCGAGCGCGACGGTCTGGCCGACTATCACGCCCGCCAGTTCCGCGCCCGCCAGCTGTTCCTGGGCGTCGAGGGCCAGACCGGCCGCTGGGCCTATCGCCTGGAGGGCGGCGCGGTCAGCGGCGGCGCCTGGGGCTGGGACGACGCCATCATCGAGTACAAACTCGACAGCCAGACCTCGCTGCTGGCCGGCAACCAGAAGGCCGCCTCGCTGGAGGGCCTGACCTCGTTCAAGTCGATCACCTTCATGGAGCGCGGCGCCTATGGCGACCTGATCGACGCCGGCTACACCCTGGCCCTTGAAGCCGTGCGGACCGGGCCCAACTGGTCGCTGTGGGCGGCCCTGCAGGGCGACAGCATCAACAAGGCCGACGTGACCGGCGGCTTCGACCCCAACCAGGCCGTCGAGCGCTCCGGCGCGACCGTGCGGGCCACCTGGTCGCCCAAGCTGTCGGAGAACAACCGCCTGCACCTGGGCGCCTGGGCGCGGCGGCGCGATCGCGGCGGCGAGACCGGCTTCACCTATTCGGCCGCCGCCAACACCGCCTTCCGGCCGCAGACCTCGGCCGGCGCCACCCTGCTGAGCACCGGCGCGGTGGGCGACGGCGACACCACCCTGGCCCTGGAAGGCGCCTGGGTGCACCGCGCCCTGTCGGTGCAGGCCGAGGCCGCCCGGATCAGGGTCGATCGCATCGCCACCACCCTGAGCCCGACCCTGGGCGGTCCGAACTTCGACATCGTCACCGCCTATGGCGCGGTCAGCTGGTTCCCGACCGGCGAGACGCGACCCTACAATCCCAACGGCTCGTTCGGGCGGATCAAGGTGCTCCACCCGCTGGACAAGGGCGGCCTGGGGGCGGTGGAGCTGGCGGCCCGCTACGACTACGCCGACCTCAGCGACATGGCGGCCAACACCGTGGTCGCCCCGTCGCTGCAGACCGGCCTGGCCACGGCCGGGATCTATCGCGGCGTCACCCTGGGGGCCAACTGGTATCCCTACAGCTACGTCCGCCTGACCGGGAACCTGACCCGGGCCAAGATCGACAACCGCAACATCGCCGGCTCGCAGCTCGACGCCGACGTCACCGTGGCCCAGGCCCGCCTGCAGGTGGAGTTTTAGGAGCGACGTTCGAGCCCTGGGCGCGCAAGGTTCGAAAACACCAGCAATTCAAAGACAGTTGTCATCCCGGAAGCCTCGCAGAGGCTGTCCGGGACCCAGGGGACTGGGCCGATGCGGTGCGGTTCACCTGGATGCCGGCTCTCCGCTTCGTTCCGGCCGGGATGACAACATTCGGGTGTTGGGATTCAACCCTTGATGCGCCCCCCCGCGATCAGCGCCCGGCGCCCTCGATGATCGCCACGCCCCAGGGCGGCAGGTCGAGGGCCTGGCCGGCCTCGAGCTTGCGTCCGGACAGCAGCTCGGTCCCGGCCCCTGCCCCGCCCGCCAGGCGCCGCGGCGCGGCCGAATAGTTCAGCACATAGCGCACGGCGTGTCCGTTCGACAGCTGGCCGCCGCGGACGATGACCGGAAAGCGGGTTTCCGGGATCGCGACGCCGGCGCGCCGGGCCTCGCCGGCCAGGATCTTCTCGATCATCGCGTCGGTCGGCATGAAGCCGACATAGGCGACCTCGCCCTTGCCGTAGGCGTTGCGGGTCATCGCCGCATAGGCCGGCCAGGAGGGATGCTTGTAGCGCGCGACGACGGTCGCGGTCGTCGGCGTCAGGAACTCCATCCACCAGCGGGCGGCATTATCCTTGTCGCCGACGGCGAAGGGATCGCCGTCCAGGGACACGCCCTCGGGCCTGGTGAACTGCTCGTAGCGCACGCCCGCCGCCTCGGCGATCCGGCCGGGCTGGGACGTGTAGCGCACCTTGGTGTTCTCGTCCGAGAAGCCGCTCTTGAAGGTGTAGACCAGGTGG
The DNA here is from genome assembly GCF_059418465.1 of Caulobacter sp. GW821-FHT09A05. Taxonomy (NCBI): domain Bacteria; kingdom Pseudomonadati; phylum Pseudomonadota; class Alphaproteobacteria; order Caulobacterales; family Caulobacteraceae; genus Caulobacter; species Caulobacter sp. GW821-FHT09A05. The sequence goes on from NZ_JBWKPX010000002.1 coordinate 175,126, forward strand.
CCGCCGGCCTTGGCGTAGGCGTTCAGCCGGTCGATCTCGGCGTCGCTGGCGGCGTAGAGCGCGGGCACGACGATCATCTGGTAGTCGGACAGCGGCGCCTTGGAGGTGGGCGACAGGATGTCGACCTCGACGTTCATCCGATAGAGGGCGTCGTAATAGGGACGCATGACGTCGTTGTAGCCGACGTCCGAACTGATCTTGAACGAGTCGAAGGCGCTCAGCGCGGTGTTGCTGACATAGAGCGCGACGCGGTTGCGCTTCTTCAGATTGACCAGTTTCGGCCCCAGCCGCTTGAGGTCGGCGCCGATGGTCTTGGCCTCGTCGTAGACAGCGTTGGGCTGGTAGTCCTGCGACAGCACCCCGCGCCAGTAGGTCTCGATGGCGTTGGCGGTGCTGGCCCAGTGCCAGTACTCGACCATGTTGGCGCCTGACGCCAGGTGGCTGAAGGCCTGCAGCCGAAGCTGGCCGGGATAGGGCGTCCATTCGGGGAAGCCCTGGGCCTGGGTCTCCAGCACCAGGTAGTTCTGGCCGTCGCGCAGGGACCGGGTCAGGTCGCCGCCGAAGGCGATCTCGGCGCCGGTCAGCTTGTCCTGGCTGGGGTGGTAGATGTCGATCCCGGCGACGTCGAGGGCCCGGGCCGCCTCCCAGTGGTTCACCTCGGGCTGCACGCCGAACGAATGGCCCCGCCAGCTCAGGTCGAAGTTCTGGGTGATGAACTGTCCCGGCCGGGCGTGGGCCCGCACCAGACCGGCCTGCCAGGCCAGGAAGTCGGTGACCAGGCCGCGCTGGAACCGGGCGAAGGCGTTGGACAGGCTGGCGTTGATCGAGCCGTTGACCGACGGGAAGTCCTCCCACCGGTTGATGCGGTTGCTCCAGTAGTCCAGGCCGTAGGCCTTGTTCAGGGCGTCCAGGTCGGGCCAGCGGCGCTTCATGTCGGCGACGAAGGCGGCCTGCACGTTGGGACCGCTGGTGTCGTAGGCCTTGGTCTCGTTGTCGACCTGGTAGCCGATGACGGCCGGATGGTCCTTCACGTGGTCGACCAGGGCGACGATCACCCGCTCGGCGGCCCGGCGGTAGTCGGGATCGGTGATGTCCATGTTCTGGCGGCGGCCGTACTCGGCGCGGCCGCGCGGCGTCGTCACCAGGACGTTGGGATGCTCGCGCGCCAGCCAGGTGGGAACGGCGTAGGTGGGCGTGCCGACGATCACCTTGATCCCGTGGCGCTGCATGGCCGCCAGGGTCCGGTCGACGTGGCTGAAGTCGAAGACGCCGGGCTGGGGTTCCAGCGTGCCCCAGGTGGACTCGGCGATGCGGACGACGGTGATACCCGCCGCCTGCATCATCCGCGCGTCTTCCTCGACCCGGTCGGTCGGGGTGTATTCGTCGTAATAGGCGACGCCGAAGAGAATGGTGTCGGGGAGATCCGCCGCCGCCGCGGCCCGTCCGCCGCCCAGGGCGAGCAGGAGGGCCAGCGCCATGGCCCGCAGGCGTCGATCGAAGTTCAGCATCCCGGCCTCCCGAGCCGTTCATCAGGGGCCGGCGGCGCCGGAGCAGCCGGACCGGCCAGCGGCGACGCCGCCGGCCGGTCCTTGCATCATTCGCCGAAGCGGAAGCGCAGGCCCAGGCCGTAATAGCGGCCTTCGTAGCGGACATCGACCGGATAGGTGCGGTCGGGCTGGTAGTTGTTGTAGTTCTCGAACGGCTTGGCCAGCAGGTTGGAGACGTCAAAGCTGACGGTCAGGTGCTTGGAGATGTCGTAGCTCAGCGACGCGTCCAGACGGGAGATCGCCTTGACGCCCACGCCGGTGTACTGCGAGCCGTCGGTGGCCTGGCGGTAATAGTTCACCCAGGGCGAACGGTGATTGTAGGAAAGCCGCCCCGTCACGCCGTTCCGCTCGTAGAACACGGCGGCGTTGTAGGTCCACTTCGACAGGCCCGTGATGCGGACATATTCACCGTCGCCGCCCAGCGTCTGGGGAAACTGGTTCTTGCCGTCGATATAGGTGACGTTCCCCTGGACGCCGAAGCCCTTCAGCGCCTCGGGCAGGAAGTCGAGGAAGGTCTGGGCGCTGACCTCAAAGCCCTTGATCTTGCCCGCGCCGGAATTCTCCGGGCGATTGATCTCGATCAGGCCGTAGACCGGATCCTGGATCCGCCGCGTGTAGTTGCTCGTGAAGCCGAAGAGGTCGCGATAGAAGCCCGCGACGGTGATGCTGCCCGTGCTCGAGAAGTAGTATTCGGCGCTGACGTCGTAGTTGTCGGACGTGAGCGGCAGGAGGTCGGGGTTCCCGCCCGAGCCATAGGCGTTCGGCTGCGGGGGCGCGTTGGGATCGACCGGCTGCGAAGGATCCCGCACGACCTGGGTGACGTTCAGGGACGGGTTGAGCGCCCCGAAATCGACACGGGTGCGCGTCTGGGTGTAGCCGAGGCGCAGCTGCAGCTTGTCGATCGGCCGGATCCGCAGACTGACGTTCGGCAGCACGTCGGTGTAGTTCTGCCGGATGGTCCGCGGGATCAGGCTCGTGGTCCCGTTGACGGAAACCCGCGAGGTGCCGGAATATTCGCCGAGGGTCTGGACGACCCGGACGCCGACCACGCCGTCGATCGCGATCGAGCCCACGTCGAAGGCGTATTTCGCCTGAGCGTATTCCGCGTAGCTTTGCTCGGTGGCGCTGAAGGCGCCGCCCTGGTCCAGCGGCACGTCGGGGCTGCTGAAGGCCTTCAGCGTGTCCTTGTAGCCCTGGTCGTTGGGATTCAGCGCCACCAGCTGCTGCAGGGCGGCGATGGAGCGTTGCTGCAGCCCCGCGTAGTTTCCGGCGATCCCGTCACGCGTCGGCATCAGGTACTGGGTGAAGCCCTGCGAGTTTCCGCGGAACGGATCCTCGACCATCTGCAGCTCGCCCACGGGGAGGCCGGCCAGGGGCAGCTTCAGGGGCAGCACCCAGGCGTAGCGCGAGCCCTGGATCAGCGAGGCGTCCCGGTCGGTGAAGCGCAGGCCGAACTTGATTTCCGGCAGCCAGGAGGCGCCCGTGTCGAACTTGGCGTCGCCCCGCCACTGCACGCCGCTGCCCTTGGCGATGTAGTGCCGCTCGTAATAGCCGCGCCAGTAGTAGTTGGCGGGGTTGGCGGCGTCGAAGTTGGTGATGTCGAAGGCCGCGCCGTCCTTCTCGTTGAAGTTCACGACCACCGTCGGAGGCGAGGCGAAGGCGCTGTCCAGGCTCCAGTTGCGGGCCTCGTACTCGCTGTCCTCGTAGGCCAGGTCGGTGGACAGGGTCAGGCGATCGCCGCGCCAGGTCGCGCCGACCGCGCCCTGGTAGGTGTTGGTATGGTCGGCGCCGGTCGAGCGGTAGGCCTGGGGCGCAACGCCGCCGGTCTTGGTGAAGCCGGCCGCCTGGTCGGGCTTGCCCGGCACCAGGGTGACGTTCGTCAGCGTGGGATCCTGCTGCACCGTCGAATCCCAGTCGCGCAGGTTGACATCCAGGTTGTCGGTCGCCTGCCGGCCGCGATAGCCCTGGTAGATGCCGTCGAAATAGATCTCGAGCTTGTCGTTCGGCCGCCACTGGAGGGCGATGTTCCCGGAGGGTCGGAAGCGCTTGCCGCCGTCGTTGTAGAGGCCGACGGAGTGGGGATGGTAGAAGCTGTTGCCCGCGCTCGCCGGCGAAACGCTGGACGCGGGACTGACCTGACGGATCCACTGATTGTTGTAGCGCACGCCGTTGCGGTACTGCGACTGGGCGTAGGTGGCATTGGCCAGGACGCCGATCTCGCCGATCGGCGTGTCCCAGCGGTCCGAGACCAGGATGTTGCCGTTCGGGTCGTATTTCTTGGTCTGGTCGTTGTAGGTGCCGCGGACGCCGCCGCCGACGAACCAGTCCTTGAAGTCGAAGGGGCGGCGGGTGCGGACATTGATCAGGCCCGCCAGGCCGGGCTCGACGATCTCGGCCGTGCCGGACTTGTAGACCTCGATCCCCGCCAGCGCCTGGGCCGGGAAGTCCTGCAGCTGCACGCGGCGCAGCTCGGCGGTGAAGATCTCGCGGCCGTTATAGGTGGTGGCGACATCCGGCAGGCCACGGATCAGCACGCGGTTGGCCTCGTCGCTGAACCGTTCGACCTGCACGCCGGTGATGCGCGCCAGGGTCTCGGCGGCGGTGTTGTCGGGAAGCTTGCCGATGTCCTCGGCGACGACCGCGTCGAGAATGGCGTCGGAGTTGCGCTTGATCTGCTGGGCCGACCGCAGGCTTTCCCGCAGGCCGGTCACGACGATTTCGTCGACGGCCGCGTCGTCCTTCGCCGAGCCGGCCGTCACGGGCGTTGCGGCGCCTCGCTTGGCCGGGGCAGACTTGTCAGACAATACCGGACTTGCTGGCGCCGTCTGCGCCGCGGCAGGCATGGCCAAAAGCGCCATCGGCGCAACCGACAGCATGAAAGCGAGACGTTTCATCGTTCCCCCTAGTGATCAAGCCCGAGGTATTTTCCTCGTGGCTGCATTTGTCCGACCAAACGTGCCCGTCCCGTCACCGATCGTCAACAGGTTTGTAATACTAATACCATTTCGCCACGCCCGTGGAAATGAAGGTTCACGCCAGAATCATGAAGAAGTCATTGAATTACATGATCTTTATGGCACCCTCGATTGCCGGCCTATTGCCTTGCATGGCAGGAGGTCGGGCGCGCGGGCTTCAGGCCCCACAGGATCCGTGCGGTCCCGGCGCGCCGACGCGGACATATAGTCGGACAAAACTGAGGCCGCCGACAGAATCGTGACGAAATGCGGCGGCCGCGAGGGAATCAGCGTCAGGCGGAACGTCGGCGACCGGCCCGGTCCCGACCATCGAATCCCGGCGCGCCGGACCGGCGAGGAATCGCGGCCGCCCCCGCCGCGCGCGTCCGGCGGCCGAGGGCGGGAAGACCGACGAGCGTCAGCCGAGCCGTCTTGTGGACAGTCCTCCGGGAGAAGGCCTACGACCAAGGCCGGAGCTTCGCGGCCCGGCGCCCTGGCCCCTGCCCGGGTGAACCTTCATGGCTTCGACGGCTAGGTCACCGGCGGCTGAAGGCCGTACCAGCCCTCGACCCGCGCCACCATCCCGGGTGAGAGGCCGTGGCCCTTGGTGTCGAAGCTGAAGGCGTCGAACCGGTCGTTGCCGCCGCCTTCGATCTGGGCGGCCGCCGCCGCGACCAGCTCCGAGCGGACGCGCCGGTCGTGGACGCCGTAGACGATCAGGCCGGGCTTCTTGCCGATCACCTGCGCGCTGGGCCGGCAGCGGTCGTTGGACTGCCAGCGAAACTCGTCCAGGCGCGAAAGGTCCGTGACCGGGGAGATCGCGATCCAGCCGTCGACGGCCGGGTCCTGGGCGGCGAGCATGGCGTGGTAGCCGCCGTAGCTGATCCCGACCGAATAGTCCTTGGCCGGACCATAGCGTTGCGAGATGTCCTTCTCGAAGGCCGCGAACCAGGTCCGGAACGCCTGGCAGTAGGTCGCGCCGCCGTCGGCATAGAAGGCCTGCCGGGCCGGGGGCAGGCGGACGACGACGATCTGTGACCCGTCCTCCTGCAGGGCGTCGACCAAGGCCTGCCGATCCGGGCTCTGCCAATAGCCGTCGAGGCCCGGGAGACCATGGAAAAGATAGACGCGCTTGCCGAAGTTGCGGCCGATCACCCGTTCGGCCTGGGTAAAGGTCGGGGCGACGGTCTTGGTGGGCAGGGCGGCGGCGCTTTCGGCCAGCCTCCAGACAGGCGACGCGGCGGCGCGTCGTTGCACCGTCGGGAAGGCCAGGGCCAAGCCGAACGACAGCACGCCCGTGAGGGCGATCAGATACCGCGTCTTCATTCCTGGAGTCCCCCGACCCGTTTCGATCCGGAGCGAAAATTTCGCCCTTAGCGTCACCATGGCACGACGACTATCGCAAAGCGATCAGGGAAGCGGTGCGGCGGACGGCCGCACCCAGGGATGGAGCGGACGCTCGCCCCTGGGCTCAGGCGAACCTCAGCCGCAGTTCATAGCGAAGCGGCGTGCGTCCGGTGATGTAGAGCTGCCGGCCGGGGAGCCGCAGGCGGCCGCCCGCCCAGCTGTAGGTCTCGCCGGAACTCACCTTCACCGGACCGTCCCCGTTGCCGGGCCCGATCAGGAGACGCTCGTCGCCCAGGCGATAGCTGGCCTGCCCTTCCACCAGGTGGAAGCCGCCGTCGTCGAGTCCGCGGGCGCCCTCCAGGACGCCGCCGTCGCGCAGGGTGAGCTCGAGGGTCATGTCGACCTCCTCCTCCCCGGCGCTTTCGAACAGCATGCGGTAGCCGTCGGGTTCGGGGGTGACCAGGATCTGGACGCCCAGCCGGCGGAAGGTCGCGGGACGGCGGCTGAAATCCAGCGCGCTGTTGAAGCGCCCGTCGACCGAAGGGCTCAAGGCGTAGGCGCCGTCCGGCCGGCGCCGGTCGGCCGGCATGGGCTGATAGTAGGGCACGGCCAGTTCCCCGCCCAGGCGGACGGCGCCGTCGGGCTCCATCGTGACGCCCGACGGCCGGAAGTGACCCATGTTGAAGAAGTCCGGGATCAGCCGGACCGCTTCCAGCGCCAGGCCGCCCTTCCACAGGCGCATCAGCGTGGGGTTGGCGGCCAGCCCCGACCCGATCGTGTTGAAGAACGCGGAAGGCGCGCCGTCGGCGTACCAGTCGCTGCCAGCGTACAGGCTGGCGGTGATCGGTCCCCGTCGCTGGCGCACCAGCCCCACGGTCTTGAAGTGACGCCTGAGATCGACGAAGGGCTGGGTTTCCGCCGGCAGCGGCCGGGCGAGATCGGGCGTGTCGATGAAGTCGGCCAGCGTGTCGGCCAGCCGGCCGCTGTCGTGGCGTTCGATCCAGCGGACCACGCCGGCGAACCGGCTGTCGCCGTCGAGCAGCGCCATCTCGCGGTATTGCAGGTAGTAGGGGTGCAGGGTCTGCTGGCGCTGGTCCTGGTCCTGCCGGCGCGATTGCATCGTCTCCACGCCGCCACCGAACGGCTCGGCCAGGGCGATCGTGGTTTCAAGATTGCGCCGGACGAGATCGCGCAGCCCGGCCAGGCCAGGCAGGCGCGCGAGCGCCAGCAGCGACGGATTGCTGACCTCCGACGCATAGATCGCGCTTCGCTCGGAATAGAAGCCGTCCGCGTCGATATCGACGCCCTCCGCGAGCCACGCGTCGATGCGGTCGCGATAGGCGGGGTTGGGGTCGATCCGATCGATCTTCGACAGCGCCGCGGAAAGCTCCCAGCGGTGGTTGGGCGTGTGGATCCCTCCGGCCGCCAGGGTCGGTCCGGCCCTGCGCATCATCGCCACGAGCCGCGCGGCGATGGCCTGGCTCTCGGGGCGCCCGTCCTGCCGCAGGCCTCCGACCATCACCGACATGTCCTCGACCAGGAAGGCGGCGTCGGGCGGCGAGTGGCGGTTTCCCCCGGAGCGGAAGGTGCCGTCGTCGTGCTGGGCGCCTTCGACCTTGGCCAGCAGCGCCTCGATCGGCGCGATCAGCGCGTCGTCGTGAAAATGGGTCGAGGCCGGCCAGATGAACGGCGCCACCAGGCGGCGCATCTGGCGAAGCGTGGCGCGGGCGGCCGTCCGCCCGCCTCCGAGGCCGGGCTGCGACAGGATCGCCGCCGCCTGGCGGTCCGCCGCGGCGGTGACGAGCGCCAGGGTCTGGGTGTCGCGGGCGCGCGGCCGGGGCGCGGCGAATGCCGGAACGGCGGCGGCGGCCGCGGCCGTTCCGGCGAGGAAAACGCGGCGGCGCATGGTCTTTCTCCCTCCTGCCCGACCCGATTCCTCGGGGTCCTTGTCCAGCCACGCCATCTGGACCTGGACGCGGGCGGGACCGCAAGGCGGTTGCGAGCCCTCCGCCAGCGGGCCAAGGACGCCGGGATCTCGATCTCGGGCAAGGCGGCAGCCGGCCCCTCGCGGACAGACGGAGCGGCGAGGCCGACCGCGCGTTGTCGACGCCCCGTCGCGCGTGAGGAGCCTGGCCCATGTCGACGCCTGGGCGCTCGCCCCTGGGTCCCGGCCCTACGGTCCGCCAGGCGGACCTTCGGCCGGGATGACAACTGAAAATCAACGATCCAATAGAGTCCGGACCCTAGGTCGCGCGCCATCCTCCGCCCAGCGCCTGGAACGACCGGATCGCCGCGCGGGCCGCCTCGGTGCGGGCCTGGGCCCGGGCGTCGCGCACGGCCAGCAGGCGGGCGTCGGCGTCGAGCACTTCGATCAGGCTGACGACGCCGCCGTCATAGGCGGCTTGCGAAACGGTCCTGGCCTGGGCCAACGAGGCCTCGCCGGCCGCCAGGGTGCGCTCCTGGCTCTCGCGCTTGACCAGGCTGGAGAAGGCGTTCTCGACGTCCTCGGTCGCCCTCAGCACCGACTGCTGATAGGCGGCCAGGGCCTCGGCCTTCTGCCCGCGGGCCGCGGCCACCTCGGCGCCGACCCGGCCGAAGTCGAACAGGCGCCAGCGCAGGCCAAGTACGCCTTGCGCCTGGTTGGCTGCCCCCTGGAAGAGCCCGCCGCTGTCGGTGGTGGCCGTGCCGACGAGGCCGCTCAGCGAGAACTTCGGGAAATATTGGGAGATCGCCGAGCCGACCTCGGCGTTGCTGGCGCGCAGACGGTGTTCGGCGACCACGAGGTCGGGGCGGCGGCGCAACAGTTCGACCGGCCCGCCGGCCTCTCCAAGGCCCGGCGCCGTGGGAACGGGCGCCGGCCCGGCCAGCTCGGCCCGATAGGTTCCCGGCTGGGCGCCCTGGATGACGTCCATGGCGTTGAGCGCCGCCTCCAGACCTTCCTCGAGGACCGGAATGCCGGCCCGCGTCTGTTCCAGCGCGCCGCGAGCCTGCTGCAGCTGCAGCTCGGCGGCGACGCCCTGCTCACGCTGCAGGCGGACGGTCTCGACGAGCCGCGTCTGGGTTTCGACCTGGCCGCGCGCCACGGCGAGCCGCTCCTGCAGCCCGCGCACCAGCATGTAGGTGTCGGCGGTCTGGGCGGCGACCGCCAGCCGCGCGGCGGCGACGCCAACCTCCGCGGCCTTGTACCGCGCCATGGCCGCCTCGCGGTCCCGACGGGCGCCGCCGAACACGTCCAGCTCCCAGCCGGCGACGATGTCGCCCTCGTAGAGTTCGCCGTCGCGATCGAAGTTCGGCGTGGCGGCCAACAGGCGTCCCGTGGGCGTCTGGGTCGAGGCGTGAGCCTTGGCCGCGCTGGCCTGGATCGAGGCGGACGGCAGCAGGGCCGCGGTCGCCGCGCGCACGCCCGCCCGCGCCTGGGTGACCCGCGCGGCCGCCTGAGCGAGGTCAAGGTTCTGCGCCAGGGCCCGATCGACGAGACGATCGAGCACCGGATCGTTGAAGCCGCGCCACCAGGCATCGGTCGAAACGGGCGCGGCGGCGCGTGCTTCGACCGCGGCGGCGCCCATATAGGCTTGCGGCGCGGCGATGGTCGGCGCCGCATAGTCGGGACCGACCGCGCACCCGGCCGCGAGCGCGGAAGCGGCCATGACGGGAAGGACCCGGAGGAAGGCAGAGCGCATGGAACAACCCGCTTGAACGATCAAATTCGATGTGACCAATTTCCAATATCGTCACTCGTTTGTCAATCCACGCGTCCGGTGGTAGCGTCCCCCCATGAGCACAATTGACCTTTCGCCCCCCACAGCGGGCCAACGGGGCCCCGTCGAGCACGGTGTGCGAGACCAGATCGTCGACGCCGCCAGGGCGCATTTCAGCCGGTTCGGCTATGGCAAGACGACCGTGGCCGACCTCGCCAAGGCGATCGGGTTCTCCAAGGCCTACATCTACAAGTTCTTCGATTCCAAGCAGGCGATCGGCCAGGCGATCTGCGTGCAATGTCTGGACAAGGTGCTTGCGGCGGGCGAGGCGGGCATCGCCGACGGCAAGACTGCTTCTGAGAAATTTCGGCGCTTTTTCAATGGGATAATATCCACCAGCGCCGAACTCTTTTTCGAGGACAAGCTCCTCTACGACATCGCCGCCCATTCGGCCGAGGAGCACTGGCCCTCGGCGGTGGCCTATGTCGAGCGCGCCGAGGTCCTGCTCAAGGAGATCATCCTGCTCGGCCGCGAGACCGGCGAGTTCGAGCGCAAGACGCCGATCGACGAGACCTGCGAAGCCATCATGCTGGTGATGCAGAGCTTCATGAACCCGCTGATGCTCAAGCACAATCTCGACGGCATGCCCGAAGCGCCGACCAAGGCCATAAACCTGGTTCTGCGCAGCTTGGCCCCATAAAAGACAAAGTGACCAGTTGACAATTTAGTCACTCGCCACCAGCCTAAGGGCCTACCGTCAAGGCAGGACCCTAAGCCATGTCGTCTCGAACTCTCGCCGCCGCCCTGCTCCTGGCCGGCCTCACGCCACTCGCCGCCTGCGGCGACAGATCCGAGGCCGACGACCCTCGCACCCTGCCCCCGGTGGTGCGCGTCGCCGTAGCCAGTCCCGCTAACGACGGCGAGCGCCGGTTCAGCGGCGTCGTCACCGCCCGGGTCCAGAGCGACCTGGGCTTCCGGGTCGGCGGCAAGGTGGTCGCGCGCCTGGTCGACGCGGGCCAGACGGTGCGCCGCGGCCAGCCGCTGATGCGCATCGACGCCACCGACTACGCCCTGGCGCTGTCGGCCCAGAACGAGCTGGTCGAGGCGGCGCGGGCGCGGGCCCTGCAGACGGCCTCGGACGAGCGGCGCTATCGCGGGCTCGTCGCCGCCGGCGCGGTCTCGGCGATCGCCTACGATCAGGCCAAGGCCGCCGCCGACGCCGCGCAAGCCCAGCTGGAAGCGGCGCAGGCCCAGGCCCGGGTGTCACGCAACACGACCGGCTATGCGGTCCTGACCGCCGACTCCGACGGCGTCGTCGTCGAGACCCTGGCTGAAACCGGACAGGTGGTGGCCGCCGGCCAGCCGGTCGTCCGCCTGGCCCATTCCGGCCCGCGGGAAGCGACCATCACCCTGCCCGAGACCGTCCGGCCGGCGCTGGGCTCCATCGCGACGGCCTTCGCCTTCGACGGCGCCCAGGCCGGCCAGGCGCGCCTGCGGCAGCTGTCCGACGCGGCCGACCCTCGCACGCGCACCTATGAGGCCAAGTATGTCCTGGCCGGCGCGGCCGCCCAGGCGCCGCTGGGGTCGACCATGGTCGTGGCCCTGCCGGCCCCGGCTGGTGCCGACGGCCAGCGCGGCGTCGAAGCGCCGATCGGCGCGATCCAGGACGCCGGCAAGGGCCCGGGCGTCTGGGTCGTCGACCCGAAGTCCTCCACCGTCCAGTGGCGGGCGGTGCGGGTGGCCGCGCTCGGCGCCGAGACCGCGACGATTTCCGGCGGACTGCAGGGCGGCGAGCGGTTCGTGGCCCTGGGCGCCCACCTGCTGCACCAGGGCCAGCGCGTCCGCGTCCAGACCGGAGCGGCGCAATGAACTTCAACCTTTCCGCCCTGGCGGTCCGCGAGCGGTCGATCACCCTCTTCCTGATCATCGCCATCACCTTCGCCGGCGCCTTCGCCTTCATGAAGCTGGGGCGCGCCGAGGATCCCAGCTTCTCGATCAAGGTGATGACCATCGTCAGCGCCTGGCCCGGCGCCACCGCCCAGGAGATGCAGGACCAGGTCGCCGAGCCGCTCGAGAAGCGGATGCAGGAACTGAAGTGGTACGACCGCTCCGAGACCTTCACCCGGCCGGGCCTGGCCTTCACCACCCTGACCCTGAAGGACCAGATTCCGGCCAAGGAAGTCCCCGAGCAGTTCTACCAGACCCGCAAGAAGATGGCCGACGAGGCGCCCAACCTGCCGCGCGGCGTGCTGGGTCCGTTCGTCAATGACGAGTATGGCGACGTCACCTTCGCGCTCTACGCGCTGAAGGCCAAGGGCGAGCCGCAACGCCTACTGGCCCGCCAGGCCGAGACCCTGCGCCAGCGCCTGCTGCACGTGCCCGGCGTCAAGAAGGTCCAGATCATCGGCGAACAGCCGCAGAAGATCTTCGTGGAGTTCTCGCAGGCGCGGCTGGCCACGCTGGGCGTCAGCCCCACCGACATCTTTTCGGCCCTCAACGCCCGCAACCTCGTCACCCCCGCCGGCTCGATCGAGACGCAAGGCCCCCAGGTCCAGATCCGCCTCGACGGCGCGATCGACGGCCTGGAGAAGATCAAGGAGACGCCGATCGTGGTCGGCGGACGCACGCTCAAGCTCTCCGACATCGCCGAGGTCAAGCGCGGCTACGAGGACCCGGCGACCTTCCTGATCCGCAACGGCGGCGAGCCGGCGATCGTGCTCGGCGTGGTGATGAAGGACCGCTTCAACGGCCTGGAGCTGGGCAAGAACCTCGAGAAGGAGGCCAAGGCCATCGGGGCCGAGATGCCGCTGGGCATGAGCTTCACGAAGATCACCGACCAGTCGGTGAACATCGTCGAGGCCTATGACGAGTTCATGCTGAAGTTCTTCGTGGCCCTGGCCGTCGTCATCGTGGTCAGCCTGATCAGCCTGGGCTTCCGGGTCGGGGTGGTGGTGGCCATGGCCGTGCCGCTGACCCTGGCCGGCGTCTTCGTGATCATGCTGGTCACCGGCCGCGACTTCGACCGCATCACCCTGGGGGCGCTGATCCTGTCGCTGGGCCTGCTGGTCGACGACGCCATCATCATCATCGAGACGATCGTGGTGAAGATGGAGGAGGGCAAGGACCGGATCTCGGCGGCCACCTACGCCTGGGGCCATACCGCCGCGCCAATGCTGGCCGGCACCCTGGTGACCATCATCGGCCTGATGCCGGTGGGCTTCGCCAAGTCCACGGCGGGCGAGTACGCCGGCAACATCTTCTGGGTCGTGGCCTTCGCCCTGATCACCTCGTGGTTCGTGGCGGTGATCTTCACGCCCTATCTGGGCGTTCTGATGATTCCCAAGATCAAGCCGATCGAGGGCGGCCACGGGGCGATCTACGACACCCCGCGCTATCGCCAACTGCGTTCGCTCGTCGTCTGGACGGTGAAGAACCGCCTCAAGGTGGCCGCTGGGGTCGGCGTGGCGATGGTCATCGCCGTCATGATGATGGGCGGCGTCAAGCAGCAGTTCTTCCCGCTGTCGGACCGGCCCGAGGTGCTGATCGAGGTGCAGATGCCCGAGGGCCAAAGCATCGGCTCGACCAGCCAGGCCGTCGCCAAGGTCGAGGCGTGGCTCGCCAAGCAGCCCGAGGCCAAGATCTTCACCAGCTACATCGGCCAGGGCGCGCCGCGGTTCTTCCTGGCCATCTCGCCGGAGCTTCCCGACCCGTCCTTCGCCAAGATCGTGGTGCTGACGCCGGACGAGAAGGCGCGCGACGCCCTCAAGAAGCGCCTGCGCCAGTTCGCGGCCAGCGGCTCGGTTCCGGGCGCGAAGATCCGCGCCACCCAGATCGTGTTCGGCCCCCCCTCGCCCTTCCCGGTGGCTTTCCGGGTCATGGGCCCGGACGCCGACCGCGTCCGCGAGATCGCCGAACGGGTGAAAGGCGTGATGCTGCGCAACGACGGCATGCGCCAGGTCAACACCGACTGGGGCGAGCGCACGCCGACCGTCCATTTCGTGCTCGACCAGGACCGGCTTCGCGCCTTTGGCCTCAGCTCCGCCGACGCCTCCCAGCAGCTTCAGTTCCTGCTGACGGGCGTGCCGGTCACCCAGGTGCGCGAGGACATCCGTTCGGTCGAGGTCGTCGCCCGGACCAGCGGACAGGAACGTCTGGATCCGTCCAGGCTCGGCGCCTTCACCCTGGTCGGCGCGGGGGGTGAACGCATCCCGCTCGACCAGATCGGCAAGGCCGAGATCCGCATGGAGGACCCGATCCTGCGCCGCCGCGACCGCCTGACCACCATCACCGTGCGCGGCGACATCGACGAGCGCCTGCAGCCGCCGGACGTCTCGACGCAGATCCAGAAGTCCCTGCAGCCGATCATCAAGACCCTGCCGACCGGCTACAGGATCGAAATGGGCGGCTCCATCGAGGAGGCCGGCAAGGCCAACGCCGCCCTGGCCGTGGTCTTCCCGCTGATGTTCATCCTGATGATGGTGGTGATCATCTTCCAGGTCCGATCCCTGTCGGCGATGTGGATGGTGCTGCTGACCGCGCCGCTGGCCCTGGTCGGGGTCGCGCCGACCCTGCTGGTCTTCCACCAGCCGTTCGGGTTCAACGCCATCCTGGGGCTGATCGCCCTGGCCGGGATCATCATGCGCAACAGCCTGATCCTGATCGGCCAGATCCAGATCAACCAGGACGAGGGTCTTGATCCCTTCCATGCGGTGGTCGAGGCCACGGTGCAGAGGGCCAGGCCGGTGATCCTGACCGCCCTGGCGGCCGTGTTCGCCTTCATCCCGCTGACCTGGTCGGTGTTCTGGTCATCCATGGCCTACACCCTGATCGGCGGCACGATCGGCGGCACCGTCCTGACCCTGGTCTTCCTGCCGGCGCTCTACGCGATGTGGTTCCGGATCAAGGAGCCTGGGCGCGACACCGCCCAGGCCAGCGACCCGCACCCGCTGGCCACTTGATCGCCGCCCCCGATCGCGGGGCGGGCCGGCGCGGGCGGCGGGCAAGGTCTTGACCTTCGCCCGCCGCGGAGCCGGCGGCGAATATCGCCCCTTCATCAGGGCGGATTGTCGCACCCCACCGGCTCCCGAGACAACTTGGCAATAAAGTAAACAATTTGTAATATTTAATGACAACGCTGTCCGCGCGGCCAACGAGCCGAGGCGGGGAACAGCGAGCGCGATGTCCTGGGGTTCAAAAGCGGCGCGGGATGTCGGTCGGCGCATGGCGGCGGTGAGGCGCTTGCTCGTCGGCCTGCCGAACGACCAGCGGGGCGCGGTCGCCGTCACCTACGCGCTTTTGATCATTCCGATGGTCATCGCCATCGGCGCGGCGCTCGACTTCACCCTCGCCTATAACGCCAAGGACCGAATGCAGGGCGATCTCGACGCGGCCCTGCTCGCCGCCGTCAAGACGCTCAACACCGGGGACACGGCCGCGGTCAAGGCGAAGGTCCGTACATGGTTCGCCACCCAGACCAACCGCAGCGCCTATAGCCTGGACGATGTCACGATCGACCAGTCGAGCTATGTCGTTCAAGCCAAGGCCACCGCGTCGGTCCCGACGATGATCATGGGCGTCGTCGGGATCAACAGCCTGCCGATCGGCGCGAGCAGCGCCGTCGCCGGACCCGGCACCTCCTATATCAACATCTACCTGCTGCTCGACACGTCCGCGTCCCAGATGCTGGCTTCGAGCGCCGACGGCCAGGCGACCATGCGCAAGGACATCGGCTGCGAGTTCGCCTGCCACACGGGTGATCCGCAGACGGTGAACAACGTCGCCTACGCCAACAACTATCTCTACGCGAAGGCGAAGAACATCAACCTGCGCTCCGATGTCCTGGTGGACGCCGCCAAGACCATGGTGACGTCCGTCGACAGCGTCGATCCGACCCATAAACGCATCAAGGTGGGCGTCTACGCCTTCAACACCACGACGACCCAGGTCCTGGCTCCGACCTATTCCACCAGCTCGGTCCGCTCGGCCCTGACCACGACGACCTCCGCCGACGGCACGGCCTTCGACACTTCGCTCAAGGCCATGGCGGGGCTCGTGGGGGCCAGTGGCGACGGCAAGACCGCGGCCAAGCCCCTGAAGTTCGTGATGCTGGTCACCGACGGCGTTCAGTCGCAACGCAACTGGGTGGGCGCCTCCGCATGGACCTGCAAGAAGAAGATGGGATCGGTCTGCCTCTCCTATCCGATGTCGGCGGCCTCCTACAATGTGACGCCGCTCAATCCCGCCTGGTGCAACTACGTGAAGAACAACAAGGTGACCATGGCGGTGCTCTACACCGAGTACCTGCCGGCGCCGCTGGACTGGGGCTATAACGGCACCCTGGGTTCCGTCATGCCCGGTTCCTGGACGGGAACCCTGAGATCAGGCGTCAGTCCCACGACCACGCGGCAGGCCTACCTGCCCTACGCCCTCGAGGATTGCGCCTCGTCGAAGGATCTCTACATGGGCGCGGAGTCGGAGGACGCCATCAAGAACGGCATGAACAAGCTGTTCAAGAAATACATGAACTCCGTGCACCTGATCCAATAGATGCGCAGGTCTTCCCCACATCCCCGGCCGCCCGGTCTGCTTGAACGCTGGCGACGATCGACCAGCGGAGCCACGGCGGTCGAGTTCGCCATGCTGTTCGTCGTGTTCATGGGGATACTCGCCGCCGTCCTCGACACCGCCATCATGTATTTCGCGGCGGCCGGCCTGGATGCTTCCGTGCGCACCGCCAGCCGCCTGATCAGGACGGGACAGGCCCAGACTTCCGGCATGACGGCCGAAACCTTCAAGAAAAACATCTGTTCAGGCGTGGTTGGCGCCTTCTATTGCGAAAAGGAGCTCTATGTCCGGGTCTCCGTGATCTCGGCGTTCGCCGACGCCGATCTGAGCACGCCGATCGTCGGCGGCAGGCTGAGCACGACCAGCGCCTATGATCTCGGCAACGCGGGCGACATCGTGGTCGTTCAGGCCTATCTGCCCTGGGACCCGATGTTCAACGTCCTGGCCTATGCGACGCCGAAGCTGTCCGACGGCAGAACAATCATCGCCTCGACCGCCGCCTTCCGCAACGAGCCGTTCAATTGAACCGGATCGTTCGCAGATCGGCGACCTTCTGGCGGAACCAGACGGGCGTCGCCGCGGTCGAGTTCGCGCTGATCCTGCCCAGCTTGCTGCTGCTCTATGTGGGGACGGTGGAAATCGGCCAGGGCCTGACCGCGGCCCGGAAACTGAACAACGCCGCGGTCGTCGCCGCCGACCTGATGGCCCAGAGCGAGAGCCTTTCCACCGACGACATGAACGACATTTTCGCCGCCGCCCAGGCGACCCTGGCGCCCTACGATACGGGCAGCCTCAAGCTCCAGGCCTGCGTCATCACGATCACCGGCACGACCCAGAAGGTCAAGTGGTGCTCGGCCAAGAACGACCTCGCCCCGGCGAAAGGCGCGACGCCGCCGGCCCCCGTCCCTTCGGCCTTGCTCGAGAGCGGCGTGGACATGGTGGTGGTTCGAACACGCTATCATCTCGACACGCCCTTCTCGTCGGCCATGTCCGTCATAGGGCGCGGCTACGACTTCCAACGGGTCTATGTCCAACGACCCCGCATCGGCGACGCCATCGACAAGGAATGAGACCACGCCGACCGCGCGCCCGCACCCGCGCATCAAGCTTTGTCAGGCGCCCGCGACCTCCGACGGGTCGGCGAGCGCGGGGGCCAGTACGGCGGCGATGGTCTCGAACAGCGCGGCCACCTCGATCGGCTTGCTGACATGGGCGTCGAGGCCGGCCGCCAGATAGTCGTGCTTCTGATGGGCCATGGCGTTCGCGGTCAAGGCGATGATCGGCGTTCGCGCGCGCCCCTCGGCGTGCTCCTCGGCGCGAATGGCCCGGGTGGCGCTGACGCCATCCATGATCGGCATGTTGATGTCCATCAGGATCAGGTCGAACCTTCCTCCACGCCAGGCCTCGAGCGCCAGGCAACCGTCCTCGACGAGTTCCAGGCTGACGTCGGCGCCGTCCAGCAGGCTTCGAAGAACCAGTTGATTGGTCGGATTGTCCTCGGCCACCAGGATGCTGAGCGGCCCGGAGGTCTGCGGGGCTCGCGCGCTCGCCGTGGTGGCGGTCGCCGAAACGTCCGCGGGCCCGGCGGCCGGCAGGGGAAGCGCCACCCGAAAGGCCGAACCCTCCCCGACCCGGCTGTCGACCACGATGTCGCCGCCCATCAGGTGGACCAGTTCCCGCGCGATCGGCAGGCCAAGCCCCGAACCCCCGAAGCGTCGGGTCGTCGTGGCGTCGGCCTGGGCGAACCGCTCGAAGAGGCTGGCCTTGGCCAGTTCGGAAAAGCCGATGCCGGTGTCCTCGACCACCAGTTCGAAACCGGCCGGCCTGTGCGCCAGCCGCACCACGACATGGCCATGATCGGTGAATTTCAGGGCGTTGCCGATCAGGTTGTAGAGGATCTGCCGGACCCGCGTCGGGTCGCCGCGATAGCGGACGGCCTCGCCTTCCATCTCGAGATGCAGGTCAAGCCCCTTTTCGCCGGCGATGCCCGCGAAGGCGTCGCAAGCGCTCCGCGCCACGGTCTCCGGGTCGAAGTCGAGGGATTCGAGCTGGATCTTGCCCGCTTCGATCTTGGCCATGTCCAGCACGTCGTTCAGCAGGGTCAGCAGGGTCGCGCCGGACTGTCGCAGAACCCTCAGGCGGTCGGCCTGGTCGGCCGTCATCGGTTCGCGCGCCATCGCCTGGGCCATGCCCAGCACGCCATTCAGCGGCGTGCGGATCTCGTGGGACACCGTGGCCAGAAAGGCGCTCTTGGCCTGGCTGGCCTGCTCGGCGTTCGACTGCCCATTGATGACTTCGGCATAGGAGCTGGCGTTGGCGACCTGCAGTCCGCGGGCGTTGACCAGGAAGCACAGGCCAAGCGCCGTCAGGACCCAGGCTTCGGCGCCCGATTGCAGCCGGCTCATGCTGTAGAGCAAGGCCGCCGCCGGAACGGGGGCCGTCCAGAAGAACATCCCCCGCGTCAGGGTGTGCTGGGCGGCGATGGTCATCAGGACGCCGGCGCTGACGATGACCATCGAGATCACGCCCGCGCTGCTGGTGGGCCGCGCCAGCAGCAGCGGCCCCGCGGCGACCGCGGACAGCAACGCCGAAATCGCGATCAACTGGTTGCGAAAGGCCAGGATCTGTTCGGGCGTGGCCTCGGGCAGGCGCGGGACGACCCTGCGCCACCAGGCCATGGAATAGGCTTCGCACAGCGCGAAGGACACGATCCAGCCCAGGGCGATCCCGGGACTGACCACCTTCAGGACGAACAGCAGGGCCGCGACCAGGCCGATGCTGCCGATCCGCGTGACGACGTGACCGGAATAGGTTCGAGCATAGTATTTCTCGAACGCCTGCTGGGAGTAGGGTCTGTACGCGCCTGCCGTCATGCCCGCCAGACTGACCAGGTTAGCCTTTACGTGGCGTTGGCGGGACGTTCCGCGGGATCGCACGGCCCTGCGGCATGGCGCCACATCGCCGCGTCCCGTCGGCGGGCTCGACGTCTCGCCCACGGCGATCCAGCAGCCGCGCGCAACCCCTTCAAGCGGGCGGGTTATCGCCTATGCTCAAGACGACTGTCATCCCGGACGAGCGCGCAGCGCGAAGATCCGGGACCGGGGCGTGAACGCGGCGTCTGCGGCGGTCCCGGATCGGCGCCCGGCTCCGCCGAGCTTGTCCGGGATGACAGGTTCTTTCAGAGCAGATCCATGGCCGATAGCCCTGCTTCAAGCGGGCGGGATCACCCGGCTCGCGGGCTCGGCGCATCCGCCCCGGCGACCACGATCCGCGCGTGGGCGAAGGCTTCCTCGTATTCCGGCGCCAGGGGCAGATCCGTCACCAGCACGTCGACATCGACCAGCTGGGCCGTCCGGATCAGTCCGTAGCGGTCGAACTTGCTGGCGTCGGCGGCCAGAATCACCGTGCGCGCCTTGCCATAGACGATCCTGTTGGCGGCGGCCTCGCCCGAATGGAAGTCCATCAGGCCCTGGTCGCGGCTGATCGCCCCCACCGACAGCACCGCCAGGGTGGGCGTGAACTGGGCGAGATAGTCGCAGCTGCGATGGTCGAAGAAGGCCTTGTACTGGTAGTCGAGCTCGCCGCCCGACAGGAAGACCCGGTTGTCGTTGCGTCCGCCCAGCTCGGCGCTCACGGCCACCGAGTTGGTGATCACGGTCAGGGACCTGTGCTGGCGCAGGGCCTTGGCGACGTAGTAGCTGGTCGTGCCGCTGTCGATGTGGACGATGCCGCCGTCGGGAACCAGGCCGGCGACGGTCCGGGCGATGCGCTGCTTGGCCTCGGCGTTTTCCCGCAGCCGCAGCTCGAAGGGCCCCTCGGTCACGCCGAGCGGCAGGCTGACCGCGCCATGGGCCTTGGAGATCGCGCCGCTGGCTTCCAGCACCTTAAGCTCGCGGCGGATGGTCTCCTCGGAAACCTGGAGCTCATGGGCCAGGTCGCGGACCGCATAGGCGCCCGCCGCCTGGACGCGGGCGATGATCGCCTGTTGCCGAACCCGTCGCTTGGTCATGGTCGCCCTCTGAAACTGACGGAGAAATGACCGAGTTGCGAGCAACTCGTCAAGGTTGTTGCGAAAACCGCGCGGAATATCACATTTTTTGAGGGATAAATGTTGATATTTCCAGGTTTACGCACTTTTCGGTCAGAAATGTCGCAGAACTGACGCGTGGGATCCCTAAGGAGGGCGCCGACAGACGGACCCGCTGGGGGGCCGCGCCTGAGCTGGTGACATGATGACCCGATCGACCTTCAGCGGCCTCGACGCCCCTAGCGCCGGTCACGCGCGGCGGTCGCGCGGCGCCTGGCTGGCGGGAAGCGCCGCCGGCGCCCTGCTCCTGGCGACCCTGGGCTCCGTGGCCCACGCGGCGGACCTGGACGGCGGCGACGTCTCGGCGGTGGTCGTCAACGGCAAGCGCAAGGCCGAGGCCGACCAGCAGGTCCAGGCGATCGGCGCGACCAATGTGCTGTCGGCCGACCAGATCCGGCGCAATCCCGACCAGAACGTGGTCGACGCCCTGGCCCGCCTGCCTGGCGTCTCGGTCTCTCCCACCGACAACATGGGCTCGCCGTCGCAGGGCAACCACCACGGCGTCGACGCCGCCGGTCGTGGCGAGGGCTCCTTCGTCAGCCTGCGCGGCCTGAACGGCGCCTACAACGTCAACTTGCTCAATGGCGTCAACGCCGCCCAGGGCATGCCCTACAGCCGGCAGATCGAACTGAGCCTGCTGCCGCCGGTCGGCCTGGACCGGATCGTGGTGTCCAAGACCTCGACGGCCGACATGGACGGCGACGCCATCGGCGGCACGATCGACTTCCGCACGCCCACCGGCCTGGACTTCCAGGAACCGATGACGCGGATCTACGTCCAGGCCGGCCTGGCCCAGTTGCCGCTGCGCTACGGCCTCAAGGGCGGTTCGGGCCTGACCCAGGCGGAGCTGGCCCGCCGGTTCGGCGCCGACGGCCGGTTCGGGCTGTACGCCACCGCCTACTACGGCCAGCGCGACTTCGCCTCGACCATGCAGGACTATCAGGCCGGCCAGTGGGAGCACGCCATTTCCGAGGGCGAACAGGGCTCCAATCCAGCCGGCATGGACAAGAGCGACAACCTGCTGCTGACCAGCCTCAACGCCCAGTTCACGCGCGGCCGGCAGAAGCGCTACGGCGCCATTGCCTCGCTGGACTGGGAAGGCGAACGGACCACGCTGTACGCCCGCGGCAGCTTCGCCCGCTCGACCATCGACCAGGAGGTCTACCAGAAGAGCATCCAGGCCGACGGCTATTCGGCCGGGGTCCTGCGGCCCGACGGCCTGTACCAGAACGCCGAGGACGACGGCGAATACCACTACTGGTTCGAAACCTCGCCGGAAGTGTCGGAGCTGGACTCGTTCCAGCTGGGCGGCCAGTCGAGGTTCGGCAAGCTGACGGCGGACTACAACGTCTTCTACAGCTGGGGCGAGAACTCGGCTCCCGACCACGCCGAGATCACCTACCAGACCAGCGCCGACAACGACCTCAACGGCCCGTTCACGGTGACCTATCGCGACCGCTATCCCATACCGCAGCTGACGCCGGCCCAGCTGGCGCGGCTGAACGACAGCCGCCTGTTCCTGGTCGGCGAGGACAGCGGCGAATTCACCAGCTCCCATAGCGAGCAGCGCAAGACCGGCGGCAAGGTCGACTTCCACTACGACTTCGACCGCGACGTGCTGAGCGACGTGGCGTTCGGCGCAAAATATGTCGAGAGCCGCCGGGAGACCAGCTCGCGCGACTACAGCGGGCTCAATCCCTATCCGGCGGGCTCGACCCTGGCCGACAGCCCGTTGATCGACAGGACGCTGGGCCAGACGATCAAGGGCGTCTATCCCTACGCCCTGCCGATCGGCGACGGCGCGGCCCTGACCGACCTGATGGCCGGCCTGGCCAGGACCCAGACCTTGTCGGCCGACGACTTCAACAAGAACAGCCTGTCGGGCACGGAGAAGGTCTCTTCCGTCTACGTGCTGGCCAATCTCAAGCTCGGCGTCGTCGAGGTGCAGCCGGGCCTGCGCTACGAGCACACCGACATCCGCGACACCTTCTGGAACCAGGTCACCAATCCGGACGACAGCGCCGGCGCCTCGGCCTTCGCCTCCAACCGGACGACGTACGACTTCGTGCTGCCCAGCCTGCACGCCAACTACCGTCCCGACGCCGAGACGGTGGTCCGGGCCTCGGTCTGGCGCAGCTACGTGCGGCCGGCCTTCTTCCAGCTGGCCGGCGGCCGCACCACCTCGCTCAATCCCGACGGCTCGATCGACATCACCGAGGGCAATCCGAACCTGAAGGCGGTCTCGGCGGTCAATTACGACGTGTCGTACGAGCACGCCGGCGCCGGCGGGACCCAGGTCATGGTCGGCCTGTTCCTGAAGGACCTGTCCAACTACCTCTACGACCGCGGCAACACCTACCGCGCCCAGGCCGTGGCCCAGACGGGGATCTCGTCGATCAGCCGGCCCGAGAACGGCGGCGACGCGCGCGTCTACGGCCTGGAGATGTCCGCTCGGCGCCAGTTCGCCGAACTGCCGGGCCGGCTGGCCGGGCTGGGCCTCAGCGGCAACCTGACCCTGCAGCGCTCGAAGGTCGACCTGAAGGACCCCGACACCGACAGCGGCATGCGGATGCAGGGCTCACCCGACCTGCTCTACAACGCCTCGCTGTTCTACGATCGCGACGGCCTGACCGCGACCCTGTCCTATCGCTACGGCGGGCCGACCCTGGTCAGCTACCGGTTCGGCGACTATGGCGGGGCGGATCTCAACGAGTGGCAACGCGCCACCCGCACCCTGGACGCCAGCGTGGCGTACCAGTTCCGGAGCGGGCTGAAGCTGACCCTGTCGGCCTCGAACCTGCTCAACGACTACGGCTACTACCGGACGGTCGGCCGCGACAGCGGGACGATCCCGCAACTGGTCTCGTCGGGTCGCAACGCCTTCATATCAGCGGCCTATAGCTTCTGATCCTTCCCTCGCCCGGCCGCTTCGTGCTCCCCCTCGCGAAGCGGCCCAGCCGGAGCGCCCCATGCCCTTCACCCGACGCCGTTTCATGAAGACCGCTTCGGGTGCGGCCCTGGGCGCGACGGTGGCCAGCGGCCCCGCCCGGGCGACATCGCCCGGGCGGGGTTCGATCCAGGACGTCGAGCACGTGGTCATCCTGATGCAGGAGAACCGCTCGTTCGACCACTATTTCGGCGCCCTGCGCGGCGTGCGCGGCTTCGACGATCCGCACCCGGCGCTCAAGCCGAACGGCGATCCGGTATGGATGCAGAAGCAGCTGGACCAGGACGGCGGCGAGACGATCATGCCGTTCCGGCTGAACACCGGCGCCACCGCCGCTCAGTGCCTGTCGGGCCTGGACCACAGCTGGAAGGGCAGCCACGACCGCTGGAAGAACTACGACGTCTGGATGCCCGAGAAGGGCCCGATGAGCATGGGTTACCTGACGCGCGAGGACATCCCCTACTACTACGCCCTGGCCGACGCCTTCACGATCTGCGACGCCTACCATGCCTCGGTGCACGGGCCGACGGGACCCAACCGCCTGTTCCTGTTCTCGGGGACCAACGGCCTCAGCGTCGGCCAGGTCACGGTCTCGGCCGTCTCCAACGAAGGCTCCGACGACAACGGCTGCGCCGACATGGCCAAGGACGACCCGGCCTTCGCGGGCTACGGCTGGACGCCCTACGCCGCGCGCCTGGAGGCGGCGGGGATCAGCTGGAAGGTCTACCAGGAGTACGACAACTACAGCGACAATCCGCTGGCCTACTTCCCGATGTACCGCAACCTCGACCGCGGTTCCGTGGCCTACCGGCGCGCCCGGGCCTGGGTGGCGGGATCGACGCAGGAGAACGCCGCCGAGACCACGGGCCAGCACCTGGTCGACACCTTCGCCGCCGACGTGGCGGCCGACGCCCTGCCGGCCGTGTCGTGGATCGTCGCGCCGTTCAAGCTGTGCGAGCACCCCGACGCGCCGCCGGCCTATGGCGAGACCCTGACCGCCCGCCTGGTCGCGGCCCTGGGCGCCAATCCCGAGGTCTGGAAGAAGACCGTCTTCATCCTGAACTATGACGAGAACGACGGCTTCTTCGACCATGTGCCCCCGCCGATCCCGGCCATCCGGCCCGAGCTGGGCGCCAGCACGGTCGACCTGCGCGGCGAGGACTATCACGGCGAGCCGCTGGGCCTGGGCTTTCGGGTGCCGATGCTGATCGTCTCGCCCTGGACGCGCGGCGGCTGGGTCAATTCCCAGGTCTTCGACCACACCTCGGTGCTGCGCTTCCTGGAGCGGCGGTTCGGGGTGGCGGAACCCAACATCGGCCCGTGGCGGCGCGCGGTGTGCGGCGACCTGACCTCGGCCTTCGACTTCGAGGTCTCCGAGGCCGAGCGGCGCGACACGAGCTGGCTGCGGCGTTTGCCCGACACCGGCGACTACAAGGCGCGCGCCGACGCCAGCTGCCGCCTGCCCAAGGCGACCTACGCCCAGCCGCCGGCCATGCCGCGCCAGGAACCCGGCGTCCGGCCAGCCCGGCCCCTGCCCTACGATCTGGAGGTGCTGGCGCACTGGAAGGCCGGCGCCCTGACCCTTCGGTTCCTCAACCGGGGCCAGGCCGGGGCGGTGTTCATCGTCTATCGCGACGGCGACGACACGGGCCCGCGCTACTACACCGTCGAGGCCGGCAAGACCCTGTCGGGAACCTGGCCGATCCCCGGATCGGGCAAGGCCCAGGGCTTCACCGTCCACGGTCCGGGCGGCTTCTACCGGGCGTTCCGCGACACGAACGCCATCGGGATCACCTGAGAGCGGCGTACACGACCGCCGGTAGGGTCTTCCCTTCCGCGCCAGGGCGGTACAAGCTTGGCTTGCGGCGGGGCGAAAGTGCGCGGCGCGTAGTGCCTAATCCTCGAGACTGACGCCCGCCGTCGATGAAAGCCGCCTTCGCATGCTGACCCTGGCCCAGGTGGAAGCCATGGCCCCCGATCAGTCGGCGCTGACGGCGGCGTCCAAGCTGCTCAAGCCTTCGGCCTGGCCGCTGCTGGCCCGCGACCCGGCGACCAGCGTGGTCTGGGGCGAGGCCCAGGGCTCCGGCAGCGCGCCCTACCGCCTGATGTTCGATCCGGCCGATCGCGGCCATAAGTGCAGCTGCCCCAGTCGCAAGTTCCCCTGCAAGCACGTGCTGGCGATGATGTGGCAGTTCGCCGAACATCCCGATCGCTTCGCCGTTGGCGAGCCCGCGCCCTGGGTCATCGAATGGCTGTCACGCAGGCGTCCGGGGACCGGCCGCCCCGCCGGAAAACCGGCGCAGGCCGACGCCCCCGCGCCGTCGATGGCCGCGCTCGACCCGGTCGAGGCGCCGCTCGCCGACCCCGCCGCCCAGGCCCATGCCGAGGCCCAGGCCGCCCAGCGCCGGGCCAAGGCCGAGGCGGCGCGCGAGGCTTCGGTCACCGCGGGGCTGGAGGCCCTGGATGTCTGGATCGGCGACCAGCTGAACACGGGTTTGGCCGGTTTCGTCCAGCGCGCCCAGACCGCCTGCCGAACGGCGGCCCAGCGGCTGGTCGACGTCAAGGCGCCGGGGCTGGCCGCGCGACTGGACGCCTTGCCGGGCGCCCTGCTGAGCCGGCCCGAGGCCCTGCGGCCCGACTTCCTGCTGGCCGAGCTGGGCCGGCTGCATCTGATCTCGGCGGCATGGCGGCGGCGCGAGGGGCTGGACCCGGCCCTGGTCGACGACCTGCGCCGGGCCATCGGCTGGAGCGTGCGCCGCGAGGACGCCCTGAACGATCCGGCCGTTCCGCGCTGGGCGGGCGAGTGGGTGGTGGCCGGGGCGCGTGTGGTGATCCAGCCCGACCGCCTGCGCCGCACCGAGACCTGGCTCACCGCCGCCGATCCCGCCACGCAAGGGCCGCGCGCCGCCGTGCTGCTGGATTTCACCCCGGTGCAGGTCGGGGCCGGCGAGGCGATCCCGGCCGGCGAGCGGTTCGTCGCCGAACTGGCCTTCTACCCATCGACCGCGCCGCTGCGGGCCCTGGTCGCCACGCGCGGTCCGGCCCGGGCCACGCGGACGGCGCCGCAGGGCGGTCCCGGCCTGGCCGAGGCGCTGGCGGCGCATCACGCGCGGCTGGCGGCCCTGCCGTGGCTGGGCGACGACCTGCTGGTGGCGGGCTCGGGCCGCATCGTCGAGGCCGAAGGCGGGCTGTGGGCCGTCGATCCCGAGACCGGGGCGGGCCTGCGCCTGGCCGTCGAGCAGACCCGCGCCGCCGCGCCTCTGCTGGGCCTGGCGCTGTCCGGGCTGGCCGGGGTCTGGGACGGCCAGATCCTGACCCTGCTGTCGGCCGCCACGCCGCACGGCCCCTGGTTCGCCGACTCATGACCGATACAGCGGACTGGAAGCGCCTGGATGGCGCGCTGTCGCTGGGCCTTTCGCGCCAGCCCCTGCCGCCCCTGCCCGGCGTCGAAGGCCTGGACGAGCCAGCCCGCGCCCTGGCGGCCCTCGCCCTGCTGGGCCAGCGCGCGCGCCTGGCGCCGGCCGCCGGCCCGCGCGGCGAGGCGGCGGGCTCGCGCCTGCCCGACGATCCGCGCCCCATGCTGGATCCGGCGGCCCGCGAGGCCTTGCTGCGGCTGGACCGCCGTCTGGACGCCGAAAGCCGCCGTCGCCTGGCCCCGATGATCCTGGCGGCGATCACGGCGGCGGGCCGACGCCCGCACTTGTTCGACCTGCCCCATCTCGACGCCCTGCTGCGGCTGGGCGGCAAGGGGCTGGGGCTCGTCGAACGGACGTGGCTGGGCTGGACCGGCGCGAGCGCCTCGGACGCGCCTGATCCCGAGGGCGGTCCGGCCGACCGGCTGGGCGCCTTCCGCCAGGCCCGTCGCAAGGACCCCGCCGCGGCTCGCCAAGCCCTGGCCGCCAGCCTGTCGGGTGAACCCGCCAAGCTGCGGGCCGAGCTGGTGGGCGGCCTTGGAATCCACCTGAGCCCCGAGGACGCGCCGCTCCTGGAGTCCTGCCTGGCCGACCGCGCATCGGGGGTGCGCGAGGCGGCGACCGGCCTTTTGGCCCGGCTGCCCGGGGCGCCGGCCTACGAGGCGCGCCTGGCCCTGGCCCGCGCCGGCCTGGGCGTCGAGACCAAGGGCCTGCTGCGCAAGACCCGCCGCCTGACGTTCAAGCCGCCTACCGGCGACCGCCACGCCGCCGCGACCCTGTTCGAGGGTTTTGGCCTGACCGTCCTGGTCGGCGGGTTGGGTCTGGAGACCCATGACCTGCCCGAGGCCGCCGCGGGCGCCCAGCCCGCCCTGCCCCTGCTGGCTCGCGCGGCCTTGCTGGACGACGACCCGGCCCTGGCGGCGGCCTTCCTGGCCAGGCTCGACGATCCGGTCTGGCCCGGCGACGTGCTGAGGCTGCCGCTGGACGCCGACCTGATGAGCCGCGAGACCCGCCACGCGGTGATGGCCGCCAGCCTGACGCCCGAGGTCCGCTTCGATCCGCGGCTCGACGGCTTCAATCTGGCGGAGTTCCTGGACGGGCCCATGTCCGGCGACCTGGCCGCCCGGCTGATCGCCAGTCCGCCGTGGCGGCGCTGGCTGGCCGAGGTGATCCAGCAGGCCGAGACCAACGACAGATTCGAGCCCGACGACGTCCTGCTGCGCGCCGTGTCGGCCATGCCCTCGCCGATGGCCCGGGCCGTCGCCGACGCCCTGGCCGCGATCCCGCCCGCGCGCCAGCCCAAGACCGCCGCCTACCTGGCCTTCCTGGCCCGGCTGGCCACGCCCTCCAACCCGTCCGCCCTTTCGGAGACGCCCGTTGCCTGATCCTTCCCAACAACTTCGGCTGGCCGCCGAGGATCTGTTCGCGCACGAGCTGGCCGCGCTCGCCAAGGACGACGATCGTCCCCGGCCCGAGGGCTGGAAGATGTCGCCCCAGGCCGTGGTCACCTACCTGCTGGGCGGCAAGGCCAAGGACGGCACGGCGATCAGCGCCAAGTACGTCGGCAACCGGCGCCTGATCGAGACGGCCGTGGCCACCTTGGCCACCGACCGGGCCCTGTTGTTGCTGGGCGTGCCGGGCACGGCCAAGTCCTGGGTGTCGGAACACCTGGCGGCGGCGGTGTCGGGCTCGTCCCAGCGGCTGATCCAGTGCACGGCCGGCACCGACGAGACCCAGATCCGCTATGGCTGGAACTACGCCCTGCTGCTGGCCCAAGGCCCGTCGCGCGCCGCCATCACCCCCACCCCGCTGATGCGCGGCATGGAGGACGGGGCGATCGTGCGGCTGGAGGAACTGACCCGCATGGGCGCCGATGTGCAGGACACCCTGATCACCGTGCTGTCGGAAAAGATGCTGCCGATTCCCGAACTGAACGAGGCGGTCCACGCCCGGCGCGGCTTCAACGTGATCGCCACCGCCAACAACCGCGACAAGGGCGTCAACGACCTGTCGGCGGCGCTGAAACGCCGCTTCAACGTCGTGGTGCTGCCGCTGCCGTCCAGCTTCGAGGAGGAGGTCGGCATCGTCTCCAAGCGCGTGACCGAGCTGGGCGCCAGCCTGGCCCTGCCGCCGGTCAAGTCCGCCACCGCCGAAATCGAGCGGGTGGTGACGCTGTTCCGCGAGCTGCGCTCGGGCGAGACCGCCGACGGCCGCATGAAGCTGAAATCGCCCAGCGGCACGCTGAGCACCGCCGAGGCCATCGCCGTGACCATCGGCGCCTGGGCCGAGGCCGGCCACTTCGGCTCGGGCGTCATCGACGCCGGCAGCCTGGCGGCTAACATCGTCGGCGCCGTCGTCAAGGACCCGGTGCAGGACGCGGTCGTCCTGGGCGAATATCTCGAGACCGTGGTCAAGACCCGCAAGGGTTGGGGCGACCTCTACGGCGCGATCCGCGAGGTGCTGTGAGCGATCGGCTCCATCTTTTCGGCGTCCGCCACCACGGTCCCGGCTGCGCCCACAGCCTGGCGCGGGCGCTCGACCGGCTGGACCCGGCGATGGTGCTGATCGAGGGGCCGCCCGAAGCCGAGGCCGTCCTGGCCTTCGCCGCCTCGCCGGACATGGTCCCGCCGGTGGCGCTGCTGGCCCACGCGCCCGACCGGCCGGGCCTGGCCAGCTTCTACCCCCTCGCCGAGTTCTCGCCCGAGTGGATCGCGATCCGCTGGGCCCAGGACCACGGCCGGCCCGTGCGCTTCATCGACCTGCCGGCCACGCACAATCTGGCCCTGCGCGCGGCGGCCGAGGCCAGGGTCGAGCCGCCGCTCGCCGAAGAGCACGAGGCCGAACCTTTGGAGGCCCCGTCCGACGAGACCGTGGAAGCCGTCCCCGCCGAAACGCCCTCGGCCGGGCCCCGCGATCCGCTGGCGGACCTGGCCGAGCTGGCCGGCTACGGCGACGTCGAGGCGTGGTGGAACAGCCTGATCGAGGAAGGGAGCCACCCCGAGTCCCTGTTCGCCGCCATCGAGACGGCCATGACCGCCGTGCGCGAGCGGGCCGAGCTTGAGCAAGATCCGACCACGGACGAAGCCGTGCGCGAGGCCCGGCGCGAGGCGCATATGCGGCTGGCGATCCGCGCCGGCCTGGAGGCCTGCGAAGGCCCGGTCGCGGCCGTGGTCGGCGCCTGGCACGTGCCCGCCCTGCGCCGCCAGGTTCCCCTGAAGGACGACAGGGCCTTGCTCAAGGGCCTGCCCAAGACCGAGGTCGCCGTCACCTGGACCCCCTGGACCGACGCCCGCCTGGCCCGCAACTCGGGCTATGGGGCCGGCGTGGTGTCGCCCGGCTGGTACCGGCATCTGTGGGCGGCGCTGGAAGGCCGCGAGGTCCTGGACGTCCGGACCCTGGCCGTCGGCTGGCAGGCGCGGGTGGCGGGGCTGCTGCGCGACGAGGGCCTGGCCGCCTCCACCGCCTCGGTGATCGAGGCCGTGCGGCTGGCCGAGACCCTGGCGGCGCTGCGCGATCGCGGCGCCCCGGGCCTGGACGAGCTGAACGAGGCCAGCCTGGCCACCCTGTGCCATGGCCAGGACGCGCCGATGCGGCTGATCGAGCAGCGGCTGGTGATCGGATCGCGGGTCGGGAGCGTCGACCCCGCCGTGCCCCTGATGCCGCTGCTGGCCGACCTGGCCCGCCAGCAGAAGAAGCTGCGGCTCAAGCCCGAGGCGGTCGAGACCGAGGCCAGCCTCGACCTGCGCTCGGAGGTCGGCCTGGCCAAGTCGGCCCTGTTGCACCGCCTGAGCCTGATCGACGTGCCGTGGGGCCGGCTGACCGACGTCGGCGGCAGCCGGGGCACCTTCCGCGAGCGCTGGATCCTGCTATGGGAGCCCGAGCTGGGCGTGGCCCTGGCCGAGGCCCTGCGCTGGGGCGTGACCATCCTGGACGCCGCCTCGGAGGCCGCCGTCGAGCGCGCCGAGGCCCGGGACGATCCGGCCGCTGTCGCCGAACTGGTGCGCGCCACCCTCCTGGCCGACCTGCCGCGGGCCGCCGAGCGCTGCATCGACCGCCTGCAGGCCGTGGCCGCCCGGTCCGGCGACGTCGGCGCCCTGATGCGCGCCGCCGCGCCCCTGGCCGAGACCCTGCGCTACGGCCAGGCCCGCGCCATTCCCGAAGCCCCCTTGCGGCGGCTCATCGAGGCCATGGTCGAGGAAGTCTGCGTCGGCCTGCCGGTCGCCTGCCGCCAGTTGGACGATGGGGCCGCCGCCGTCATGCTGGCCGCCGCCGCCGGATTGGAGCGCGCCCTGCCCCTGCTCGATCGCCCCGGACTGGTCGCCGACTGGCGCGCCGCCCTGGGCCGGCTGATCGAGGACAGGGCGGTCGCCGCCGGCCTGCGCGGCTTCGCGGCCCGCAAGCTGCACGACGGCGGCGCCGGCGTCGAGACCACCGCCACCCGGCTGTCGCGCGCCCTGTCGTCGGCCGTGCCACCCGCCGACGCCGCCGCCTGGCTCGAGGGCTTCCTCGACGACGCCGGCCGGCTGCTGCTGCACGACCAGCCGCTGCTCGACGTGCTGGACGACTGGCTGCGGCGTATTCCGCCCGAGGACCTGGACGGCCTGCTGCCTCAGCTGCGCCGGGCCTTTTCGGGCCTGGACCGCATGGAACGGCGGCGTCTGCTGGACGCCGCGACCGGCGATCGCGCCGCCCCGGATCCCGACGAAACGGCCGCCACGGGCGACGACACGGCCTTCCAGGCCGCCCTGCCGCTGCTGAAGACCCTGCTGGGAATGAGCGCATGAACCAGGACGCCGCCCCGCGGGACGAGACGATCGCGCCGACCGCCGAGGACGCCCGTCGCCGCTGGCGCCTGGTGCTGGGCGCCGAGGACGGCGATGAGCCGCTGGCCCCGCGCGACCAGCGGCTGGACGCCGTGCTGACCGCGCTCTACGGCCCCGGCGACGACAGCGGCGGCCGCAAGGGTTCGCTGGGCGCCTCGGCCCCGAAGGTGTCGCGCTGGCTGGGCGACGTGCGCGAGTTCTTCCCCGCCCCGGTGGTGCAGATGGTGCAGCGCGACGCCTTCGAGCGGCTGGGCCTGCGCCAGATGCTGCTGGAGCCGGAGTTCCTGGCCGCGGTCGAGGCCGATGTGCACCTGATCGCCGACCTGATCTCGCTGCGCTCGGTGATGCCGGAGAAGACCAAGGAGACCGCGCGGCAGGTGGTGCGCAAGGTGGTTGACCAGCTCCTGGCCCGGCTGGAGAGCCAGACCACCCAGGCCCTGCGCGGAGCGCTCAACCGCAGCCAACGCAGCTTTCGGCCCCGTCCCGGCGACATCGACTGGCCCCGAACCATCCGCGCCAACCTGCGTCACTGGCAGGCCGAGCACCGGACCATCGTGCCCGAGAAGCTGGTCGGCTTTGGCCGGGCCAGCCGCCGCCGGCGGCTCGACGAAGTGGTGCTGTGCGTCGACCAGTCGGGCTCCATGGCCAGCTCGGTGGTCTATGCCTCGATCTTCGCGGCGGTGCTGGCCTCCATTCCCGCCATGCGCACCAAGCTCGCGGTGTTCGACACCGTGGTCGCCGACCTGACCGAGGACCTGGCCGATCCGGTCGAGGTGCTGTTTGGCGTCCAGCTGGGCGGCGGCACCGACATCAACCAGGCCCTGGCCTGGTGCCAGGCCAACATCGCCGATCCGTCCCAGACCCACCTGGTGCTCGTCACCGACCTCTATGAGGGCGGCGACGCCAAGGCGATGCTGGGCCGGGCCGCGGCGCTGGTGAACAGCGGCGTCAACCTGATCGTGCTGCTGGCGTTGAACGACGACGGCCGCCCATCCTATGACGCCAACCTGGCCGCCGCCGTCGCCGCGCTCGGCGCGCCCGTCTTCGCCTGCACCCCCGATCTCTTCCCGGACATGATGGCCACCGCCCTCCGACGCGGCGACCTGAACGCCTGGGCCGCGAGCGCCGGCATAGGGATCACGCGCAGCCAGGCCTGAGAGCGGAAGGCCGCGTCGCGCCGGAATCGGACCTTGACCTGACGCCGGAAGACGGGCCCGCCCGCCGACCCGGCGCGCCTGACCATAAGCTCCTCATCCTGTCGCGCCCCGGTCCGCGGACGAAAGCCAAGCGGTGTCTGGCTTTGCGAGTTGGCTGACAACCTTGTCAGCTTGGCGTCAGCCTGGCGACCGCATGGGATTGCTAGGTCTGGCCCTCATTCTTCCGCAACGACGGAACCTGCCATGACATCCCTCGTGCGGATCGCGCTTTCACGTCCCTACACCTTCGTGGTCGCCGCCATCATGGTGCTGATCGTCGGGGTTCTGGCGGTGCTGCGCACGCCGACGGACATCTTCCCCAACATCCGGGTGCCGGTCGTGGCGGTGGCCTGGACCTATAACGGCCTGTCGGCCTCGGAGATGTCCGGGCGGGTGCTGACCCCCTACCAGCGGACGCTGACCACGACGGTCAACGACATCGAGCACATCGAGGCCCATTCCCTGCCCGGCATCGGGGTGGTGAAGATCTATTTCCAGCCGGGCGCCGACGTGCGGCTGGCCAACGCCCAGATCACGGCCATCTCCCAGACCCTGCTGCGGCAGATGCCGACCGGCACGACGCCGCCGCTGATCCTCAACTACAACGCCTCCACGGTGCCCATCGTCCAGCTGGCCCTGGCCGGCGACGGCCTCAGCGAGCAGAGGCTGTTCGACTACGGGGTCAACTTCATCCGCACGCGCCTGGTCACGGTGCCCGGCGCGGCCCTCCCCTTCCCGTTCGGCGGCCGAACGCGCCAGATCCAGGTCGACATCGATCCGCAGGCCCTGCTCTCGAAGGGGCTGTCGGCGACCGACGTCGGCGCCGCCATCGCCGCCCAGACCCAGATCACCCCGGCCGGCTTCGTCAAGATCGGCGAGTTCCAGTACAGCCTCAAGCTCAACAACGCCCCCGGCACGGTCGAGGAGCTGAACAATCTGCCGATCCGCACCATCAACGGCGCCACCGTGCGGATGAGCGACGTCGCCCACGTTCGCGACGGCTCGGCGCCGCAGCAGAACGTCGTGCACGTCGACGGCCAGCGCTCGGTGCTGATGACGGTGCTGAAGTCGGGCGCCACCTCGACGATCTCGATCGTCGACGGCGTCCGTGCGGCCCTGCCCGAGCTGAAGACCAGCCTACCCAAGGAACTGACCATCACCCCGCTGAACGACCAGTCCGCCTTCGTGAAGGCCGCGGTGGCGGGCGTGG
Source organism: Caulobacter sp. GW821-FHT09A05 (assembly GCF_059418465.1). Lineage (NCBI taxonomy): Bacteria > Pseudomonadati > Pseudomonadota > Alphaproteobacteria > Caulobacterales > Caulobacteraceae > Caulobacter > Caulobacter sp. GW821-FHT09A05. Next base: position 208,912 of record NZ_JBWKPX010000002.1, read on the forward strand.
TGCACGAAGGCGCGCTGGCGGCGGTCCTCACATCGCTGATGATCCTGCTGTTCCTGGGGTCCTGGCGCTCGACGACGATCATCGCCATCTCGATCCCGCTGGCGGTGCTGGCCGCCATCGCCGCCCTGGCCGCCTTCGGCCAGACCCTCAACGTCATGACCCTGGGCGGCCTGGCCCTGGCGGTCGGCATCCTGGTCGACGACGCCACGGTGACCATCGAGAACGTCAACTGGCACCTGGAGCAGGGCAAGGACGTCCGCACCGCCATCCTCGACGGCGCGGCCCAGATCGTCACGCCCGCCTTCGTCAGCCTGCTGTGCATCTGCATCGTCTTCGTGCCGATGTTCTTCCTGCCCGGCGTCTCCGGCTTCCTGTTCGTGCCGATGGCCCTGTCGGTCGTGTTCGCGATGATCGCCTCGTTCCTGCTGTCGCGGACCCTGGTGCCGACCATGGCCATGTTCCTGCTGCGGCCGCACGCGGCCCATGGGCCGGACGGGCCGCCTCCCTCCTCCAAGCCGCTGGTGCGGTTCCAGCAGGGGTTCGAGCGCCGCTTCGGCCGCGTCCGCGACGGCTATGCCGGCGTGCTCGGCTCGGCCCTGGGCTCGGGACGGCTGTTCGTCGCCGGTTTCGTGGCCTTCGCGCTCGTCAGCCTCGTCCTTGTCCCGTTCCTGGGCCGCAACTTCTTCCCGGCCGTGGATTCGGGCGCGATCGCCCTGCACGTCCGGGCGCCGGTGGGCTCGCGCATCGAGGAGTCAGCGGCGCTGTTCGACCGCATCCAGCGCCAGGTGCGCACGATCATCCCGCCGGCCGAGATCGAGACCATCGTCGACAACATCGGCCTCAGCAGCAGCGGCATCAACACCATCTACAACGCCTCGGGCACGATCGGTTCGCAGGACGGCGACATCCTGATCAGCCTGAAGAAGGGCCATGCGCCGACGGCCGAGCACATCGCCCGGCTGCGGCGGGACCTGCCCCGCCTGTTCCCGACCGCGACCTTCTCGTTCCTGCCGGCCGACGTCACCAGTCAGATCCTCAACTTCGGCGCGCCGTCCCCCATCGACATCCAGGTGACGGGCAACAACCTGGCCGCCAACCAGGCCTACGCCCAGAAGATCCTGCGCGCGATCCGCGGGGTCGACGGGGTGGCCGATGCGCGGATCCAGCAGCCGGCCGGCGCTCCCGAACTGCGTTTCGACGTCGACCGCACCCGGATCAACGCCCTGGGCCTGGACGAGCGCGACGTCACCGCCGGCCTGGCCGGCTCGGTGGCCGGCAGCGCCCAGGCCGCGCCGGTGTTCTGGCTCAACCCCGCCAACGGCGTGTCCTACCCCGTCGTCGCCCAGACCCCGGAATACATGATCGACAGCCTGCAGAAGCTGGCCGCCATCCCCGTCACCGGGTCCCGGACGCCCGGACAGGACCCGCAGGTGCTGGGCGGCCTGGGCGTGCTGAGCCGGGGCGCGACCCCCGCCGTCATCTCGCAATACAACATCCAGCCGATGGTCAACGTCTTCGCCGCCACCCAGGGGCGCGACCTGGGCGGCGTGGCGGACGACATCCAGAAGGTTCTCAAGACCCTGGAGAAGGACAAGCCCGCCACCGTCAAGGTGACCCTTCGCGGCCAGTATCAGACGATGAACACCGCCTTCTCGGGCATGGGCTGGGGCCTGCTGGGCGCGGTCGTGATGATCTATCTGCTGATCGTCATCAACTTCCAGTCCTGGTCCGATCCGTTCGTCATCGTCTCGGCCCTGCCGGCGGCGCTGGCCGGCATCGCCTGGATGCTGTTCGCCACGGGCACGCCGCTGTCGGTGCCCGCCCTGACCGGCGCGATCATGTGCATGGGCGTGGCCACGGCCAACTCCATCCTGGTGGTCAGCTTCGCGCGCGAACGGCTGGCCGAGCACGACGACGCGGTCCAGGCCGCTTTCGAGGCCGGGGTCACCCGCTTCCGCCCGGTGCTGATGACCGCCCTGGCGATGATCATCGGCATGGCTCCCATGGCCCTGGGCCTGGGGGAAGGCGCCGAGCAGAACGCGCCGCTCGGCCGCGCCGTGGTCGGCGGCCTGCTCTTCGCCACCTGCGCCTCGCTGCTTTTCGTTCCCTGCATCTTCGCCCTCGTCCACGGCCGCCGCGCCTCCCGCCGGGATGCGCCTTCCCAAGGTCTCGCCCATGCCTGACGCCCCCTTGCCCACGACCTCGCCCAAGCGGCTGCGCCGCGCGGCCTATGTGATCACGGCCGTGCTGGCGGTCGTCCTCGTCGCCGGGACCGCGACCCGGCTGACGGCCCGGCAGGCCCTGAGCGCGGCGACGAACGACAGCGCCGTACAGTCCGTCAGCGTCACGCGGCCTTCGCGGGGCGAGGCCGGGACGCTGGTCCTGCCGGGCCGCCTGCAGGCCTGGGCGGAGGCGCCGGTCTACGCCCGGACCAGCGGCTATCTGCGCGGCTGGTACGTCGACATCGGAACCGCGGTGAAGGCGGGCCAGCTGCTGGCCGAGGTCGACGCCCCGGAGGTCGACCAGCAACTGGTCGCCGCCAACGCGGCCCTGGCCACCGCCCAGGCCCAGCGCGACCTGGCCGCCGTGACCTCCAAGCGCTGGGAGCGCCTGGTCAGCGAGAACGCGGTCTCCCAGCAGGAGGCCGACGAGAAGCGCGGCGACTTCGCCGCCCGCGAGGCCATGCGCAACGAGGCCCAGGCCAATGTCCAGCGCCTGCGGGCCCTGACCGGCTTCCGGCGGATCGTCGCGCCGTTCGACGGCGTGGTGACCAGCCGCGCCACCGACGTCGGCGCCTTCATCGCGGCAGGCGACGGGCGGGCCACGCCGCTGTTCACCGTCGCCGACATCCGCAAGCTGCGCCTCTATGTCAGCGTGCCCCAGAGCCTGGCCGCCGGGGTCCGCCCGGGCCTGACCGCCCGCTTCACCGTGCCCGAGCAGCCCGACCGGGTGTTCCAGGCCCGGATCGTCCGCTCGGCCGACGCCGTCGACACCCAGACCGGCGCCATGCTCGTGCAGCTGGAGTTCGACAACAGCGCCGGCCAACTGAAGCCGGGCGCCTACGCCCAGGTGACCCTGGACCTGCAAGGCCCGGCGACGGATCCGAATCCGCTTCGAGTGCCGTCGAACGCCCTGCTCTTCCGCAAGGAAGGCACGGCGGTGGCCCTGGTGGGAGCCGACAACCGCGTCCGGATCCGGACCGTGCGGATCGCCCGCGACTTCGGTACCGACCTGGAGCTGGCCGGCGGCGTCGGGGCCGGCGACTGGGTGGTCAACAGCCCGCCCGACTCCATCGCCGACGGCGACGTGGTGCGGGCGGTGCGGCCGAAGGGCGCGTCCAATGCGGCCTCGTAGCCTTTCCCTGGCGCTGGTCGCGCTCCCCGCCCTCGTCGGGGGCGGCTGCAGCCTGGCCCCTGCCTACGCCCCGCCGCCCGTCGTCGCCGCGACGCCGGCCTATCGCGAGACCGGTCCCTGGACCCCGGCCGCCCCGGCCGACGCCCAGGCGCGCGGCGCCTGGTGGCGCGTCTTCGGCGATCCGGTGCTCGACGACCTGGAACAGCGCCTCGAAGCCGGCGGGCCGGACCTGGCCGCGGCCCTGGCCCGCTACGACCAGGCCCGCGCCCTGGCGCGCCGGGCCCGCGCCGCCCGCTCGCCGACCGTGGACGCCACGGCCAGCGTCGAGCGGTATCGCGACGCCGGCCTGGGCCGACAGGACGACCGCCTGGTCGAGGCGACGGCGGCCTACGAGCTGGACCTCTGGGGCCGGGTCCGCGACCTGGTGGCCGCCGGCCGCGCCGAGGCCCAGGCCAGCGGCGCCGACCTGGCGTCGACGCGGCTCAGCCTGCAGGTCCAGCTGGCCGACACCTACTTCCAGCTTCGCGGCCTGGACGGCCAGATCTCGGTCCTGACCCGCACCGCCGACGCCTACGAAAAGGCCCTGGCCCTGACCGACAAGCGGTTCCGCGGCGGCGCCTCCAGCGCGGTCGACGTCGGCCGGGCCCGCACCCAGCTGGCCGCGACCCAGGCCCAGTACGAACAGGCCCTGGCCGATCGGGCCCTGCTGGAACACGCCATCGCCGCCTTGGTGGGCGAGTCCGCCTCCCGCTTCACCTTGGCGGCGGCGCCCGACCTGGTCGAGCCGCCGAGGGTCCCGGTCGATGCGCCGTCCAGCCTGCTGCAGCGACGTCCCGACGTCGCCGCCGCCGAACGCCGGATGGCGGCGGCCAACGCCCGTATCGGCGTGGCCCGCGCCGCCGCCTTCCCCCGCCTGACCCTGGCGGCGACCGGCGGTTTCGAGTCGGCGGGCGGGGACCTGCTGTCGGCGTCCAACCGCCAGTGGGCGCTGGGCCCGATCGCCGTCGGCCTGCCCCTGCTCGACGGCGGCGCGCGCCGCGCCGACGTCGCCGCCAGTCGCGCGGCCTTCGACGAACAGGCGGCGCTCTATCGCAAGACCGTGCTGGACGCCTTCCGCGAGGTCGAGGACCAGCTGGCCCTGGCCAACCGCCTGGCGACCGCCGAGGCGCGCCAGGCCGAGGCGGTGGACGCCGCGGTCCGGACGAACCTCCTGGCCACCACGCGCTATCGCGAGGGCGCCACCAGCTATCTGGACGTGGTCACCGCCCAGACCGCCGAGCTCGACGCCCGCCGCACCGCCCTGGACCTGCGGACCCGACGGCTCGCCGCCGGCGTCGACCTGATCCGCGCCCTGGGCGGCGGGTGGGACGGAACCCCAGGACCTTCAAGCTAGGGGGCAAGTTAGAGCGGGCGGACGAGTTCCGGCTCGGCCGGCGCGCCGACGGGGCGCCGGGCCGGAGCGTCCGTCCGCCCGTCGATCGGCGGCGGGATCCGCCTGCGCAGGAACAGACCCACCAGGACCTCGCCGTTCTCGCAACGGGCGAAGACGCTCCCGCCATGCATCGACGCCACGGCCTTGACCACCGCGAGCCCCAGGCCGTGGCTGTCGCCGCTGTTCTCGCGGGCCGGATCCGGGCGGTAGAAGCGGTCGAAGAGTCGGGCCAGATGGGCGTCCTGGATCGGCGCGCCCCTGTTGCGCACGCCGATGCAGACCTCCTCGCCATGGTCCTCGATCGTCACGGTCACCAGACCGGGTCCGGCGCCATGGCGGATGGCGTTGTCCAGCAGGTTGGTCAGGGCCCGGGCCAGCAGCGACTCCTCGACGGCGAGGGTCGCATCGCCCACCACGCGCAGGGTGACGCCGGCCTCCTCGAACAGCACGTCGAGGAAGTCGGCGGTCTTGCGGACCAGGCCGGCCAGCGAGGCGGTCGCCAGATTGGCCGCCATCGCGCCCTGGTCGGCGCGGGCCAGGAACAGCATGTCGTTGATGATGGTGCGAAGGCGTTCCAGTTCCTCGAGATTGGAGTGGAGCACGTCCTCCAGCTCGTCGGCCTGGCGGGGGCGCGACAGGGCCACCTGGGTCTGGCCGATCAGGTTGCTGAGCGGCGTGCGCAGTTCGTGCGCCACGTCGGCGTTGAACGCCGACAGCCGGACATAGGCGTGCTGCAGGCGGTCCAGCGCGCCGTTGAAGGCGGCCATCAGGCCCTTCAGTTCCGCGGGCAACGCCTGGGTCGGCATCCGCAGGCTGAGGTCGTCGGGGTTCAGCGCCGCGGCGTGCTGCGACAGCCGGTCGACCGGCGCCAGGCCGCTCCTGGCGATGCGGCGGCCCAGCAGGCTCACGACGGCGACCGTCAGGAGCGAGACGGCCAGGACGCCGACGCCCAGCACCAGCCCGGAAGCGTCGAAGGGCGCGGTGTCGGCGGCGATGGTCAGGCGCACCGCCGGGCGTTCGCGATTAGGCGCCACCACCTTCGACAGGGTCATGAACCGCCGCTGGTCGAAGCGGACATAGCCCAGGCCCTCGCGGCCGCCCTGGATCTTCGCGTCCGCGGGCCAGGCGGCGCCGTAGACGAAGCGGGGGTCGGCGCTCTCGACCCGATAGCGGATGCTGTCGTTGGCCGGCGTGAAGGAGGTCAGCTTGTCGGCCAGCAGCGGCCATTTGGCGACCTCGCCGAGGCGCAGGACCATGGCCTCCACGATCTCGAAACGGGCGTTCAGTTCCTCGGCCTGGTGCCGCCTCAGCTCCAGGGTCTGGAACATGAAGATCGCCACTCCGGCCAGGGCGGAGACCAGGCCGGTGGCCACGGCGAACATCAGGGTCAGGCGTCCGGAGATCGAGGTCGGCATCAGGCGGTCTCCTCCGGACGGTGTTCGAGCACGTAGCCCATGCCTCGGATGGTGTGCAGCAGCTTGGTGTCGAACCCGCCGTCGATCTTGGCCCGCAGGCGCTTGATCGCCACCTCGACGACGTTGGTGTTGGTGTCGAAATTGATGTCCCAGACCAGTTCGGTGATCACGGTCTTGGACACGATCTGCGACTGGCGGCGGCCCAGCACGCCCAGCAGGGCGAACTCCTTGGCGGTCAGGTTCAGGCGCTTGCCCGCCCGGGTGGCCCGCCGCGCCAGGAGGTCCAGATGCAGGTCGCCGACGGTGATCGAGGTCGACTCGTTGCGACCGCGGCGGGTGATCGCCTGCAGCCGGGCCAGCAGTTCCAGGAACGAGAACGGCTTGACCAGATAGTCGTCGGCGCCCGCGCCCAGGCCCTGCAGGCGGTCCTCGACGCTGTCGCGGGCGGTCAGCATGATCACCGGCGTCTGGTGGCGCTGGCGCAGGCGCTGCAGCAGGGCGACCCCGTCCAGCCGGGGCAGCATGACGTCGAGGATGACGGCGTCGTAGTCCAGGGTCTGGGCCAGGTGCAGGCCGCTCTCGCCGTCGCTGGCGAAGTCCACGGCGTAGCCCTGTTCGGTCAACCCCTTGCGCAGATAGGCGACGGTCTTGGGTTCGTCCTCGACGATCAGGATCTTCATGTCGGCGGTTCGCGCCTTCAACTCACGGTCGGTTGGGCGGACACGGTCCGCGGTGGGGCACTCTACAGCCAGGAACCTCGCACCTGAAGGTTCTGGCGAATGCACCCCCGGGGGGGAGAGGAATGCGGTGCGAACCGACAGGGCGAGGCGCGGCGACTATGGACGTCGGTTCCGGTCCGGCCGCTGACGCGAAAATGACAAATCCGACCCGAAACGCGCTGGCCCCGGGGCGCGGCGCGCCCCGAGGCGCGCCAGGAGCGGACGTCCGACTTCCGCTAAGGGACGTCGGACTCGGCCGGGCCTTCGCGAAACTCGTCCGCCGCAACGAACACGACGCCCTCTTCGTCCAGCACCCATGCGCCGAGGAAGGCGGCGTGGCCCGGATCGATCTCCTCGTCGATCAGGTCGCCGTCATAGAGGCCGACCGTGCTGAAGTCGAAGTCCAGCGACAGTTGATGGGCCATGCCCACCATCTCCTCGGCCATGCGGCGCGAGTACCCCAGGGCCTCGCTTTGATCGCCGAAATCATCGCTCAGCGTGCTTACCTCCACCGCATCGCTGCCTTGGGTCGCACTGGTGGTGACGATGGTGAACGCGGACATGGGCATTTCTCGTGAAGCAGGAATCCTCACCTAACCCCATTTGTCCGGGTCGAGGGCCATATTCTGCAAGAACCTTGTTCTCCGACCAGGTCGGTCAGTCCCCGCCTCGGGCGTCTCTCTTGTTGGCGCGATAGGCTTTCTGCAGCGCGGCCAAGCGGCGACGCTCGGTGTCCCTGGCGGCGCGGTCGGCGCGGTCCTGGACCTCGGCCAGTTCGACGCCCAGCTTCCGGAAGTGGGCCCAGCGGGCGGGATCGAGCGCGCCGTCCGCCAGCGCCTTGCGCACCGCGCAGCCGGGCTCGTTGGCGTGGCCGCAGTCATTGAACTTGCAGGTTTCGATCAGGCGCTCGATGTCGTCGAACACCACGCTCAGGCCTTCCTCGGCGTCGATCAGGCCCACTTCCCGCATGCCGGGCGTGTCGAGGATCAGCCCGCCGCCGGGCAGCAGGACCAGCTGGCGATGGCTGGTGGTGTGGCGGCCCTGGTCGTCGGACTCGCGGATCGCCCGGGTCGCCAGGCGGTCCTCGCCCAGGAAGGCGTTGACCAGGGTGGACTTGCCGACGCCGGACGAGCCGATCAGCACGCAGGTCTCGCCGGGCGCCACGTGGGCCAGGAGGGCGTCCAGGCCCAGCCCCTGCCGCGCCGACACCGTCAACACCGGGCAGCCGGCCGCCAGGGCGGCGATCGCGTCGGCCTGGCCTTGCGGGTCGTCGGCGAGGTCGGACTTGGTCAGCACCACCACGGGCCGGGCCCCGCTCTGCCAGGCGGCGGCCAGGTAGCGCTCGATCCGGCGCGGATTGAGGTCGGCGTTCAGCGAGCTGACGACGAAGGCGACATCGATGTTGGCGGCGACGACCTGCAGGGTCTGCACGCTGTCGGCCGCCCGGCGCACGAAGACGGTGCGGCGCGGCAGGATGGCGTGGACGGTGGCGGCGCCCTTGGCCGGGTCCAGCGACAGCGCCACCCAGTCGCCGACCGCCGGATAGTCCGCCTCGCCGGCCTCGTGCAGCAGGCGGCCGGCGGGATTGGCGCGCAGTTCCCCCTCGCCGGTGACCACGTGATAGCCGTCGCGGTGCTGGGCGACGATACGGCCAGGGCTATGGCCGGCGCGCGCGTGCGGCTCGAAGGCCCGCCGCAGCGTATCGGACCAGCCGTATTGTTTGATCACGTCACGGGCCTTCACATCGCCAGCGATTGATCGCGGCTCGCCACGACCTTTCTATGGCCGTTGGCCGGCGCCCGCCAGCGATCAGTGCGCCTCCCTGGGAGCGAGGATCGTCGTTCCCAGCCCGTCAGGGGCGGTACTGAACCTGGCTCGACAGCGGCAAGTCGCGCGACGAGCCGCCCACCCGAACGCCACGCGCCTCCGTCGGAACGCGCCAGGCGCGGTCTCGCGGCGACCAGTAGGACAGCGACCGTTGGTCGACCTTCAACTGGATCCGGCGACTCTCGCCGGCGCGCAGGGTCACGCGCTCGAATCCGGCCAAGATCCGCGGCGCGAAGGTCAGGCCCTCGGGACGCGAGCTCGGGCCGTCGACATAGACCTGCGCCACCTCGTCGCCGTCCACCGCGCCGGCGTTGCGCAGGGTGAAGGCCACCTCCAGCCCATCGGCGACAGGCGTGACCTTCAGGCCGCTGTAGTCGAAGCGCGTGTAGGACAGGCCGTGGCCGAACGGGAACAGCGGCTTGGCCTTCTGGGCGTCGTACCAGCGGTAGCCGACCAACACGCCCTCGGAATAGGTCTGCCGACCGCCCACGCCCGGGAAGCGCTCGGGTCGGGCGACCGCGGTCTGGCTGTCGGACATCGGGAAGGTGACGGGCAGACGGCCCGACGGATTGGCCTTGCCGGTCAGCAGGTCGGCGGTCGCCTCCCCGCCGCGCTGGCCCGGATACCACATCTGCAGCACCGCCTTGACCTGGTCGATCCACGGCATCAGCACCGGCGCGCCGGTGTTCAGCACGACCACGGTGTCGGGATTGGCCCGCGCCACCGCCCGGATCAGTTCGTCCTGATGATAGGGCAAGGCCAGGGAGCGATTGTCCTCGCCCTCGGTGCCTTCGACGTGGACGAAGACGACGGCGGCCGGGGCCGCCCTGGCCGCCGTCGCCGCCGCCTCGATCAGGCGCCGGCGCAGGCCGGGCGTGGTCCAGGCCAGGCGCAGGCGCAACGGCTCGACGGCCGAGGCCTTGACCGCCAGCTTGAGGCGATAGCGCGCCCCGCGCTCCAGGCGCACGACATGGCCCTGGTTCAGCAGGCCGTCCGAGGTCTTGATCAGCCGCGAGCCGCCGAACAGCCGGCCGCCCTCGATGATCCGCTCGCCGTCCAGCTCGACGTCGGCCATGCCGCGATCGGCCTCGGCCAGCGCCAGGCCGCCGACCGGCGTGAACTGCAGCATCAGCTCGTATTCGCCGGTCTCCGGAGCCGTGACCCAGCCTTCCCAGCTGGCCGCCTGGCCCTTGTCGACGGTCGTCGCGCCCGTGAACGGACCCGAGGCGCCGGCCAGGCCCGCCCCGGCGTCGGACGCCAGGGCCGCCGCCGGGATGGGCTCGCCTTCCAGGCGCAGGCCCTCGGCGAAGACCAGGGGCGCGCCCGCCCGCGCGCCCAGCGCCTGGTAGGGATCGTCCAGGGCGGTCGGCTTGACCTCGGCGCTGCCGCCGCCCCCGAACAGCGACCGCCTGGCGGTCGGGCCGATGATCGCGGTCCGGGCCAGCCGGCCGGCGTCCAGCGGCAGGACGCCGCCCTCGTTCTTGAGCAGCACCGCGCCTTGCAGGGCGATCTGGAGGGCGAGGTCGGCGTGGGCCCGGCGCTGGGCGTCCTCTTCGGCCGGCCGCGCGACGGCGCCGCCGAGCAGGCCGATGCGGTCCATCTGGGTCAGGATACGCCGCGCCGAGCGGTCGATGTCGGCTTCGGCGACCTCGCCCTTGGCCACCGCGGCCATCAGCGCCTCGCCCAGGAACTTGCCGTTCGGCATCTCCATGTCCAGGCCCGCCTTCAGCGACGGAGCCGTGCTGTGGGCGGCGAACCAGTCGGACATCACGAAGCCGGAGAAGCCCCATTCCTGGCGCAGGACCTTGTCCAGCAGGAACGGGTTTTCGCACGCCCCCAGACCGCCCACCTTGTTGTAGGCGCACATGACCGCGCCGACCCCGGCCTGGACGGCCGCCTGGAAGGGCGGGAACTCGATCTCGCGCAAGGTGCGCTCGTCGACCTGGACGTCGATCGTCTTGCGGTCGGTCTCCTGGTTGTTCGCCGCGAAATGCTTGACCGTGGCGATCACGCCGCCGTCCTGCAGGCCCTGGACGCTGGCGCCCACCAGGCGCGAGGCCAGCAGTGGATCCTCGCCGAAGGTCTCGAAGTTGCGGCCCGCCGTCGGCACGCGGACATTGTTGGTCATCGGCGCCAGAAGCAGCTGCTGGTCGCGCGCCAGGGCCTCGCTGGCCACGGCGCCGCCCCAGGCCTTGGCCAGCATCGGCGAGAAGGTGGACGCCAGGGCGACCGGCGCGGGGAACGCCGTCGCCGCGCGCGCGGTGCGCACGCCCGCCGGGCCGTCGGCCAGGCGCAGGGCCGGAACGTTCAGGCGGGAGACGCCGGGGATGTAGCCGCCGCCGGCCAGGCGCTGGGGATCCTCGCGGCCGTGCAGGAGGCCGACCTTCTCCTCCAGGGTCATGCTCCCGATCAGCAGGTCGACCTTGGCGGCGTCGGCCCTGGCCGCCGGACCCGCCAGGGTCCAGGCGAGAACCGCGGCGCTGGCCCGGACCAGAAAGCGGGAAAGAGGGCTCATGCGATGATCTCCAGGCGGCGGCGAAACACTGGAGGCTCGCGCCCCCCTTCCGCCTCACGCGAAAACGCCGCCCAGGCCGGTGACGGCCTGGGCGCGGTGGGTATCCGGCGGGTCAGAACCTGGTGTCGAGCCGCAGGCCGGCGTATCGCCGGGCGTCGCGACCGTACCAACCGCTCATCGCCGCCTTGTTGCCCCAGCGGCCGCCGACATCCGAGACGTTCGACAGGTAGAGCTTGTCGGTCACGTTGTTGACGAAGGCGGTGAGCGACCAGCTCTGGTCGGGGCGTCCGACCGTCGCCGACAGATTGACGATGGCGTAGGCGTCCTGGGTCGCCAGCGGGTTGTTGTTGGCGTCGAAGTTGATCCGGCTCTGGTAGTTCACGACCCCGCCCAGGGTCAGCTCCAGGTCGCTGGACAGGTCGATGCGCTGCTCGGCGCCGGCGTTGAGCTTCCAGCGCGGCGAGCTGGACAGGCGCTTGCCCGACAGGTCCTGGAAGCTGGCGCCGCCCGTGGTGACGCAGCCGGCGGCGGCGGTCTGGCCCGCATAGCAGGTGGCGCCGGCGAAGCTGTCGTACTTGGCGTCGACATAGGCGACCGACGCATTGAGGCTCAGGCCGCGGGCCGGGCGGATCGTCGTGTCCAGCTCCACGCCGCGCGTGCTGGCCTTGCCGGCGTTGGTCAGCTGGAAGGTGGGCGCCGCCGCGGTCGGGTCGACCGCCTGGACCTGGAAATTCTTGTAGGTCGTGTAGAAGGCCGCGAGGTTGAGGCTCACCCGCCGGTCGAAATAGTCGCCCTTCAGGCCGCCCTCGAAGTTGTCGACCTTTTCCTTGTCGACGGGATTGAAGGTGTTGGTCGGGGTGACCGTGGCGTCGAGGTTGTAGACCTTGGGCTTATAGCCCCGCGAATAGGTCGCGTAGACATTGGCCCGCGCGCCGATCTCCTGCTTCAGGGTCACGTCGCCGACGATCGTGTCGAAGCTGTCCGAGCCCTTGCGGGTGAACGGCGTCGAGTTGCTGGCCGGCGTGGTGTTGTATTGCAGGTTATAGACGTAGGCGATCTTGTCGTGGTTGTAGCGCAGCCCGGTGATCAGGGTCGTGCTGTCGGTCAGGTCGAAGTCCGCCCGCACATAGGCCGCGTAGCTCTTGTTGTTGGCTTCGCGATAGGCCCCCAGCGGGATGGGCGTGCCGAAGGCGGGGCGGTCGAACTGGAACCCGGTCTTGCTGTGGTCGTAGTACAGGCCCGCCAGCACGCGGCCGAAGCCCAGGTCCCGCGACGCCAGGCGGAACTCCTGGCTGAAGCCGTCGATCTTCAGCTGCGAGCGCTGGATGTTGTTCCAGGAATAGGTCCCGCCCGACAGGCGCGAGGCCCAGTCGATCTTCTGGCCGTAGACGTCGTAGCGCAGGTCGCGGTCCTCGTGCGACCTGGCGGTGATCGAGCTCAGGGTGAAGTCGCCGATCTCGTAGTTCGCCACCGCGCTGTACAGCTGGTCCTTGGTGTGCTGGCCGGGCGTGGTGATCGTGTTGTAGTCGGTGTTGTCGCGGCTGGGCGTCACGCCGACCAGGGCCTCGCTCTGGGCGAACGCGCCGCGAAAGCGGGCCGTCGGGTCGATATCGATGAAGGCCTGGAACTGTCCCTTGTCGCGCGCGTCGACATAGTTGGCCGACAGGGTGACGTCCAAGCCGTCCGTGGGCTTGAACAGCAGCTTGCCGCGCACGCCGGCCGCCTTGGAGACGTCGTTGTCGCCGGTCGCCAGGTTGCGGGTGACGAACTCGGCCCGGTTGCGGAAGCCCGAGAGCGAGAAGCCGATGCTGTCGTTGATCGGCCCGGCCACGAAGGCCTGGGCGCGCAGCTCGTCATCGGTCGTGGCCGTCACCGAGGCCCGCGCCTCGAACACGTCGGTGGGCTTGCGGGTGACGATGTTGACCACGCCGATCGAGGCGGTGCGACCGCCCAGGGTCGATTGCGGGCCGCGCAGCACCTCGGCGCTGGCGATGTCGGTCAGCTGGCGCGCGGCCAGCGATTCCGGGGCCAGGGTAACGCCGTCCAGCATCACCGCCACGCCGCTGGGCGAGCCGACGGTGATGACGTTCGTGCTGACCCCGCGCAGGGTGTAGAACGGCCGCAGGGTCGAGGTCGCCGGCAGGGCCACCAGCGAGGGCACCGCCTTGCCCAGGTCGTCCAGGGTCGTCACGCCGGCGGCCTCCAGCTGCTTGGGGGCCACGACCGCGACCGAGACCGGGGTGTCGCGCAGGTTTTCCGTCCGCTTCTGGGCGGTGACCACGATCTCGCCGATCTGGTTGTCGGCGGGCGCCTGGGCCGGGCCGGCCTCCTGGGCGTGGACGTTGCCGGCGGCAAGCCCGACCACCAGCGCCTGAAGGCTGGCGACCGAACACAAGACCGTCTTGCGTTTCATGAATCCTCTCCTGGGTCGTGTTCTTATCGTGATGGGCGCCGCGGTCCGCCGAGCGCTAGGGATGGACATCCAGCAGGACCCGGCGATACCGGGTGATCGCTGGCGCGCCGGCGTCTCGAACCTCGAGAACGATGTGGTAGACGACCGCCTCCTTGACGGCCGGGGCCACGACGCTGGCCTGCGGCTTGTCGGCGTCGACGAGGTCGAGCTTGGGCGGCGAGAAGCCCGGTCGGCCGCTGGGCTCGGCGTACTGCCACCAGCGATAGGTCAGCCGGTCGCCGTCCGGATCGCGCGAACCGGCGGCGCTCAGCGCCACGATCTGGCCGGCCTTGGCCTGGAGCGTCACGGGGGCGTCTCCGGGCGCGCCGTTCAGGACCAGCGCCGGGGGATGGTTGGCCTTGGCGCGGTCCGGCGTCAGGGTCCAGCCGATCCGCGCGGCGAAGTCGTTCTGGAAGGCTTCGCGCCAGCGGAAGATGGTGGCCTGGTTGCTGAGCCAGCGGGTCCCGTCCGGCCCGGGGACGGCGTCCTGGGTGTCTCCGTACTGCGCCGCGCCCTCATAGGTCGGGACATAGCGACCGCCCCAGCCGCCGTACTCGGGATGCTCGGGGACGTTCAGGCCGTTGGGGATCAGCCACAGGAACGCGGGCGTGTCGCCTTCCATGATGAACTGGTGGGGCGGATAGAGCGCGCCGAGGGGGCCCCGGCGGATGTTGGTCTCCAGCCAGGCGTTGGTCACCATCTCGCCGGCGGGCCACTTGGCGGGCCGCAGGACGTCGGCGGAAATGCCGGTCCAGGCGGCCTGGCCGTACTGGCCCCAGCCATGGACGCTGGCGATCCAGAACAGGTCCGGGAAGTTCTGGCGCAGCCAGGGGCCGGCGTCGTCCTGGTCCGAGATCGAATAGACCCGCAGCTTGGCGACGAAGGCCTTCAGCTGCTCGGGCGTGCGCGTCGCGCGGACGGTCCACAGCGCCTGGGCCAGGTCCAGCGCCCCGCCCCATACCGAGACGTAGACCGGCCGGGGATCGGGTCGATCCACCGTCGCGATGATCAGGCGCGAACCGTCGGTGTCCTTGCCCTGCCCCACCCCGCGCATGCCGTAGGCGGCGGCGCCGGACCGGACCAGGCCCTCCAGCCTGGCGGCCTCGGGATAGCCGTCGGCGTGGCGGCGCAGGTTCGGCAGGACCTGGCCATAGGCCGCGATCCGCTCGCGCATCAGCTGGGGCTGGACGCGGTCGCGCTGCCAGGTCGAGGTGGTGGCGACCAGGCCCTCCAGATCCAGCACGTTGGCGTACAGGAGCAGGCGGACCAGGGACTCGGAGTCGTCGGGCTCGTTGCCGATGTCCGAGAGAACGATCACCCGGGGCTTTTCCACGGCCGATCGCGCCTGGCCGACGCTTCCGGCGGACAGGGCGCCCAGGCCCGCGAGCGCGGCCAGCCACAGTCGAACTTGACGCTTCATCGTCCCTCTCCCGTCCCGACGTCCCGCGTGAAGCGGACGCTCCAGCCTGGCGCCGGCCGTTCGCCCCGCCGCCACCCGCACCGGATTTTTTCATTTTCTTTCGAATATCTTCGAATTTAAACGAAGACGTAGCCGCGCTTCGGAACCATGTCAATCAACCTCAACGGTCCGAGCGCCAGGCGACGAGAGATATGAAATTTTCTTCTAATTTCAGCTGCTTACGCTGCACACACGCGCAACCACCCCGCCAACCGAAGCGCCGGCGAGACCCTTGGACGTGAGGACTTCGCCCGAGGCGGAGCGCGTCGATACCGACGGAGGCCTCGCTCATGGGATTTTATCATGCGAAATAGATTTGACTATGACCAATTGTCAAATCAACCTTGGTCGACGGAAACCGGACCGCCGCCACGCGACGCCGTGGGCATCAAACCCAGGTCGGGACCGTTTTCCAGGCGCGGAGGAAAGACATCATGGCGGGCATGCAGCCGGGTCCCGAAGGGGGACTCGACCAGGCGCGGTTCGGCGCGTTCCAGATTGGCGTCACCGCCCTGTGCGGGCTGGTGGCGATGCTGGACGGCTTCGACACCCAGTCGATCGCCTATGTCGCGCCGCGCATCGCCGAGGACTGGGGCCTGCCCGCCTCCGCCTTCGGCCCGATCTTCGGCGCGGGCCTTCTGGGCCTGACGATCGGGGCCTTCGCGCTCAGCTCGGCCGCCGACCGCTTCGGCCGCAAGATCATCATCCTGCTGTCGGTGGCGGTCTTCGGGATCTTCGCCCTGCTCACCGCCCAGGCGCGCACCCTGGACGAGCTCCTGACCCTGCGCCTGCTGACCGGCGTCGGCCTGGGCGGCGCCATGCCCAACATCATCGCCCTGACCAACGAGTATGCGCCCGCCCGCTACAAGGCGACCTTGGTGACGGTGATGTTCTGCGGCTTCCCCCTGGGCTCGACGATCGGCGGCCTGGTCACCGCCCCGCTGATCGCCGACCACGGCTGGTCGTGGGTGTTCCTGGTCGGCGGCGCCATGCCGCTGCTGCTGCTGCCGGTGCTGATCTGGCGATTGCCGGAGTCGGCCCGCTTCCTGGCCCTGCGCCCGGGACAGGAGCCGCGCATCGCCGCGATCCTGCGCAAGGCCGCGCCCGGCCTGTCCGTCGAGGCCTTCGTCGCCTCGGTGCGCGGCGAGAGCGGCGACCGCGACGGCGTCAGGCGCTTCCCGGTCGCGGCCCTGTTCACCGAGGGTCGCGCCGGCCGCACCGCGCTGGTCTGGACGGCCTTCTTCATGAACCTGCTGGTCATGTACTTCCTGGTCAACTGGCTGCCGTCCCTGCTCAAGAGCCTGGGCATGCCCCTGAAGACCGCCATCCTCTCCACCGCCCTGCTGAACCTGGGCGGCGTGATCGGCGGCGTGGTGCTGGGCCGGCTGATCGACCGTCGCGATCCCTACCTGATCCTCGGCGCGGCCTATTTCGCCGCGGCCGTCTTCATCGCCGTCATCGCCCTGGCGGGGCCCAACACGACGCTGCTGCTGGCGGCGGCCACGGCCTGCGGCTTCGGCGTGTCGGGCGCGCAGATCGGGCTGAACGCGGTGACCGCCAACGCCTATCCGACGGCGGTCCGCTCGACGGGCATCGGCTGGGCGTTGGGCGTGGGGCGCATCGGCTCGATCCTGGGCCCGACGATCGGCGGAGCCCTGCTGACCCTGGGCTGGACGCCGCGGGCCTTGCTGCTGACGGCGATCGCGCCGGCCCTGATCGCCGCCCTGGCGGTGTTCGCGCTGCGCCGGACCTGAGGGCCCGGCCAGAGTCTATTCGGCGTCGGGCTGCCGTTCCGGCGCCGCCCGGCCGAAGGCGTCCAGCGCCAGGCAGGCCGCCTCGATCGCCAGCAGGCGCGGCCAGCGCAGGTCGACGCCGAAACGCCGGGCGTTGACCAGTTGCGGGACCAGGCACAGGTCGGCCAGGCTCACCTGGCCGCCGAAGCAATAGGGACCGTCGGCCGACACCAGCCGCGCGCAGGCCTCCAGCCCCTCGTCGATCACCTGGACCGCCCAGTCGTTGACCAGGGGCTCGGCCACGCCCAGGGCTCGCAGCCGCGCCAGGACGCGCAGGTTCTGCACCGGGTGGATGTCGCAGGCGATGACCTGGGAGAAGGCCCGCACCCTGGCGCGCGCCAGCGGGTCGGCCGGCAGAAGCGGCGGATCGGGATGGAGCTCGTCCAGATACTCGCAGATCGCCAGGCTCTGGGTCAGCACCGCGCCGCCGATCTCCAGTGCGGGCACCAGCCCCTGCGGATTGATCGCCAGGAATTCCGGCGCGCGCTGCTCGCCCTTGCGCAGGTGATGAAAGACGTCGCCATGGGCGACGCCCTTCAGGTTCAGCGCGATGCGGACCCGGTAGGAGGCCGTCGAGCGAAAATAGCCGTGCAGCGTCACCGGGTCAGTCACGGGCGGGCGGCCCGACCTTGACGGCGCAGTCGCTGAGACCGGCGATCGACACGACGATCTCGTCGCCCTCGACCACCGCCCCGACCCCCGCCGGCGTGCCGGTGTAGATCAGGTCGCCTGGCTCCAGCCGGTAGAAGCGCGAGACATAGGCGATGACGTCGGCCACGGGCCAGATCAGGTCGGCCAGGTCGGCGTCCTGCCGGACCGCGCCGTTCACGGTCAGGGCGATGCGGCCGCTTGCGGGATGACCCACCTCGGCCACGGGATGGATCAGGCCCAGCGGCGAGGACTGCTCGACGTTCTTCCCGGTGTCCCAGGGGCGGCCTTTCTCGCGGGCTTCCAGCTGCAGGTCGCGGCGGGTCATGTCCAGGCCCGTGGCGTAGCCGTGGACATGGGCCAGGGCCTCATTCACGGGGATATCGCGGCCGCCGGCGCCGATCGCGACGACCAGTTCGGCCTCGTAGTGGAAGTCGCCGGTCTCGGGCGGATAGGCGACGACGCCGCCGCTGGGCACGACCGTCTCGGCCCACTTGGTGAAGAAGAACGGCGCTTCACGATCCGGATCGCGTCCCATCTCGCGCGCGTGGGCGGCGTAGTTGCGTCCCACGCAGAAGATCCGCCGGACCGGGAAGCCGCGCCCATCGCTGGTCGCGGCGATCGTCGGCGCTTGAGGCTCGAACACCAGGGTCACGCGCATTGCTCCTTGTAGAGATTGAGTTTTTCCTGCGCCGCCTTGTCGGAATAACCGAACAGCACCAGGTCCTCGGACGCGCCCAGGCGCAGGTCATGCCAGGACGGCACGACCAGGATGTCGCGCGGCGCCAGCCGGATCTCGCGCCCCTCGACCGACGCCCAGCCGCTTCCCTCGACCACGACGAAGATCGTGCCGTCGGTGGCGCGGCGCGAGCGGGTCTCGAAGCCCGCCGGCAGCAGGCGCACATGGGCGGCGATCGTGGGCATGACCGAACCGCCGTCGGCGGGGTTCACGAATTCCAGCGCGTGGCCCAGGTGCGGATCGATGTCCGCGCCGGCGGCCATGGCGCCGAGGGACGGACGCCAGTCGGCGTAGGGATAGTGGAACAGCGGCTGGCCGGCCGGCCGGCGATCGGCCGGCGAGCCCCGCACGGGCCGCAGGTTGCGGCCATAGCGCGCCAGGGTGTCGCCGGGCGGCGCGGTCTCGGGATGGGCCTTCTCGGAAAAGCCCTCGGCGAAACCGGCGTCGAAATGGCGAACGGTCGGGATGTCCAGGCCGTCCAGCCAGATCATCGGCCGGTCGGTCGGATTGCCATGGTCATGCCACTGCCAGCCGGGCGTCAGCACCAGGTCGAACGGCCGCATGATCGCCTTCTCGCCGTCCAGGGCGGTGAAGGCGCCCTCGCCTTCCATCACGAAGCGCAAGGCGCACTGGGCATGGCGGTGGGCCGGCGCGACCTCGCCCGGCAGGATCAGCTGCAGGCCCGCATAGAGGCTGGGGGTGATCGCCGACTGCCCCTTGAGGCCGGGGTTCTCCAGGATCAACACCCGCCGCTCGGCCTGTTCCGCGCTGATCAGGTCGCCGGCGCGAAGCAGATAGGCGCGCGCCGCGTCATACGACCACCGATGGACCGCCGCCGGCGAGGCCGGGCGCCGGGGCACCAGCTGGGCCAGCGACTCCCATAACGGCGTCAGGTTCGACGGCGCCATCTCCGCGTAGAGCGCTTCCAGCTGGGCGCGCTGGTCGTTGGGCGAGGTCATCACGCATCCTTCGTTACCCCGCGTCTCGAGGACATCGGGATGGATGCGATTTTTTGACACTGAGAAATCATTTTCGCAATGAATAATGACTCAACCCAACCAGCCCAGTTGCGCGCTGATCTCGCGGCACAGGTCGCCCAGCTCCGCCAGCGCCTCCTGGTGACGGTCCCCCGCGAACATCTCCGGCAGCAGCGCGGTCGCGGTCAGCACCGCGCGCCCCTGCAGGTCGAAGATCGGAAACGCCGTGGCGCGCAGCCCCGGCACCATCGTGCCCTCCACGTGCCCGTAGCCGCGCTCGCGAACAGTCTGGCGCAGGGCCTCGACCTGGGGGCGGGTCATCGGCCCGGTCGTCAGTTCGCGATCCAGCAGGTGCTCGGTCTCGATCGGCGGGGTGAAGGCCAGGAAGGCGTGCCCCGTCGCCGAGTACAGCAGCGGCAGCACGGATCCGACATTGAACGAGGTCATCACCGCCGGCCGCCCCATGTTCCAGCGGACGATGGTCGGGCCCAGCGGCCCCAAGGCGGCGATCTGCACCGTCTGGCCGGTCCGCTGGGTGAACTCGCCGATCGCGGCGTCGACAAGCCGGAAGGCGTCGATCCGCGACAGGGCCGCCATGCCCAGCTTCAGCGCCTTGGGTCCAAGGTCGTAGCGGCCGGTGGCCGGGTCCTGGCAGGCCATGCCGGCCATGATCAGGCTCTGAAGATAGCGGTGCACCTGGGGCGCGGCCATGCCGCTGGCCTGGGCCACCGCGCCCAACGTCGAGGCCTGGCCCAGTCCGGCCAGGGCCTCCAGGATGCCCAGGCCGATCTCGACGGACTGGATGCCTCGGCGTCGCGCGGGGGACTCGGCTTCGGCCTCGTCGATCATGCTCTTCTCCAGAATGGCTTGGGCGGCGAAACCCACCAACCGCTCGAGGAAGAGTCCTAGCCCCCGCGCGGGGCTCGAACCATAGGCTAGAGACGCGCTAGAACGCGCCGAACAGGGCCGAGCGCGCGATATCCAGCGCCGTCACGGCGTCCTGGCGCGCCTGGGCCGCCTTGAGCCCCTCGATGTCCAGCCGATCCAGCGCCGCCTCGATGCGCTTCAGGAAGCGGATGGCGCTGTTGGCGGCGGCGACGCTGTCCTCGCGGAACGGGAACTGGTCCAGCTGCCAGACCCCCTCCCAGCCGTTCTTGCGCAGGGTCCAGAAGAACTCGAACAGCTCGATCGGGTGCACCGAGCCGGCGATCAGGTCGTCGTCCCAGCCGCGCATGTTGTCGTTGACGTCCATGCCGAACAGGCGGCCGTGGTCGATGGCCAGCTGGGCGGCGTCGGCGGGGGACTCGCCGCCGTACAGCGAGTGGCCGAAGTCCAGCAGGATGCCGACGTTCGGCGCGCCCATGCGCTCGATGGCCAGCAGGGTGCGGGCGACGGAGTCGTAGCTCATGTGCACCCGCGGCTCGCGCGGCTTGTACTCGATGACGAACTTCAGGTCCGGGTTCTGGGCGGCCAGCTCGGCGACGCCCTCGACCGAGGCGGTCCACAGCGCCTTGTGGTCGACCTGGAACGGATAGTCCCAGCCGTCCTGGCCCGGCCACAGCTTGACGTAGTCGGCGCCGAAGTGGCGGACCATCTTGGCCGCCTCGTTGCACATTTCGTTGGCCAGGCGGCGCACGCCCGGGTCGGGATTGGTGAAGGCGCCCTTGGAGAACTGCCGGGTATAGATCTCGGGCGTGACGCCGATGACCTTCAGGCCGTTGCGGTCCAGCGCCTGGTCGATCGCCGACAGCGAGACCCCCTGCCCCACGAACGGGAAGTTGATGTCGACCACCGACAGGTCCTCGACCTGGCCGGCCAGGTCGATCATCTCCAGCAGGGTGCGCGGCGAGCCGTAGCCGTCGGTCGCGTAGCGGTCGACATAGGTCGCGAAGTGCCAGATGCCGGCGCCGTATCTTTGCTTGGCCGTCATGGGGATACGCTTTCGATTGGGGGTTTCAGAGGCCTTCGGGCTTGGCCAGCGCGAAGTTGTTCAGGCGGGGAGCATTGCTCCGATCGACCAGGAAGCAGTTCATCAGGAGCTTCTCGCGCTCGCCGGTCTTGCCGGTCTTGAGGAAGCGGTCGGCCAGCTCGACGGCGTACTGGGCCTGGCGGTGGGCCGGCTGCAGCACGGTCGCCCGCATCTTGCCCGCCGCGATGGCGTCGCGGGCGTCGTTGGAGCCGTCGAACCCGACGACGACCACGTCCCGCCGGCCGGCGCTCTCCAGGGCGGCCACCGCCCCCAGGGCCATGGTGTCGTTGCCGGCGATCACGCCCTTGAGGTCGGGGTGGGCCTGCAGGATCGACTGCATGACCGCGAACGCCTGGGCCTGGTCCCAGTTGGCGCTCTGGCGCGAGACCATCTTCAAATCGGGATACTGGTCGAGCACGTCGTGGAAGCCGCGCGAGCGGATGGCGGCGTTGGTGTCCGACTCCTTGCCGACCAGCTCGGCATAGGGGCCCTTCTCCCGCAGCGCCTCGGCGAAGGCCTGCGCGCCCAGGGCCGCGCCCTGGTAGTTGTTGGAGACGATCTGCACGGCGGCCGCGCCGCGGCTGGAGATCTCGCGATCGATCAGGAACACCGGCACGCCCGCCGCCTTGGCGCGCAGGACGGCCGCGACGCTGGCGTCGGCGCCGGCGTTGTCCAGGATGATGGCCGCCGCGCCCTGGGCGATGGCGGTGTCGATCAGCTGGCTCTGCTTGAAGGCGTCGTCGCCGTGCGAGAACTTCAGCGTCCGGTAGCCCAGGGCCACGGCCCGCTGCTCGGCGGCCAGGGCCTCCTGGCCGAAGAAGGGGTTGTCGAGCGAGGGCGTGATCACGACCATCAGGCTGGACCGGCCCGCGCGCGGCGCGAACACCAGCAGGACGACCGCCAGCACGGCGATGACCGCCACGCCCAGGACCAGCAGCCCGGTTCTTCGCGTCATGCCACTATGACCTCTATGCCGGCGTCTTCGAAGGCGCGGCGATCCTCGTCGCGGATGCCGCTGTCGGTGATCAGGCTATGGATGTTCTCGACCCCGCCCAGCGACGAGAAGGACGTCTTGCCGATCTTGGTGGAGTCGGCGGCCAGATAGACCTTGGAGGCCGACTTGATCATCGCGCGCTTGACGGCGATGTCGGAGATGGCCGGGAAGGTCAGGCCCGCCTCGAACGAGATGGCGGCCGTGGCCAGGAACAGCTTCTGGGCGAACAGGCCCTCGAAATAGTCGGCCGAGCGTTCGCCCGACAGCGACAGGGTCGGCGCCTTGAACTGCCCGCCGGGCATGTGGACCGTGTAGGTCGGGATCGCGCCCAGGATCAGGGCGATGTTGAGGGCGTTGGTGACGATGTTCAGGCCCTGCCGGTCGCCCAGGTTCATGGCGATCTCGGTGATGGTCGAGCCGGCGTCCATGATGATGGTCTCGTGGTCCTCGACCAGGGCGGCGGCGGCCTGGCCGATCCGCTTCTTGGCCTCCATGTTGACCAGGTGATGCAGCGCCATGGCGCGCACCTGCTGGGGCACCGACTTCAGATAGGCCCCGCCGTGCTCGCGAACGACGTGGCCGTCGGCTTCCAGACGCTCCAGGTCCTGGCGGACCGTCACTTCCGAGACCGCGAAGGCCTCGGCCAGGTCGCGCACCCGGGCGCTGCCCGACTCCTGGAACCAGGCCAGCATCTTCATGCGGCGCGGCTCGCCCAGCAGCGAGGCGCCGGACGAGGCTGTCCGCGGGCTGACGGCCTTGGGGCGCGGCGCCTTGGCCGACGCGGTCTTGCCCGCGCTCTTGGCGGTTTCAGTCTTGGTGGAAGTTTCCTTGGCCATGTCCGCTCTCAGTCCCGCGCGCCGATGATCCGGCCCTGCAACTGATCGAGTACAACGGCCGTGACGATTACCGTACCCTTGATCACCATTTGCCAGAACTCGCTGACGCCGATCATGACCAGGCCGTCGCCGAGAACGCCGATGACGCAGGCGCCGATGATCGCCCCGCCGATGGTCCCCCGCCCGCCGACCAGCGAGGCGCCGCCCAGGACGACCGCGGCGATGGCGCTGAGCTCGAAGGTTTCGCCCGAGGCGGGGTGGGCCGCGACCAGGTCCGAGGCGACGATCAGGCCGACCAGCGCCGCGCACATGCCCGAGATCACGTAGACCAGGGTCTTGATCCGGGCGACGCGCACGCCCGAGAGCTGGGCGGCCCGCTCGTTGCCGCCCACCGCGTAGACGCGACGGCCGAAGGGCGTGTGGGCCGCGACCCAGGCGGCCAGCGCCGCGAGGGCGATCATGATCAGCACCGGAACCGGCACGCCCAGCAGGCGTCCGGCGCCCAGCATCGGAAAGCCGCCATTGCCGAGCTCGACGTTGCCGGTCAGGTTCGGAAACGTCGCGCCGTTGGAGCACAGCAGCGCCGCGCCGCGCGCCACGTACAGCACGCCCAGGGTGGCGATGAACGGCGCCACGCCGAAGCGGGTGATCAGCACCCCGTTCAGCAGGCCGATCAGGCCGCCGATCGCCACCACGATGGCGATCACCGCCGGCACGGACGGATAGATCACCACGCCCAGCGGGCCGGCGGTCAGGCCGTTGAGGATCAAGGCGCCGCCGATCATGCCGGCCAGGCCCGCGATCGACCCGACCGACAGGTCGATGCCGCCGGTCAGGATCACATAGGTCATGCCGATCGCCAGGATGGCGATGGTGGCGATGTGCTTGGCGGTGATCAGCAGGCTGGCCACCGACAGGAAGTTGGGAGCCTGCACGGCGAAGAAGGCGGTGACCAGCACCAGCGCGACCAGGGCCCGCGACTTGAACAGCAGGGCGAGCCAGGCCGGGGCGGGCGGCTTGGCGATCGGAGCGGCCGGGGTGGAGGCGATCGACGTCATGCTGACCTTCACTGCGCGAGCGCGGCGCGCTGGGGGCGCGGCGCGGAAGAGGAAACGACCGCGCCGTTGGCGGCCCGGACCAGGCGCCCTTCATCGGCCTCGGCCGCGGGCAGGTCGGCGGTCAGGCGGCCCTTCGAGAGCACCAGGATCCGGTCGGCGACGCCGAGGGCCTCCAGCATGTCCGAGGTGGCGAACACCACGGCCAGGCCGTCGGCGGCCAGGGCGCGCATGGCCGCGAACACCTCGGCGCGCGCGCCGATGTCGACGCCGCGCGCGGGCTCGTCCAGCAGCAGGGCCAACGGATCGCAGAGCAGGCAGCGGCCGATGACGACCTTCTGCTGGTTGCCGCCCGACAGCGCGCCGATCGGCGTCGCGCCCGACGGGGTCTTCACCCCCAGGCGCGAGATCATCGTCCTGACCGCGCCGGCCTCCGCCCCGCCCGAGACGACGCCCAGGCGCGAGAGCCGGCCGATGGTCGAGAGGCCGAGATTGCCGCCGACGGTCAGGTTCTGGAACAGGCCCGCGCGCTGGCGGTCCTCCGGGACCATCAGCAAGCGCCGCTCGACCCGCTCGGCCGTCGAGCGCTTTTCGATCGCCTCGCCGGCCAGCCGCACCGCCCCGACGCCCCGACGCAGGCCGAAGGCGTATTCGAACAGTTCCGTGCGCCCCGCGCCCAGCAGGCCGTAGATCGCCACCACCTCGCCGGCGCGGAAGTCGGCGCTGACGCCGTCCACCAGCCTGGCGCCGTCGCCGCGCTGGACGACCACGTCGTTCAGGGACAGCACGACCTCGCCGGCCGCGCGGGGCGCCGGCCGCGCGGGACCCGCGGCGGCCTCGCCCAGCATGGCTTCGATGATCCAGGGCACCGAGGCCTGGGCGACCGGCGCCGAGGCCACCACCGCGCCGTCGCGCATGACCGTGATGAGGTCGCCGATGCGCATCAGCTCCTCGAGCCGGTGGGAGATGTAGACGACGCCCACGCCCTGCCGCTTCAGCTCGCCGATCACGGCGAACAGGCTGGCGACCTCCTCCTCGCTGAGAGCCGAGGTCGGCTCGTCCATGATCAGGACACGGACGTCCTCGACCAGCACGCGGGCGATCTCGACGATCTGCTGCTGGCCGATGCTCAGCGCGGAGACGGGCGTGTCGCCGCCGAAGGTCGCGCCCAGGCGCGCCAGGGCCTCGTCGGCCTTCCGCCGCTCGGCGGCGTGATCGATGGCCAGGCCGGTCCGCAGGTTACGGCCCAGGAAGATGTTCTCGACCACCGTCAGGTTCGGACAGAGGTTCAGCTCCTGGAACACGATGCCGATGCCTTGCCGGACCGCGTCGCGGATCGAGCGCAGCCGCGCGGGGGCGCCGGCCAGGGCCAGTTCGCCGCCGTCGGGCTGCTCGACCCCGGCCAGGATGCGCATCAGCGTCGACTTGCCCGCGCCGTTCTCGCCGATCAGGACATTGACCGCGCCGCCCCGCACGTCGAAGTCGACGCCGCGCAGGGCCTGGGTCGCGCCATAGGCCTTGGTCACGCCGCGGGCGCTGAGAAGGACGGGGCCCGGGCTCATGGCGCGACGCCCCGCGGGCCCGGCTTGTCAATCAGCACCGGCGTCACCAGCACGGGCTGGTCGGCCGCCGCCAGGTCGAACGCGCCGACGAAGCGGACCTCGTCCCCGGGCTTGAGGCCGTCCAGGGTCGGGGCCAGCCGCGACAGGGCGGTGTTGGTCAGCGCCCGGCCGACGTCGGCATAGGCCAGTTGGTCGGTGAAGTCGTCGAACGCGATGAACGGCAAGGCGTCGCGCAGCGAGGTTCCGACCACCACGGGCCCCGCCTGCAGCCTCACGGAACGGGACAGGCCGTCGCCCAGCGCCACGGCGATGGTGCGGCGTCGCGAGCCGGAGTCGACGGCGGTGACGACGCCCTCCCCGGAGACGACGAAGGTCCAGGGCGCGCCCTCGCCGGACCGACGGCCCAGGCGAACGCCGGCCTCCTCGGCGTTGGCGTCGATCGCGGGAAACAGCGTCTTGGCGGGCGCGGCGCGGGCGCGGAAGGCCGGCAAGGCCTGGGTGTCCCAGATCTTGCCGACATAGTCGTCGGCCTTGAAGTTGAGGCTGCGCTTGGCGCGGATGGCCTGGTCCTGGTCCAGCGTCACGACCTTGCAGCCCGACAGCGTCGCGGCGCCCGCGAGCAGGACGGCGCACACCGCCCATCGCGCCCCACGCCGTCTCGGACCGATCTTCGTCACGCGCCCTCCCTGCCCGGCGCACTCGCCGGCTGAGCTTCGTTTATTTTCTTTTTCCGACGGCAAGATGCATACGAGATTCCGCGCTGTCAAACCAGGCTCGACGATTTCCCTGGAAATTCCGAAGAGATGCGCTTTCGCCCAACGCGGCAATTCGAAGCCATTCGAAAGTTTCCCTTGTTTCCGACCAAGGGTGCGGATAGTCAAATCCTCACGATGGAGGAGGCGGGATTGGTGAAAGCCCTGGACGCAAGGCGAGAGGCCGTGGCCGCCGGGCGCGTCGACCGCGTGCGGGAGCGCGCGAACTGGATGCGCCGGCGCAGTCTCCAGATGATCTACGAGGCCGGGCAAGGCCATCCGGGCGGCGACCTGTCGGCGACGGACGTCCTGGCCGCCTTGTATTTCGGCGTCATGCGCTTCGACCCCGCCGCGCCGGCCGCGCCGGATCGCGACCGGTTCATCATGAGCAAGGGCCACTGCACCGGCGCGCTCTACAGCGCCCTGGCCGGCGCGGGTTTCTTTCCCGAAACCGAGCTGTCGACCTATCTGCAACCCAATTCACGGCTCAACGGCCACCCCAACCGCACCTATCTGCCAGGCGTGGAGACCAATACCGGCCCGCTGGGCCACGGCCTGCCCGTGGCGGTCGGCGTGGCCATCGCCGCCCAGGTGGACGGCGCCGACCACCGCACCTTCGTGCTGACCGGCGACGGCGAGCTGCAGGAAGGCAGCATGTGGGAGGCCGCCATGCTGGCCGGCCACCGCAAGCTGGGCGGCCTGACCGCGATCATCGACCGCAATCGCCTGCAGCAGGGCGCGCGGACCGAGGACACCAATGGCCTGGAACCCCTGGCCGACAAATGGCGGGCCTTCGGATGGGAGGTCGTCGAGGTGAACGGCCACGACCACGCCGCCCTGCTGTCGGTCCTCGACGCCCCGGCCACGCCGCGCCAGCGACCTCGCTGCGTGATCGCCAACACGATCAAGGGCTATGGTATTTCGTTCATGCACGACCAGGCCCGATGGCATCATGGCGTACCGAACGCCGAGCAATACGCCCAGGCCCAGGCCGAACTGGCGGACGGCAAGGATCCCGCATGAACGCGCACGCCCCCTCCCCGCCCGGCCTCTTCGACTGCCGCGACGCCTATTCGCGCACGCTCGAGACGCTGGCCGCCGCCGATCCCCGCATCGTCGCCGTCGTCAATGACAGCGTCGGCTCCAGCAAGCTGGGCCCGTTCCGCGACCGCTTCCCCGAACGCCTGATCAATGTCGGCATCGCCGAGCAGAACATGGTCGGCGTCGGCGCCGGCCTGGCCAACGGCGGCAAGATCCCGTTCGTCAGCGGCGCCGCCTGCTTCCTGACCGCCCGCGCCCTGGAGCAGATCAAGGTCGACGTCGCCTATTCGGCGGCGAACGTGAAGCTGTGCGGCATCTCCAGCGGCGTCGCCTATGGCGAACTGGGCGCGACCCATCACTCGATCGAGGACCTGGCCTGGCTGCGCCCCCTGCGCGGGCTGACGGTGATCGTGCCCTGCGACCCCTGGGAGACGGCCGAGGCGGTCAAGGCCGCCGCCGCCAGCGACCAGCCGACCTTCATCCGCATCAGCCGCATGCCGGTGCCGGAACTGGAGCACGGGACGCCGTTCCAGATCGGCAAGGCCGAGATCATGCGCGAGGGCGCCGACGTGGCGATCATCGCCACCGGCGCCCTGGTGCATCGCGCCCTGGCGGCCGCCGAGCTGCTGGCGGCCGAAGGCGTGTCGGCCCGGGTGATCAACATGGCGACCATCGCGCCCCTGGACGAGGCGGCGATCATCGCCGCGGCCGCCGACTGCGGCGCCATCGTCACCGCCGAGGAACATGTCGTGCGCGGCGGCCTGGGCGGCGCGGTCGCCGAGGTCGTGACCCAGAACCGGCCCGTCGCGATGCGCATCCTGGGCTTCGACGGTTTCCAGCCGACCGGGTCGGCCGAATGGCTGATGGAGCGCGCCGGCCTGACCGCCGGGGGCGTCGCCGCCGCGGCCCGGGACCTCGTCGCCCAAAAGACCCGCTGATGGCCGGCGCGGCGATCCTGGCGATCGACCAGGGCACCACCAACACCAAGGCCCTGCTGGTCGGCCAGGACGGCGGGATCATCGCCCGCGCCTCGCGCCCGATGAGCCTCGGCCATCCCCGGTCGGGCTGGGCCGAGCAGAACGCCGAGCATGTCTGGGCCAGCGTCGTGGCGGTGATCGACGATCTGCTGGCCGCCGCCCCGGGCGTCACCGTGGCCGCCCTGGCGATCAGCAACCAGCGCGAGACGATCGTCGCCTGGGACGCCGACACCGGCCGCCCGGTCGCGCCGGCGATCAGCTGGCAGTGCCGTCGCTCGTCGGACCTGTGCGCCAGGCTGAAGGCCGAGGGCCACGAGGCGTTCATCGCCGAGCGCAGCGGCCTGGGCCTGGATCCCCTGTTTCCCGCCGCCAAGCTGGCCTGGCTGCTCGAGACCCAGCCGGACGTCGCCGACCTGGCGGCGCGCGGCAAGCTGCGCGCCGGCACGATCGATTCCTGGCTGCTCTGGAATTTCACCGGCGGCGCGGTCCACGCGACCGACCCCAGCAACGCCTCGCGCACCCAGCTCCTGAACCTGCGCACCCGCGCCTGGGATCCCGAGCTGGCCGCGGTGTTCGGCGTTCCGCTGTCGATCCTGCCGGCCATCGCCCCGTCCGACGCCCGCTTCGGCGCGGTCGCGGCGGGCGTCACCGGGCTGGAGCCGGGCACGCCGATCCACGCGATCCTGGGCGACTCCCACGCGGCGCTGTTCGGCCACGCCCAGGCCGCGCCAGGGGCGGTGAAGGCCACGATCGGCACCGGCTCGTCGATCATGACCGCGACCGACGAGCCGGTCGCCTCGTCCCATGGCCTGTCGTCGACGATCGCCTGGACCCAGGGCGGGACCTGCGTCTACGCCCTGGAAGGCAACATCACCGTCTCGGGCCAGGCCGCGGCCTTCGCGACCCAGCTGCTGGGCCTGGCCGACGAGCAGGCCCTGACGGACCTGGCGCTGTCGGTCGAGACCAGCGACGGGGTCGTCTTCGTCCCCGCCCTGGCCGGGCTGGGCGCGCCGCACTGGCACGACCGCGCCCGCGGCCTGATCAGCGGCATGAGCCTGGGCACCCGTCCGGCCCACGTCGCGCGCGCCGCCTTCGAGGCCATCGCCCTGCAGATCGCCGACGTCGTCGCGGCCATGGAGGCCGATCTCGGCCGGGCGCTCAGCGAGATCCGCGTCGACGGCGGGGCCACCCGCAACGCTTTCCTGCTTCAGCTCCTGGCCGACCTGATGGACCGCGCCGTCGTCCGCCAGCCCAGCCCGGAGGCCAGCGCCCTGGGCGTGGCCCGCATGGCCGCCCAGGCCCTGGGCGCGCCCCTGACGGCGGACACCGCGCCCAGCCGGCGCTTCCAGCCCGCCATGCCGGCGGCGACGCGCGAGCGGATATGGCGCGCCTGGCGCGCCGCCGTCGCCCAGGCCAAGCCCGCGGACTGAACCTGGGCCGCGCTTCGTCCCGAAGAAAAAGGCCCGCCGAGAGAGGAGAACGTCGCTCCCGGCGGGCGAGCGCGGGCTAGAACTTGGTGCGCACCCCGACCGAGACGAGGCGGCCGAGCGTCGAGCCGTTGGCGTAGCCGCTGTTGGCGTTGCGCCATGGCGGGTCCTTGTCGAACAGGTTGTCGACATTGAGGGTCAGCTGCGCGCCCTGCATCGGCCCGAGGTCGCCCAGGTCCAGGCCGCCATAGAGATCGACGGTGTTGAAGGCGCCCACGCTCGACTGGACCGCTTCGCCCACGATCGGATAGCCGCCGCTGTGCGTCAGGGTCACCCGGCCGGTGACCTTGCCGTAGGCGCCGCCGGCGGTGGCCACATAGTTGAAGCGCCCCACGCCGTTCTTCAGGCGGTCGACATAGACGCCGTTGTTGGCGTCGCTGGTCTTGCGGTTCAGCGTGTAGGTCCCGCCGAAGCTGGCCGACAGCGATCCGAAGCGGGTCGCGCGATAGGCCTGCAGGTTGAAGTCGACGCCGTCCTGCTTGACCCGGCCGCGGTTGTAGCGACGCAGGTCGTAGATCGCGTACGGGCTGCTGGTCGCGAAGAACGCGGCCAGGGAGTCGAAGTTGTCGGCCCGGGCGCCGCGCGAGAAGGCCTGGGCCTGCGCCAGGGTCGGGTTGAGGATGTAGTACGGCGCGTTGGAGGCGTCGGCGTAGAAGGCCGCGCCACCGTTGAAGCCCCCGGCGTTGACGCTGATCACGTCGGAGAAGTCGACGTTGTAGTAGGTCACGCTGGCGGTCACGCCGGGCAGGAACTTCGGCTTGAAGTCCGCGCCCAGCGACCATGTATCGGCGGTTTCGGGACGCAGGGTCGGGCTGCCGCCGGAGATGTACAGGATCGGCCGCAGGGCGCTGCCGGCCGGATCGCCCGGACGGACGTTCAGCGCGATCGGGAACGAGGTCACCCGGGCATCGACCGCGCCGGTGGTGTCGGCCAGGCTGGGCGCGTGGAACGAGCTGCCCCAGTTGCCGCGGATGCGGACGCCGTCGAACGGCGTGTAGTTGAAGCCGACCTTGGGATTGGTCGTGCCGCCGACGTCGCTGTAGTCGTCATGGCGGATCGAGCCGGTCAGGTCCAGGGCCCGCAGGAAGGGCTTGGCGTTGCCCGCGCCGACCAGCGGCACGAGGACTTCGCCGAACACGGACTTGACGTTGCGCGAGGCCGAGACGGCGTTGCGCTTGGGCGTGGCCGTCGGACCGAAGGCGATGGCCGCGTCGATGCTCTCGTGATGATACTCGGCGCCCACGGCCAGGCGGACGTCGCCGCCCGGCAGGATGAACAGCGCGCCGTCGGCGACCAGGCGGCCTTCGGCCAGGTCCTGCTTGGCCTTCGAGATGTTGGTGTAGTCGCGGATCGCGGCCAGCACCGCCGGGTTGGTCTGGGCCAGGTCGTAGGGGTTCAGCGCCGTGGCGGTGGTGGTCGCCCGCAGGGCCTGGTCCACATAGGGGCTGTTGATCGAGCCCTCGTTGGTCTGGCTGTAGCTGTGACCGAAGTTGCCCATGCCGCGCAGCTTCCAGCCATGGCCGAGGTCCAGGTCGAAGGTCGGGGTGACGCCCTCGGAGCTGAACTTGGCGGGGTTGTCCGTGCTGTCGCCGAGCACCGGCGCGTAGCTGAACAACACCGACTGGCTGGTCTCGGTCCCGATCGGGCGGAAGTAGGGGTTGGCCGAGGTGATCGTCGAGTTCGTCGACAGCGGCGCGGTCTTCATGTTGGTCTTGCGGACCGAGTAGTAGCCGGTGACGTTGACCGACAGGTCGTCGGTGACCTGCTGGTCCAGGGTCACGAAGACCGTGTGGCGACGCTCGCGCGGATAGACGTCGGCGTGGTCGGTGGTGTCGCAGAGGTTACGGGTCCCCGCGACCAGGCCCGGCATGGCGTAGGCGACGCCCGCAGCGGTGATGTTGGCTTGCGCGCAGGTCGCGGCGCGGCGGTCCGTGCCGCCGGTCCCGCGGTTGTCCTGGGTGACGTAGTCTCGCTCGCGGCCCAGGATGTCGTCGTGCCAGGCATAGGCGTAGGACGCCGACAGCGAGCCGCGGCCCCAGTCCTTGCCGACCGTCATGTTGGCGTCGAGGGTGTGGTAGCCGTCGGCCACGCCGTACTTGCCCGACACCTCGGCGCCCGACATCCGCTTGCGGGTGATGAAGTTGATGACGCCGCCGATGGCGTCCGAGCCATAGATCGACGACCCGCCGTCCGGGATGACCTCGACGCGCTCGATGACGCCCGGCGGGATCACGGTGGGATCGACATAGGTCTGCAGGATGCCCGCGCCGACCACCCGGTGGCCGTTCAGCAGGACCAGGGTGGTGGTCCCGCCCGAGGCGCCCAGGTTGCGAAGGTTGGTCTGGGCGATCGGCTGGCCGAAGCTGGCCGAGACGGCGGGGAAGCCGTTGAAGTTGCTGATCTGCGGAATGGTGGCCAACAGGTCGTTGGTCGAGGCCGCGCCGCTGGCGATCACCTCGTCCTTGCCCACGCCGATGACGTTGGTGCCCACCGGCGCGACGCCTCGCAGCAGGGTGCCGGTGACGACGACCTCTTCCACCTGGGCGGCGTCGGCCTGGGCCGCCTCGTCCGATGGCGCCGTCTGGGCGTAAACCGGCCCGGCGATGGCGACGGCGATCGCCGCCAGGCTGGCCGAAAACACGGTCGCACGCGCGCTGTCGCGGTTCTTCACTGCCACGTCCCCTCTCCCATTCGCGCCGCGAGCTCTTTGGTCCCGCGGTCCCTTTGATGCTTTCATTCGTAACTCAATGATCTCCGAATGACAATTGACTGCTTTCGAATATCTTCGTATCTCGAAACAGACCTGAGAATGAACGCGAAAATGCGCGCGACGGCGACCCGAGGGAGGGGTTGGGAATGAACGTGAGGGGCAGGATCTCCAGGCGGGAATGGATGGCGTCGGCCGCGGCGACCGCCGCCGCGCTGGCGGCGCCGACCGGCGCGCGGGCGATTGGCGCGCGGGCGGCCGGCGCGCGGGCGGCCGGCGAAGGGGTCGCCACGGCGGTGGTCCAGACCGACCACGGTCCGGTGCGGGGGCGGGTCGAGGGCGGCGTCAACGCCTTCCGCGGCGTTCGCTACGGCGCCCCGCCCGTCGGCAAGCTGCGCTTCCGCCCGCCCCGCCCGCCCCAGACCTGGTCGAAAGTGCTCGAAGCCGACAAGTTCGGCGCGGCCGCCATGCAGACCCCGGGCCCCGACGCCCCCAAGACCGAGGAACACAGCGAGGACTGCCTGTTCCTCAACGTCTGGACCGCCGGGCTCGACGCCGGGAAGCGGCCGGTCATGGTCTGGCTGCACGGCGGCGGCTTCTGGGAGGGCGCGGCGGGCCGTCCGACCTATTATGGCGACCATTTCGCCCGGGACGGCGTGGTGCTGGTCTCGGTCAATCACCGCCTGAACGTCTTCGGCTTCGCCCAGCTGCCCGACAGCTGGGGGCCGGACTACAGGTCCTCGGGCCTGGCCGGCATGCTGGACATCGTCCTGGCCCTGCGGTGGGTGAAGGCCAACATCGCCCGTTTCGGCGGCGATCCCGACAACGTCACGATCTTCGGCGAGAGCGGCGGCGGGGCCAAGGTTTCGCTGCTGCTGGGCATGCCGCCGGCCAAGGGCCTGTTCCGCCGGGCCATCATCCAGAGCGGGGCGGGCCTGAACGCGGCGCCCCGCGACTACGCCCAGGCCCTGGGCGGGGCGCTGACCGAGGTCCTGGGCGTGAAGCCGGGCGATGTCGACGCCCTGGCCGCCCTCGACGGCAAGACCATCTTCGACAGCCAGAAGGCGGCGGTCGAGAAGGCCAAGGGGGCCGCCCGCCCGGGCTTCCTGGTCGACGGCTTCGTGCCCAGCATCGACGGCCAGGCCCTGCCGCGCGGCCCGTTCACGCCGGGCCCGCAGCCCTGGATCTCCGACGTGCCGCTGCTGATCGGCTCGAACCGCGACGAGATGGCCCTGTTCCTGTCGAACGTCCCGACGGTGGTCAACCAGACCGACGCCGACTTCCAGAAGGGCGTCCGCGACGCCTATCCGGACAAGGCCGACCCGATCATCGCCGCCCTGCGCGCGGCCAATCCCGGCGCGACGCCCGGCGAGCTGACCATCGCCTTCCAGACGGCCAAGGCCTTCTGGATCGACTCGGTGACCCTGGCCGAGCGCAAGCTCACCCAGCCCGCGCCCGTCTGGATGTATCGAATGGACTGGGACCAGTCGCCGGCCCTGGGCGGCAAGCTCAAGGCGTCCCACGCCATGGAGCTGTCGTTCGTGTTCGGCACCTACGAGAACATCCGCTTCTTCGTCGGCCCGGGCGACGGCCCCGCCCGCATGGCCGCCCAGATGCACCCGGCCTGGGTCGCCTTCGCCAAGACCGGCGATCCGCGGACGGCGAGCTTGCCCGACTGGCCGCGCTATGACCTGGCCAGGCGCCAGACCATGATCTTCGACCTGGAAAGCAAGGTGGTGAGCGACCCGCTGGGCGACCTGCGCCGCCTGATCGGCGCCTAGCCAGGACGCAAGGGCGGGAGGCGCGCGGGCCGCTTCCCCATGCAATACGACGCCACGAACGGGTCGATCTGTCGTCAATCCGTCACCCAAGCCGACTAGTGACGGCTTGGTTCGGTCGCGTCGTCGGGACCCGAGATTCCTCGCAGCATGCCACGCAACCTCTGTCGCGCCACGCTGCTGGCGATCACCACGGCCGGCTCGATCCCGACCCTCGGCCACACCCAG
The DNA here is from genome assembly GCF_059418465.1 of Caulobacter sp. GW821-FHT09A05. NCBI lineage: Bacteria > Pseudomonadati > Pseudomonadota > Alphaproteobacteria > Caulobacterales > Caulobacteraceae > Caulobacter > Caulobacter sp. GW821-FHT09A05. The sequence continues at coordinate 243,628 of NZ_JBWKPX010000002.1, forward strand.
GCCCGGCCGGACCTGGGTCCCGCCCTCACGCGGCTGGCCATCGAACGCAATGTCCAGATCCTTTTCCAACCGCGTCTTGTCGAAGGCCTGGTCGCCAACCCGGTTCGGCATGGGATGGCCCTGGACCAGGCGCTGGCCGCGATCATCGGTCGCCAGGGCCTCAGGGTCCGCAAGGTCCGCGCGGGGGTCTATGCGGTGGAGCCGGAGGTCAGGCGCGTGTCCCTTCCCGGTCCGCCGGGTCCGCCCGCCGAGGAAGACGGCCCGAACGACGTGGCCCCGCTGGTCGTCACCGCCGCCTACGCCGCCAGCCTGGAGCGGGCCCTGGCGCTCAAGCGCCAAGCCGGCTACGGCCTGGACGCCGTCAGCGCCGAAGACATCGCTCGCCTGCCCGCCGCCAACGCCGCCGAGGCCCTGCAGCTGGCGCCGGGCGTGAGCCTGGAGCGCCATCGCGGCGTGGGCCTCTATGTCAGCGTCCGGGGCCTTGGACCGCAGTTCCAGAACGTCCTGCTGAACGGCCGGTCGATCGCCATCAACGACCTGGTCGAGAACGGCGGGTTTCGCGGCCGGCAGTTCCGCTTCGAGGTCCTGCCCGCCGACGTCATCGACCGCATCGAGGTCGTCAAGACCACCACCGCCGACATGGACGAGGGCGCGCTGGGCGGCAATATCGACGTGCGGACCTTCAAGCCGCTGGAGCGCGGCCCGCGCGCGGTGCTGTCGGTCCGGGCCTCGCAAGGCCTGGCCGGCAAGCCCGACCCGGCGGTGTCGGGCGTCTGGAGCTGGGTCTCGCCCGACGGCCGTCTCGGCCTTCTGGCTGCGGGCATGGCTGAGCGGCGGCGGATCCGCAACGACCGCCTCTACCAGACCGGCTGGAACCTCGACCGCTTCACCCCCGTCCTCCCCGCCGGGCTCTACACGCCCACGCGCACGCGACCGACCATCGAGCTGGAGGACCGCCGCCTGATGTCGGGCGATTTCGCCCTGCAATGGCGGCCCTCGCCGGACTGGCGGACCGACGTCGACCTGCTGGTCACGCGCCTGGACGCCCACTACGACGAGTTCGGTCTGGACATCTATCCGGACGACACCACCTTCGCCCGCCCCGCCTTCGTGGCCGGCAGCCAGAGGGTGGTCGGCGACACCGTGCAAGCTGGCCGGATCGACAACGTGCGCTGGATGGCCTCGCGCGAGACCAGCCTCAATCGCCACGACCTGGCGGCTTTCGGCGTCCGGCAGAGCTGGACGCCGGGCGCGTGGGCGCTGGACGTCGACTACGCCTATTCCCGCGCCCGCAGCTACCATCCCGACGGCCGGGGCACGGTGCGGGCGCGCGCCGCCTTCTTCGCGCCCCTGATCTACGATTTCGGCGGCGGCCTGCACACCGCGCCCACCCTGAGGACGACGGTCGACTACACCGATCCGGCGCGGTTCGTCGGCCAGGCGTTCGACTACACCTGGAAGGACTCGCGCGACACCGACGAGGCCCTGAAAGCCGATCTCGCCCGGTCGCTGGGCCCGGGCCGGTTCAGCGTGGGGGTCGAAGGCCATCGGCGGGTGCGCGACTATCGTCGGCGCGACTGGATCCTCGACACGGTCGTCGGCGCCCCCCTGACCAGCCTGGGCCGCGACGATTACGGCCAGACCCCGGTCTCGGACTATCTGGCCGGCACGCGGGGCGACCTGCCGCGACGCTGGGTCGCCCTGGACGCCCGGGCTTTCCACCAGCGCCTGTTCACCGAAGAGATCGCCGCGCGAGCCCCGTCGGTGTCGGACCTGCGCAATTCGTTCGTGGTCGAGGAGAAGATCGTCTCGGCCTATGCGCGCGGCGACTTCTCGGCCCGCTGGTACGGCCTGCCGGTCGACGGTGACGTGGGGGTCCGCTACGCCAGCACCCGGCAGGTCTCGACGGGCGTGCTGTCCAGCGGGGCCGAACCGATCCCGGCCGAGTGGCGCAAGTCGTATGGAAACTGGCTGCCCAGCGCCAATCTTCGCGTCGCCCTGACCCCGGACCTGCTGTTGCGGCTGGCCGCCTCACGGGTGGTCAACCGCCCCAATGTCGTCGACAACGCCCCGCGCATCACCCTGGCCCGCGACACGCCGACGGCCAACGGCGGCAATCCCGATCTCGACCCGTTCCTGGCCACCCAGCTGGACGCCTCGCTGGAGTGGTACTTCCCGTCCGGGGGCGCCCTGACCGGGGCGGTGTTCGACCGGCGGCTGGACAACTACATCACCGCCCAGAACACCTTCATCCAGGTACCCGGGCGCGGCGAGATCCTGCTGTCGACCAACGTCAACGGCGGCGACGCCCGCATCCAGGGCCTGGAGCTGGCCTATAGCCGCTCCTTCAAGACCCTGCCCGCGCCGCTGGACGGCCTGGGCGTGCAGGGCTCGCTGACCCTCGTGCGCAGCCAGGCCAGCTATTTCGCCGGCGACCGGGTGATCCGCAACGCCCTGCTGGGCCTGTCGCGCACCAACTACAGCCTGCTGGCCTTCTACGAGCGCGGCCGGGCGTCCGTGCGGCTGGGCTACAACTGGCGCAGTTCCTACCTGACCACGATCGGCAGCTCGATCACCGCCCCGGCCACCACGGCGGCCTTCGGGTCGCTGGACGGCGCGGCGTCCTGGCGGATCAACCGACAGGCGACGATCACCGTCGAAGGCGTGAACCTGGCCGACGCGCGTCGCTTCGTCCACGGCGAGAGCCGCGATCAGCCGATGGAGATTCATCATTGGGGCCGCTACCTGTCCACGAGGCTGCGATGGGCGTTCTGATCTTCCCGAGCCTGGCGTCGACCGACGAGGAGCCGCCGGTCAGGGCCAGCGACGCCGCCGAGCCGCGGCCAGCGCTGGACGCGCCGCGGTTCGACACCCTCGTCTCGCGCTATCGTCGACCGCTGCTCAGCTTCTTCCAGCGACGTTCGGTCGGGGCCGAAGACGCCGAGGACCTGACCCAGGAGGTGTTCATGCGCCTGTCCCGCCGGTTCGCGCGCCTGCACTGGGGCAACCCCGACGGCCTGGTGTTCACCGTGGCGGCCAACGCCCTGATCGACCATGAGCGCCACGAACGCTCCCGCCGGCGCGACCGCCACGTCGAGGTCGATCCCGGCCTGCCCGACGAGGAGCCGTCCGCCGAGACCGCCCTGGCCGGCCGCGAGCGGCTGCGCAGCCTGGTGGCGGCGCTGGACACCCTGAGCCCCAGCGTCCGCGCGGCCTTCGTGCTCTGTCGCTTCGAGGGCCTCACCCAGGCCGAGGCCGCCGCGCGGCTGGGCGTGTCGGTCAGCGCCGTCGAGAAACACATGATGACCGCCCTGGCGCGGCTGCGCCTGGCGATCGGAACCGAACATGACGCCTGACACCCCGACCGAGCCCGCCGGATCCGACCCGCGCCGGATTCTGGCCGCCAGCCTTTCGCGCCCCCTGTCCGCCGCCGAACAGGCGGTGCTCGACGCCTGGGCCGAAGGTTCCGCCCAGGCGCGCGAGGAGATCGCCGAGACCCGCGAGGCGTGGCTGGCCATCGGCCTGGCCGCCGAGGATCCGGCCGTGCGCGCCCTGCGCCGCTCGGTGCGGCTGGAGACAGGCCTGGACCGCCCGGCGACGCGCCGGCCGCATCGAACCGATCGCCGCTGGCTGATCGGCGGGCTGACCCTGGCGGCCGCCGGCGTCGTGGCCGGCGTGGCGCTGGTCGATCATCCCCGGACGGAGACCTATGTCGCCCCGCCGCACGCCGCGGCGCGGTTGACCCTGGCCGACGGCAGCCGCATCACCCTTAGTCCCGGCGGCCGCCTGACCGCCCGGTTTTCCCGGCGCGCCCGGACCTTGGCCCTGACCGAAGGCGACGCCTTCTTCGACGTCGGCCACGATGCGCGACGCCCCTTCACCGTGGCGGTTTCGGACCGCACCCTGACGGTGCTGGGCACCCGCTTCAATGTCGCGGGCGGGCGCCGCCTGACCGTGTCGCTGGTGCAGGGCTCGCTGCGGGTGAGCCAGGCGGGCGCGCCCGACGTGCTGCTGCGGCCCGGCGAGCGCTACCTTGCGACCGAGCACGGCGGTCGCGCCGAAGCCGGCGACGTGGCGGGCGACGCCGCCTGGACCAGCGGCCGCCTGGTCTTCGCCGACGCCGGCCTGGTCGAGGTCGCCGAGCGGCTCTCGCGCGCGGCCGGCCGAAGGGTGATCCTCGGCGATCCGGCCCTGGCCGACCTGCGCCTGTCGGGCTCGGTGCGCGTCGAGCGGCTGGACGACGTCCGCGCCGCCCTGGAGGTCGCCTTGCCGGTGAAGACCCACACGACGCCCGACGGAAGCCTGGTCATCACCCCGGCCAAGGATTCATCTCGGCACGGATGAAAGCCCAAGGTTTTCAACAGGTCGTCGCAAATAATTCACCGACGGCGAACTGAGGGCGAACCGCCGGGCTTTCGTTCTACCCCCTCGACCCGCGCCTCCCCGCGGGTCGCAACCGATCGGGGGACAAGATGATCCGCTCCAAGAACTCGTCGGCGCGCTGCGCCGGCGCCGTCGCCATTCTCGCCTTCGCCGCCCTGGCCTCCAGCCAGGCCGCCCAGGCCGCCGAACCGACCGCCGAACCCACCGCCGCGCCCGCCGAAGCGGCGGACACCGTCGATACGATCGTGGTCACCTCGTATGGCAAGAGCCTGCAGGCCGCCGCCGCCCTGAAGCGCTCGGCCGCCTATGGCCTGGACGCGATCAACGCCGAGGACATCGGCAAATTCCCCACCCGCAACGCCGCCGAGGCCCTGCAACTGGTCACCGGCGTGACCATCGACCGCCAGCGCGGCGCGGGCCTCTATGTCAGCGTCCGGGGCCTGGGTCCGCAGTTCCAGTATGTCGAGCTGAACGGCCGCTCGATCGCGGTCAACGAACTGATCGAGAACGGCGGCGCCAAGGGCCGCCAGTTCCGCTTCGAGGTCCTGCCCGCCGAACTGATCTCGCAGATCGAGGTGGTCAAGACCCCGACCGCCGACATGGACGAAGGCGCCCTGGGCGGCAACATCAACATCAAGACCTTCAAGCCGCTGGACGTCGGCCACAAGGCCGCCTTCTCGATCCGCGAGACCTATGGCGACGTGCGCAAGAAGGCCGATCCGTCGGCCTCGGGCCTGCTCAGCTGGACCAGCGCCGACAACACCCTGGGCCTGCTGGCCTCGGGCCTCTACGACGAGCGCCACGTCCGCAACGATCGCCTGTACCAGGTGGGCTGGAACCTGGATAAGTTCAAATCGGCGCTGGGCAGCGGCCTCTACACGCCCTCGCGCACCCGTCCGACCATCGAGACCGAGCATCGCAAGCTCTATTCCGGCGCGGTGACCGGCCAATGGCGGCCGAACGGCGACTTCCAGACCGACGTCGACGTGCTGGTGACGCGCCTGGACGTCGACTACGACGAGTTCGGCCTCGACATCTATCCGGACGACACCACCTTCCGGACCCCGACCTTCGTGGCCGGCAGCCAGAAGGTGGTCGGCGACACCGTGGTGGGCGGCACGATCAACAACGTGCGCTGGATGGCCTCGCGCGAGACCAGCCTCAATCGCCACGACCTGACCGCCGTCGGCCTCAAGCAGACCTGGACGCCCGGCGCCTGGAGCTTCAACGCCGAATACGCCTTCTCGCGGGCCCGCAGCTACCATCCGGACGGCCAGGCCACCAAGCGCAACCGCCTGGCCTTCTTCGGCCCGCTGACCTACGACTTCTCGCGCGGCTACAAGTCGATCCCGCAGCTGACCACCACGGTGGACTACACCAACCCGGCCAACTTCGTCGGCCAGGCCTTCGACTACACCTGGAAGGATTCGCGCGACACCGACGAGACGATCCGGCTGGACGGCGGGCGGGTGTTCGACGGCTGGTTCAGCAAGATCGCCTTCGGGGCCGAGCGTCACAACCTGAAGCGCGACTACCGCCGTCGCGACTGGGTGCTCAACAACGACCTCAACGTGCCGGTCAGCACGCTCGGCTCGTCCTTCTACGAGGCCCTCCCCTACAAGAACTTCCTGTCGGGTTTCGACGGCAATACGCCGCGCAACTGGGTCACCCCGACCACCACGGCCTTCTACAACAGCCTGTTCACCCCGGCCGTCGCCGCCCAGCCGCTGTCGGCCGCCGACGCCCGCAACTCGTTCGTCGTCGACCAGAAGATCACCAGCGCCTATGTGCGCGGCGACTTCCGGTTCGAGGCCGTCGTGCCGATCAGCGGCAATGTCGGCGTCCGCTACGCCCGCACCGAACAGGTGGCGAGCGGCACCCTGACCAGCACCGACGCCAGCAACAACCCGGTCCTGACGCCGGTGGCCTATCCGCAGGACTATGGAAACTGGCTGCCCAGCCTGAACGTCAAGGCCGAGCTCAGCGACACCCTGATCGCCCGCTTCGCCGCCTCGCGCGTCGTCAACCGGCCCAACGTCACCGACAGCGCGCCGCGCATCAGCGTCTCGCGCGACTCGCCCAACGCCTCGGGCGGCAACCCGGCCCTGAAGCCGTTCCTGGCCGACCAGCTGGACGCCTCGCTGGAGTGGTACCCGGCCCCGACCACGGCCCTGACCGGGGCGGTGTTCTGGAAGAAGATGGACGACTACATCACCCAGCAGAACACCACGATCCAGGTCCCGGGCCGCGGCGACATCCTGCTGTCGACCAGCGTCAACGGCGGCGACGCCAAGCTGACCGGCGTCGAACTGGCCTACAACCAGAGCCTGGCCTTCCTGCCGGGTCCGTTCGACGGCCTGGGCGTCCAGGCCTCGGTGACGCTCGTGGACAGCAAGGCCAGCTACTTCGCCGGCAACCGCCAGATCAAGGACGACCTGATCGGCCTGTCCAAGACCAGCTACAATCTGGTCGGCTACTACGAGAAAGGCCCGCTGGCCGCGCGCCTGGGCTGGTTCTGGCGCTCGCGCTACCTGTCGGGCACGGGCAGCACCACCACCGCCGAGTCCTATATCGACGCCTATGGCTCGCTGGACGGCTCGATCTCGTACGACCTGACGCCGAACTACGCCCTGACGCTGGAAGGCTCCAACCTCACGAACGAGATCCGCTACGTCTACGGCAAGACCAAGGACCAGCCGATGGAGATCTATCACTGGGGCCGCACGGTCTCGCTGACCCTGCGCGGCAAGTTCTAACCGTCCCCCGAAGGCGGCCGCCCCCTCGGCCGCTTCACCTCGCGGCTGGGCGCGTCCGCGCGCCCAGCCGACTTTTCCCTTCACGAGATCCGTCATGCGCCTGTCCGCCGCCCTGCTGTCGTCGATCGCCCTGATGGCGCCACTGATGGCGCCACTGCTGTCGCCGCTGGGCGCCCACGCCGCCGATGCGCCCCGGCTCAACGCCATGCACGTGCTGGGCTCGCACAACAGCTATCGCCCGGACCTGGACCCGGCCGCCCTGGCCCACCAGCGCCAGGTGATGGGCCCGCGTTCCACGGGCGTCGAATACGGCCATCCGCCGATCGCCGCGCAACTGGACCTGGGCCTGCGCCAGCTGGAATTCGACCCCTATGCCGATAGCGCCGGCGGTCTCTACGCCGCGCCCTATGCCGGCGATCCGGCCCGGCTGGCGACCATGAAGCGGCCGGGCGCCAAGGTCCTGCACGCCCCCGTCGTCGATGCGCGCACGCTCTGCCTGACCCTGGCCGACTGCTTCGGCCAGGTCGCCGCCTGGTCTCGCGCCCATCCCGATCACGACCTGATCGTGATCTTCGTCAACACCAAGGAAGAGCCGTTCGACACGCCCGCCATTCCCAACCCGCCGGCCTATACCGAGGCGGACCTCGCGGGCCTCGACGCCGACGCGGTCCGGGCGTTCGGCCGCGCCCATGTCGTCGCGCCGGACGACCTGCGCGGCGACGCTCCCACCCTGCGCCAGGCGGCGACGGACGGGCGCTGGCCCAGCCTGGCGGCGTCGCGCGGCAAGGTGCTGCTGGTGCTGGATTCCAACCCGCGGATCGCCCAGCTCTATCGCCAGGACCATCCGTCCCTGGCCGGCCGCATGATGTTCGGCCTGTACGACGCCGCCGAGCCCGAAGCCGCGGTGTTCAACATCCAGGATCCCCGGGCCGAGGAAGCCCGGATCAAGGACCTGGTCGCCCAGGGCTTCCTGGTCCGCACCCGCAGCGACGCCGACACCCGCGAAGCCCGCCTGCACGACCAGGGTCGCCTGCAGGCCGCGCTGCGCTCGGGCGCGCAGATCATCAGCACCGACTACTATCCCGGCGCGCCCGACCCGCTGAACTTGCGGTTCGTGGTGCGACCGCCGTGGTTCAAGGCGCCCTGATAGACAGGATCGAGCGCGATGTTCGAGGCTGGCGGCGACCGCGGACTGGCCGGAAGGACTGTCAGCCCAGGCCATGGGCGAACCAGGTTCGCCTCCATGATCCTGAAGCCCGTCGCTCTCCAGCGGCGGGCTTCTTCGCGTTCTCGGGCTTGGCTCCGTGGTCGGCGATGCGCGCGATCCTCGGTGGCGACCGTCGTTGATCCCTGGCTGATTACATGATTGCATTATCGCCGGGTGAAATCGGTGGTTTAGTTGGGGGTGGGCTATATTCGACAGTATTTCCGCGTTCGCGCGTTCGCGACGCGCTCGAAGGCATTTGCTTCCCTTGCTGAAGGCCGCCCGCTCTGGCGGCGGCCCCCTCCGGGTGCTCGACGTCGGGGGGACGGCGAATTTCTGGCGGCCTATCATGCCTTCCTTGGAGGGAATGGACGTCAGAATCACCGTTCTCAACCTTGAGCCTCGGTCGGGAGCCGACGACGAAACTTTCACCTACGTGGTGGGGGACGCCTGCGCGCTGGAGTACGAGGACAACGCATTCGACATCGTCGTCTCGAACTCGGTCATCGAGCATGTGGAAGACCCTGCCGGCGTCGTCACATGGCGAGCCCAGCGCAGATACGCCTCCGAAGTCCGGCGCGTCGGCAAGAGCTTCTACGTCCAGGCCCCCTATTTCTGGTTCCCGGTGGAGCCTCACTACCGCCGCCTCTTCTTTCACTGGCTGCCGTTGCCGCTCCAGGCCTGGATGCTGATGAACTTCGATCTGCGTGGCGGGCGGAAATCGGGCTCGCTTCACGACGCCTACGAGCGGCTCGACAAGCACCCCCGGCTCCCGACCTTCGGCGACATGAAGCTGCTGTTCCCGGATGCGCGCATTGAGCGGGAGGGGTTCGCCTTGCTGACGAAGTCGCTGACGGCGATCCGTTTGGATGCTCACTGAGGCGGAGATCTTGGCGGCGTTGAAGCGCCGGCCGGGCGGTTCGGTCCGGGGGCGGCCCGAAAGGACCACCCCCTTTCCGACGACATGACGGAGCTCGCCTTGCCGTCGCTCGCCGGGATCAGACGGCGCAGCTGGCGGTGTTGGTGTTCTTGTCGGTCTTGTCATAGGCCCGAACCGAACCATCCTCGTTCGTATAGATGAACAGCAGCATGTTCGGGTCGGCGGTGATGCCCCGCGGCAGCGAGGTGCTGCTGACCAGGCTGGTGTACTGGTCCCAGTCGCCGCCGCTGTGGTTCGACGGCGTGCGATCGTCGATGCCGCCGACATCGGGGTGGTTGTGGATGTAGCCGACGATGCGCGCGCCGTCCGGAACGCCGCCGGCCCCGATGTCGACCTGGCCCGTGTTGCTCTGCGTATAGACGTTGCCCACGCCCACGGAACCGTTGTGTTCGTAGATCAGCGCGCCATATTCGTAGGTCTCGTCGTTGCCCGCCGCGATTTGCGAGGCCGCGTTGCGGGCGGCGTCGAGGATCGATCCGGCGTCGACGCCTTCCGGCGCGGCCGCGACGCACGGCGGGTATTCTTCCGGGGGCGGATCGCCGCCGTCACCGCCGCCGCCGCCGTCGTAACCGCCGTCGCCGCCGTCATAGCCCCCGTCCCACCAACCGTCCCAGCCATCACCACCATCGGGGTAGCCAGTGACGGTGATGCCGTCGACCCAAGTATCGTCCGTGGTCGTACCGCCGGTGATCAACTCCAGCTCTTCCAACGTAAGCTCGCGCATGTCATCGCACCTATGTGGCGTCACCCCACCATGCGGGGCCACGATTTTGGGGCACGCTTAAGTGGAAGAATCCATATCGTACCCTTAGATTGAGTAATAAAATTTTCGTGATCAAACGAGCGTTCGTGCGGACGCGCGCGGAAGGCGAAAAACGGCGTTGCCAAACAGCCGAAAGCCACCATAGGTTGCCGAGAAAGGTGCGCAAGGAACATTTGTAGTTGTCGCTACAGTCCACACCGCCGCTGCCCAACGCGCCTCGGGAATTGGGCGCCCGACTGGCCGCGAGCATGCGGGAGGGCGGCTACGCCCAGACGGCGCGCCTGTTCAGGGACATCGCCGCGCGCCATTCCATTCCGCCGAAAATGGCCGCCGCCTTCGGCGCCTACGCGGCCTATCACGACCAGGCGCGAGCCAGCGAGGAAGCCTATGAGCTGGCGTTGAACGCCGCCCCTTCCGCCGACACCCTCCTCTGCCGCGGCCTGTCGCGTCTTCGCCAGGGCAATTGGCGCGAAGGCTGGATCGACATGGAGAACCGACTGGACGCGCTGAGGCTGACCCCGTTCTCGCAACTGCGCGGCAAATCGAGCGGACGCAGCGTCGAGCGTTGGCGCGTGGGCGAACCCCTACCCTCCGACCTTCTGGTGTTTCCGGAACAAGGCCTGGGCGACACGCTGCAGTTCGCGCGCTTTCTGCCCGACCTCGTCCGCCGCGGCGTCGAGGTGACGGTGGTCGGCCGCGCCTATCTCGAACCGGCGATCAGGTCGCTCTCGCCCGCCCCCCGGTTTCATCGGATCGACGAGCCCCTGATAAGCCGCGCCGAGCGTTGGTGCTGCCTGATGAGCCTGCCCGCCCTGCTCGGGCTGGAGCGGAGTTCGGACCTGGCGCGTTCGGCCTACCTGTTCCAGGACGTGATCGGTTCCAGGCCCGCGCGCGCCGAAAGCGGCCGGCTTGCGGTCGGTTTCGCCTGGCAAGGCAATCCCGACCACCCGCGGGACGCCCATCGCTCGACCCGCCTGTCAGCCCTGGCGCCCCTTCTGCGAGCGCCCGGCGTCCAACCGGTAAGCCTTCAGATTGGTCCGGGCGCGAGCCAGATCGCCGAAACCCCCGAAGCCGAGCGCATGCTTACGCCGCTCGGCGACGACGCCTCGCTCGTCGACACCGCCAAGGTGATCGCCGACCTCGACCTGGTGATCAGCGTCGACACCGCCGTAGCGCACCTGGCCGGCGCGATGGGCCGTCGCACGATCCTGCTTCTGGCCGCCGCCGGCGTCGATTGGCGCTGGCGGCGAAACCAGCGCCGCACGCCCTGGTACGAAAACATGACCGTGGCGCAGCAGTCGCGCGCGGGCCGCTGGGCCGATCCGGTGAGCGAAGCCCTGGCTCAGGTCGCCGACATGGGAGCTCGAGCCTGATGACGGGGTCGCGCCTTTTTCTCCCGCCAGCGCGACTTTATGTTGTGTGATTTTGGAATGTGTATCTAGGGTAATCCCGATGGGGGCGTACCGGCTTCAACTTGAGCCTAACGGCGTGCGGCCCGCAAGGACTGACCGCGTGACGTTGCGTATCCAGATCGTTCGCCGCCGACAGCGTTGCGCGACGCGCGCGCGCGCTGGCGCCCCGGGCTCGCGGCGGCTCGGCGGCCGGACGTCCCGGCCATGAAAAACATCAAGATCGCCATCCCTCCGCCGTCCAACGACGACGACGCCTCGCTGTTTCGGGAAAACGCGGTCAGGGCCGCGCGCTCGCGCCTGGGCTCGCCGTCCGAGACGTTCGGCGTCAGCAGCTGGGTGCTGACGGGCTTCCTGGGCGTCCTGCTGCTCGCGGGCTTCGCCTTCCTGATCTTCACGCGGTACGCCCGCGTGGAGCGCGTTCCCGGCCGGATCGAGCCGGACGCCGGCGCCATCAAGCTGACGACCACGCGCGCGGGCGTGATCTCGCAGGTGTTCGTCAAGGACGGGCAGACGATCTCGGCCGGCGCGCCGTTGATCAAGATGGCGCTGGACGCGACCGTCGACGCCGGCGCCGTTTCGGGCCTCTATTCGTCCGCCTCGGCCCAGCAGGAAGACGCCATCAGCGCGCAGGGCGAGGCGCGAGGCGCCAGCGCCAGACAGACCGAAGCCTTGGGCCTGGCCCGGCAAGCCGGCCTGATCCAGGAAATCCGCGGGCTGGAGGATCAACTGCAACTGCAGCGCGGTCGCCAGGCGCTGAACGAACAGACCGTCGCCTCGGCCCGTGAGCTTTTCGAGAAGCGGCTGATGCCCGCCATCCAGCTGCGCCAGCGCGAAGACAGCCTGCTGGAGGCCAAGATCAGCGTCGCGGGACTGGAGCGGCAACTGAGCGAGACCCGCGCCAACCTGGCTCAGGCCCAGATCGAAACCCGGCGCGCCCGGGCCGACGGCGCCGCCGCCCAGGCCGACATCGCCAAGAGCCGGGCCGAATTGCTGGAGCGGCGCGCGGCCCTGGCCAGCGAGGGACAGGTCCTGCTGACCGCCGAACGGTCGGGCCGTGTGGCGGCGCTGGCCGCCCGTCCGGGCCAGACGGCTGTTCCGGGCAGTCAGCTGGCGATCCTGCTGCCCGCCAACGCCCAGCAGACCGCCGAGCTCTGGGTGTCGTCAAAGGCGATCGGCTTCGTGCGAAAGGGCGACCGCGTGAGGCTTCTATACGAGGCGTTCCCCTATCGCCGGTTCGGCGTCGGCGGCGGCACGATCACTGAGGTGTCGGACGCTCCGGTGGCGCCCGCCGACCAGCCGGCCGGCGTGGCCGCGCCCGAAGGCAAGGAACCGCTCTACCGGGTCGTCGCCAGGCTCGATCGCCAGACGGTCTCCGCCTATGGCCGCGAATGGCCGCTGATGCCCGGAATGCGACTGAGCGGCGAGATCGTCCTCGACCGTCACTCGCTCATCGAATGGGTGCTCGACCCCATCCTGGCCATGCGCGAGCGCTCGAAGGTCCAGTAGCCCATGACCCCCGATTACCGACTCCAACAGACCGAGGCCGCCGAATGCGGCCTGTCGTGCCTGGCGGCCGTGGCGCAGATCTTCGGCGACGAGACCGACCTGGCCTCACTGCGCAAACGCTTCCCGATGTCCTCTCGCGGCATGAGTTTCCGCGACATCATCGACCTGGCCGGCTCGATGAACCTGGCGGCGCGCCCGCTGCGGTGCGAGCCCCAGGAACTGACCAACGTGAAATGCCCGGCCATCCTGCACTGGGGTCTGTCGCACTTCGTGGTCCTGATCAGCGTCAACCGCGGCTGGGCCAAGATCTTCGACCCCAGGCGGGGCCACGTGAAGGTCAGCCTCAAGGACCTGGACGCCAAGTTCACCGGCGCGGCGCTGGAGCTCTCGCCCACGCCCGCGTTCCAGCGCCGTCGCGATCGCTCCCCGCTCAATCTCTGGAGCGTGGTGCGCTGGGCCCCGGGCCTGGGCGGCGGGCTTGGCCAGGTGGTCGTGCTTTCGCTGGTGCTCCAAGTCTATGTCCTGATCAGCCCCTTCTACATGCAGTTCGTCGTCGACGACGCGGTCCTGAAGGGCGACTTCGATCTGCTGACCGGCCTTGCAATCGGCTTTGGGCTGTTCGCCATCTTCAACGTCGTGGCCGACACGCTGCGAGGCTTCGCGACCCAGAAGCTTTCGGCCCTGATGAACTGGGACATGACCCAGCGGCTGTTTCATCATTTGATCCGGCTGCCGCTGCCCTGGTTCCAGCGTCGACGGCTGGCCGACGCCCTGATGCGGTTCCAGGCTCTGGATCCGATCCGCAACCTCATCGCCGGCGGCCTGATCGCTGTCGTCCTGGACGGCGTGCTGTCGATCGCCACGGCGGTGATGATGTTCGTCTTCGCTCCCAGCCTGGCCGCGGTCACCGTCAGTTGTCTGGCGCTCTACATCGTCGTGCGTCTGCTTTCGATCCCGCTGACCATGAACTACGCTGCCAAGTCGCTGACCACGAGCATCATCGAGAACGGCAAGCGCATCGAAACCCTGCGCGCCATCCAGACGATCAAGGTGATGGGCGCCGAGCCCGAACGCCAAGCCGACTGGTCCAACCGGATGGCCGACAGCATCCGGGCCAGCCAGCTTTCGGCCTTCGCGACCATCGGCGTGGGGGGCGCGCAGAAGCTGATCCGCGGTCTGGCCAGCGTGGTGGTCATCTATCTGGCGGCGCGGATGATCATGGCCGACCAGATGTCGATCGGCGTCCTCTACGCCTTCATGGCCTATCACACCCAGTTCCTGGATCGCGGCGCCAACCTGATCGAGCAGGCCGTCTCCTGGAAGATGCTGGATCTCTACACCTTCCGCCTGGCCGACATCGTCCTGACGCCGACCGAAACCGACATCGACAAGCCGACCGCCGGCCTGCCGCAGATGAAGGGCAAGGTCAGCCTCGAAGGCGTTGGGTTCACCTATGCTCCGCACGAGCCCACGGTGCTCAGGAACCTCACCTTCACCGTCGAACCCGGCGAGTTCGTGGCGATCGTCGGACCGTCGGGCTCGGGCAAGTCGACCTTGGTCAAGGTGCTCTGCGGCCTCTATCCGGCGACGTACGGCCAAGTACGGATCGACGACATCCCGCTCAATGTCTGGGGGCCCCGCGGCGTTCGCCGCAACATCGGCGTGGTCCTGCAGGACGACGAGCTGCTCTCGGGCTCGGTCGCCGACAACGTCACGTTCTTCGACGAAACCATCGACATCGATCGCGTCAACGAATGCTTGCGACTGGCGGGGCTGGAGGACGAGATCAACCGCATGCCCATGCGTACGGAGACCTTCGTGGGCGACATGGGCTCGTCGCTGTCGGGCGGCCAGAAGCAACGCATCCTGCTGGCCCGCGCGCTCTATCGCCAGCCGAGCGTGCTGATCCTGGACGAGGCGACCTCGCACCTGGACCTGGCGCGCGAACGCCTGGTCAACCAGTCGCTGGCCAAGCTCAACATCACCCGGCTGGTCGTGGCCCACCGGCCCGAGACGATCGCCGCCGCCGACCGCGTGATCATGATCGAGGACGGCACGGCGACCGCTGATCGCCGCCGCTCCCGGATCTCGCCCGCCAGCGGCGACGAAGCCGAGCCCCCGCCCCTGGCCACCGCTTGACCAAGGCGCCTTCGATGCCGCTGTTTCGACGCCAGCCTCGTCGCCTCACGACGGGTCTCCTGGCCGCGGGTCTCCTGGGCGCGGGTCTCCTGGGCGCGGGTCTCCTGGGCGCGGGCCTGGGCGGCGGCCCGCCGGCCAGGGGCGAGACGCTGGCCCAGGCCGTGGCCCTGGTCTATGACGCCAACCCTCAGCTCCAGGCGCAGCGCGCGCAGTTGCGCGCCGTGCAGGAGGCCGAAAACCAGGCCCTGGCCGGTTACGGCCCCACCGCCTCGCTCCAGATCGCGCGAACCCGCACCCACAGCGACGCGCGCGGCGTCGAGGCCGAAGCCACCTCCAACACCGATCAGCTGTCTGTCGAGCAACCGCTCTATTCAGGCGGCGCGGCCCATGCGGGCCTGAACCTGGCGCGGGCCCAGGTCGCCGCCGGCCGCGAGGCTCTCCTGCAGTCGGAGCAACAGATCCTGCAGAGCCTGGTCGCGGCCTTCTCGGCGGTGCGCCGCGACGAACAGGCCGTGGCGATCGCCCGCGAGAACGTCCAGGTGCTCGAGCAGCAGCTCGCCGACACGGAAGCCAAGTTCGCCCTGTTCGAGGTGACCATCACCGACCGGTCGCAGGCGCAGGCGCGACTGGCCGGAGCCCGGGCCCGGCTGCTGGCGCGCCAGGGCCAGCTGGCGCAGAGCCGCAGCGACTATCTGGCCGTGGTCGGGCAGAACCCCGGGGACCTGGCGCCCCCGCCGGCGGCGCCCAACCTGCCCGGGGCGATCGAGGACGCCTTCAGCCGCGCCGAACGCAACAACCACGCCCTGCGGATCGCCATCTACGCCCAGCAGCAATCGCAGGCTCGCCTCCAGCTGGCCAAGACGCCGAACCGGCCGACCATCTCGCTTCAGGTCCAGAGCGCGGCCACGCCGCTCAACAGCTTCAACCCCATCGAAAACGCTCGGGCGACCACGGCCGCCGTGGTCTTGCGGCAGATCATCCCCCTGAACGGCGCGGTTCGATCGCGCGTCGCGGCCGCCGAGGCTCAGGCGCATCGCGACCAGTTGCTCGTGGACGACGCGCGCCGGCAGGCGATCCGAAGCGTCTCGCAGGCGTGGAACCAACTGGCCACCGCCCGCGGCACGCTTTCGGCGCGGCGCGAAGAGCTCAAGGCCCAGCAGGTCGCCTACGAGAGCGTCAAGGAAGAGCAGCGACTGGGGCTCAGGACCGTCCTGGACGTGCTCAACGCCGAACAGGAACTGCGCGACGCCAAGTTCAACCTGATCGAAACCGCCTATCAGGAATATGTCTCCTCCACCGCCTTGCTGGCGGCGATGGGCGAGCTGCGGTTCGTCGACTTTTCCCCTGGCCTGACGCCGATTTCCGTCGAGCCGCGCCGCGCCCTGCGGGCGCCCTGGACGGGACTGCTCGACACGCTGGACTCCGTCGGGGTCCGCGATCCGGCTCCGATCGAACAGACCCTGGGGACGAGCACGCGCAGGCCCGACGGGTCGCTGCCCCTGGTGGCGGCCGACGGAGCGACGCCTTGAGCCCGGCCGCGCGGCGAAGATCCTTCTTCCCCTGGCCCGACTGGTCGCAGGCCACCAGCGAGGTGGCCGACCTGGCGGCCCGCGCCCAGGCTCACGTCCTCGCGGCGCCGCCGATGATGGAGGCGCGTGTGCGCGCCTGGCTGGAAGGGGCCCCTCTCAACCTCAGCCGGGACTGGAATCTGGATCCGGCGCTGCGACACCCTCTCAGCCCCTGGTTCGCTCCCGACGCCGGGGCCGCGCGCGAGGGCCGGTCGCTGCGCGAGTGGAGCGTGGTCGACGAGTTCGGCGAGCGCCTGATCACCGCGATCGCGGCGGAGGACACCGCTGATTTCGTTCGAGGCCTGGCGACCCTGGCCAGCCATGGGCTGCGACGGCGCGTCGTCCCGAGACGTCGCGGCGTCGGCACCGAGCGCGATCAGAGCGGCCGGCGGGTGGCCTTCCCACCGGCCGCGTCGATCGCCGATCGCATGGTCCTGATCCATGAGCGGCTGCGCGCACCGGACGGACCGGTGATCCATCAGGCCGTCATCGCCCTGGCCGCGATCTCCAACTGCCATCCGTTCGTGGATGGGAACGGCCGAACCGGCCGCATGCTGTTCAACGCGCTCCTGCGGCA
This sequence comes from Caulobacter sp. GW821-FHT09A05, assembly GCF_059418465.1. Taxonomy (NCBI): domain Bacteria; kingdom Pseudomonadati; phylum Pseudomonadota; class Alphaproteobacteria; order Caulobacterales; family Caulobacteraceae; genus Caulobacter; species Caulobacter sp. GW821-FHT09A05. The sequence continues at coordinate 260,876 of NZ_JBWKPX010000002.1, forward strand.
CGGCCTGGCCCGGCCGCGCCTCTACGCCCCACTCCATGAACTGACGACCTTGGCGGGCGGCACCCTCACCCTGGCCGTGCGCGAGGCCGAACTGCACGGACGTTGGGAGCCCCTGTTCGGCTTCGTCGAGCGTTGCCTGTTCCTGATGGCCAACGACGCCTTGCCCTCGCCGACCGTGTCCGTGGCGGCCAGGCCGGCGGGGGTTTCCGGCTGACATTCGGACTCGCCGCCCGCCCTCGAACAGGGACGCGCGCATCCGGTCGCCAGGCAAGGGCGTCGCGTCGAAAAACAACCCAGGTTTGCTCAAATAGCCCTTGCGGACAGGCAAAAACAAAACCTAGGGTAGGCGCAACAGAAGCGAGTTCGGGATCTCCGCGTCCGTGCCAGCCGCATCCCCTTTCGAGCGTCCGACGTCGCACGCCAGCCATGGCGTGACGGAAAGCCAACCACCGTCCACCTCCCGCGACGAACCCCCGCCGCCTGGGTTCAAGGCCTTGACCCAAGCCTGCTTTCGCCAGGCCGAGATCCAAGGCTTTCCGCCCTTCGTCAGTCCAGAGCGCCTGAGCACGCCGATCAACGCCACGCCTTATCTGATCGATCTCTCCAGCTTGGTGGCGGGCGAGGGCTTGGCCAACCGCAGGCCCTTCATCGAGGCCTTGGCCGTTACGGTCCGGGCGCTGGACGCCATCGGCGGGCAAGCCGTGGCGGCCTTGCTGGGCGGCAGCGCCATCGGTCCCAAACCCGATCCTGGCGATCTGGACTGCGCGCTGTTCTACCGGTGGGTCGACGGAACCGCGGACGCCGCGGCCCTCAAGCGGCTTCAGACCGCGTCCAGGGCGCATGGGCTCGACCTGCGCCTACTGCCCTTGGATGGCGACCCGCTGCTGCTGATCAAGACGATCTCGTATTTCAGCATGCTCTACAGCAAGAACGAAGGCGAACGCACGATCGTGCGCGGCCTGGTTCTTGTCGACTGTCGAACCTAACGGGGGCGCGCCGAGTATCCCGGTCCAACAGCGCCCGCCCAGACCGCTCCCAGCCTTCGTTTTCCAGCCACGAGAGTCCCAGATGAGCGATTCTTCCGAGACCGCCGTTCTCGTTCGTCCCGCCCATATCCGGGACGATCCGATGGACGCCAAGCTTCGGTTCCTCGACCAGTTCGGCGCAACGGGTGTGGCGCATTCGGGCCATGCGCTGATGGACCACTTGAAAGCCACCGCGGCCATGCTGGCGGCCTGGGGCGAAGAGTCGGCCGTGTGCGACGCGGGCCTGTTCCATTCGATCTACGGCACCGAGAGCTTCAAGCGCGCGATCGTCTCGACCGACCGTCGCCACGACGTGGCGGCGGTGATCGGAGAACGCGCCGAGCGGCTGGCGTTCCTGTTCGGAGCGATGACCAAGCGGAGCTTCTTCCTGGCCCTATCGCCACGCGGACCGGGCGAGTTGACCCTGCTGGACCGGACTCAAGAGCCGGTCGCGCGCAGCGACCTTCGCGACCTGGCCCACATCTTCACCGCCAACTGGCTGGAGCAGTTCCCGCGCATGCAGCCCCGCCAGCGCGCGGACGCCGGAACCGGCCTGCGCGGCCTGCTCCCCTGGCTCAGCCCCGCGGCCCGCGAAGCCTTGTCCGACACCTACGGCTTCGATCGGGCCGCTCCCTCCATCGCCCTGCGGGCCCGTCCCCCGAGGGATGGCGAGATCCGCATGGTCGATGACATCGTCCCGGCCGAGCTGAGACTGCAGTTGTCGGGCCTGATGGACCGCAATATCTGGCGTTACGGCTGGCGGGCCAACACCACCCAGGTCAATCACGGCTTCTGGCACTCGCATTTCGGCGGCGGCGACGAGAACAGCCTGGACAACTGTGAGGCGGACCTGCTCGACCGGCCCCTGATCGCCCCGGTGATCGCCCTTTGGAAGCTGATCCGCGAACAGGTGGTGGGCGATCACGTCCCGGTGCGGGTCTACGCCAACGGCCATACGTTCGGGGGCGACGGCCATATGCATACCGACAGCGCCCAGCCCGACTACCTGACGACCATCTACTACGCCCACCCGCAGTGGGAGGCCAACTGGGGCGGCGAAACCGTCTTTTTCGACCAAGGCGGCGGCGATGTCATCCACGCGGCGTTCCCAAAGCCCGGACGACTGGTGACCTTCCCGGGCGATATTCCGCACGCGGCCCGCACGCCAAGCCGGGACTGTCCGGCGCTGCGCGCGGTGCTGGTGTTCAAATCCCGAGCCCGCAACGGCAACGACGCGCCCAGCTTGCTCTAGAGCATCGTGCGGAAAGGTGGACACCGGCTTTCCGCAAAAACGATGCGAAGACAAAAACCTAGAGCCAGTCGTGTTTCTCATGTCGCGCGACTGGCTCTAGCCGACGCCCTGGCGGCCGCTCCGGCGGTCGTCAGAGTCCCACGGCCTGGGCCAGTTCTTCGTTGACGCCGGCGCGGCCGCCCTCCCGCGCCAACCGACTGGCCACGTCGGCCTTGAACCGCGCGATCCATTCGGCGCTGACCGCGTCGCCCTGCCTCGACAAGGTCGGGATCGGCGCCGGAGGACAGTCGCTGGTCCGGGGCAAACCCAGGCGCTGGCGCACCGCGTCGACCAACGCCGCTTCGCGCCCCTGATAGTCCTCGTAGGCCGCCGAAAGCACGTCCGCTCCCGTCAACTCGAAGGCCGATCGCCACCAACGCTCCTGGTTCAGCAGGCTTCGAAGGCATCTGCCGATCAGGCCGCGGCTGTAGACCGACGGCAAGGCGTCCGCGCTCCACGAGCACCAGGCCTGGGTCTGCTGGGCCCTGGCCAGCGATACCGCCTGGGCGACCTTGTCGCGCCGGTACAGATGCACCGCCACGTCGCTGCGCAACAGGGGCAGCAGGTCCGGACAATGACGCACCGCCATCACATAATAGGGCTGAAACAGCTTATGCCCGAAAACGCCGTTGGGAGACGTGCGGCGGGCCTGGACCGCCCGCCAATAGTCGACGTAGTTCTCCGCGCCCAGCCGCGCGGACATCTGTTCGATATGCAGCGGGTTTAGATATTCCAGCGGCGCCCCGAGATCCCCTTCGCGCCAGAGGCAGGCGGCTAGGTGCGTGCTGCCGCTGCGCGGCGTGCTGGCGATGACATAGCTACGCCGCGTCCGCACACCGGTGGGGAAGTCGTGATCGGCGCGGTAGAGATCGTAGAGGTCGGACATGAAACGATGGTCCAATCCCCGGCCGCGCGACTCAAGCGGAAATTGCATTGGCGAACGATTCCATCCGCCCCTGGGTAGCGCCGCAAAAAAAGATCGTTTAGCGTGCATTCGTGGATCGATCGGCGGCCTCGGATCTCGGCCGCCGCCCTTCAGTACGCGAGCGGGTGTGGTGTGATTGCGCTTTTGCTGTTGCTGGCCATCGGCGCCTCCGACGTTGCCGCGGAGGGTCGCTCGGAGATCGAAATTCATCAGACGCGGTGGCCCAACGCCGCGCCCCGCTATTCCATCCCCCTGTCCATCGCCGGCCGCGCCCCTATCGAAGTCATGCTCGACACCGGCTCCACCGGCCTGCGGCTGCTGCCCGCCGCCGGCCCGGTCGCCGAGATCCGGGGCGCCCGCCCGCAACGCTACGCCTATCGCAACGGCGTGGTGCTGACCGGCAAGACCGCCCGCGCGGCGCTGGCGATCGGCCAGTTCAGGACCGAGGTCGAGCTCAGCGCGACGTCCGCGGTGGCTTGCGCGCCCGAACGACCGCAGTGCCCCGCGGCGAATCTGTCGCCCGCACAGTTCCGGATCGGCGGGGCCACGCCCACCGACGGGTTCCTGGGCATTCTGGGCGCGGGGCTGCGGGCCGGGGACGTCGACAATCCGCTGACCCGGACACGGGACCAGGCCTGGATCCTGCTGTTGCCGCGTCCCGGCGACGCGACGGCCGGCAAGCTGATCCTGAACCCTACGGCCGCCGAGCGGGCCAGGTTCACGCTCTTCCCCCTGGCCAGGGATCCGCGGGGCGACGGATCCGACTGGGTGGACACCGTTCCGACTTGCCTGGTGGCGGCCGAGGGCGCGAAACGCCTGTGCGCCCCGACCTTGCTCGACAGTGGAGCGCCCGGCCTCAACGTCATTTCCCGCTCTCCCCCGCCCGACGAGTGGCCGGCCGGCGCCAAGGCCGAGCTACGGTTTGGCCAAACCGATCCGTTGGGACCTAGGCAGGAGGTGACGCTTGGGCGAGGCTCCGCGCGCCTGGTGTTCACGACGCCGCCGGCGAACCTGCCCTGGGAAGGGCTCAACGCCGGCGACCTGCCCTTCCACGATTTCGCGGTGCTCTACGACGCCAAGGCCGGGACGATCGGCCTGGCGCCGCGCCAGGCCTTCATGGAGCCGGCCGCGCCATGAGGCCTTTACGCCCCGCTCCAGCCCCCCGGTTCGCTAGAGATCACCGGCGATACGCCCCATCAGTGTGAATGGAGAGGAACACCCATGCCCGGTTACGTCGCGTTGCCCTTGCTCCTGGTCGGCTTGCAGGCCGAGCCCGCGGTCGTGTCCGCGGTCGAGCCCACCCGCCCTGAACTGCTCAGCACGCGGTCGGAGGCCCGGTGCGGGAGCGACAAGCTCGTGCTCGATCGCCTGGGCGCGGGCGTCCCGGCTTCCGCCGAACCAACCCTGACGCTCGGCGGCAAGGCGCTGGCCCTGCCCGCGGCGATCCGGTCGTTCCTTTCAGCCGAACGCACGGCCTATCGGATTTCGGCCGTGTGCGACGCCAACCGGACGTTCCAGTTGCGTCTGTACCGGGTCTCCGGCTTGGCGACCGGCGCCCACGACTTCGCGCAGTACTCGTTCAACGTACATTCCGACGGCCGGATCACCGACGAACGCAGCGACAAGACCACCGCCGAAGGGTTCTTTTTTCGGTAGGGAACGGCGTCACCGCCGATTTGCCAGTAGGCGGCCCGTCCCGTCCGTCAGCATGGTGGATGGGCTGTCCCCCGCCTGCCCGACCGCTCGGCTCGTCGCACGTTCCAAACCGCTCGTGTCGGGCGCTCCTCGGGCCCCTTGTCCTGATGGGGCCGAAGGCGGCCGGGACGCGATCAGCCTCGTCGCCTTGTCGGTCACCTCCCGCCGTCGTGGCTTCGAGGCGTCACGGCGAACACCAGAACGACGCCTGGGCTGTCCTGATCGAAATTGTCGTCGGACATCAGGACCAGTGTGCGTCGACCGTCCTTCAGGCGCGCCCCCCAGGCCATGGCTTCGAGATTGCCGGCGTCGACGCGCTCCAGCTTGGCGAAGTTGACCAGCAGGCGCTTGGCGAGCGGGCGGACCGGGGCGCCGGCGAGGCTCTCGCGGCCAGCGACATCCCGAGCATGACGGATATCGACCAGATAGAGGCGGCAATGGAAGACGAAATGACCCTTGCGGACCTCCACGCCGGATCGCTCCAGCACCAGTAGCCGATGATCGTCCACGGCCAGTATCTCGCTGATCCCGTTGTCGGCGCGCAGACCGTCCCGGGGCGCGGCCTGAATGGGGTCCAGCCGATAGGCGTACTGGGCCAGAACTCGGCCCTTCCGGTCCAGGCGGGTGAGCCGCGTCAGGCCGCCGGCTCGCACCGAACTGACCGGCCCGTCCTGGATCAGGGGCGCCTCCATCGAAATCCAAAGCGATCGGCCATCCGGCGAAAAACTCAGTCCCTCGATCGTCTGGTTGGCCCTGGCGCCGGATTGGCCATGGGGATCGAACGCCAGGCTCGTCGGCAGTGGAACGCGCCCCGAGGGCGCGCCGTCGACACTCATGCGGCGCAAGGCCGGATCGAAGCCGCGCGCGGGATCGCCCTCGCTGGCCCAGACGATCTGGCCGTTGCTCGGATCGAGTCGCAACGCTTCGGCGTCGGCGCGCTCGCCAGCCAAGCTGGCGGTCGGTGGAAAGGCCTTCCCGTCCTCGCCGCGAAGCGCGACGCTGCGGTTCAGCCTGAAGGCCGAGACGCCACGCGCGTCATAGCTCAGACGCACTCTGTAGAACCGCGCCGACGCCTTGTCGGACCGGTCATCCGAGATCATCAGCCAGTCGCCGGCTCGTGGATCATAATCGATCCCTGAGACCCCACCGAACGGCGCGCCGTCGAGCGCGAGGTCCTTGGGAACCTCATAGGCGCCGAGAAGGTCCAGGCGGGGAGGGGCCGCCGCTCCGGCCGGGGCGACGGCCAGTACCGAGGTCGCCAGGCCGATCGCGAGGGCCAGGCGCATGCTCAGACCAGGCGGCGGACGGAGTCGCGCGTGATCAGCTCGACATTGAACATCACCCGGCGACGAGGTTCGGTCTTGTTGGCCATGCGGCGCACCAGGGTCTCGACCGCGGCGGCGGCCATCTCCTCGATAGGCATGTCGATGGTGGTCAGGGCGGGCTTGTTCAGCTGAGCCCAAGGGATGTCGTCGAAACCGACCACCGAGACGTCGTCGGGCACCGTCAGTCCCATGGCTTGGACGTGGCGAATGACTCCGATGGCGATCAGGTCGGTCCCGGCGATCACGGCGGTGGCGGTGCGAGTCTCCAGCGCCGCGGTCACCTGCGGTTCGAGGTCCAGTGCGAAAGCGTTGTGCACATGCCAGGTCAGGTTGGCCCGCTCGCGCAGCACGGCGATCGCCGCCTCGGCGCGCTGGCGGGCGCTGGACGCTGCATGCGGACCGGAGATCACTCCGATGTCCACATGACCGGCCTCGATCAGATGCTCGGCCGCCAGCCGGCCCCCGTCGGCATAGTCGGCCTGGATCACATCATAGCCCGGCAGGTTGCGGTCCAGCACGACGGTCGGGGTGTTGCCGATCAGCTTGCCCACCGTGTCGGTGTCGGCGATCGGGAACCAGACCACGCCGTCCACCCCGCGATCGATCAGCAGGCTGACCGAACGCTGCTCGGCCTCGGGCGAGCCTTCGGTGTCGGTCAGGAAGACGCTGTAGCCATGGGCCCGCGCCGCCTGGATCACGCCCTGAGCCAGGCTGGGGAAGAACGGATTGGTCAGGTCGGGCAGGATCAGGCCGATCGCGCCGGTGCGACCGGTCTTCATCGCCTTGGCGCTCTGATTGGGACGATAGCCCAGCTGGGCGGCGATTTTCAGAATGTGCTCGCGGGTCGCTTCCCCCACTGATCCCGTGCCGTTGATCGCGTAGGAGGCGCTGGCCAGCGATACGCCCGCCGCCTTGGCCACTTCCTTCAGCGTCGCGCGCCGCCCGGTATCATTGCGCGGCGGATCGTTCCTGGTCATGCGTCGGTCCCGTTTTCCGCACAGCACGTGAAACCTTTCACGTGCATCGTCAAGAATAAGCGCCGTCAGGAAAACGGGGCGGGCCTTGCGGCCCGCCCCTGCGAAAGCCCCGGAATGAGGGGCGCGGAACCTTCGCGTCTCGACGTCAGAAGCGGGCCCGCACCGAAAAGGTATAGGTGCGCGGCGCGCCGACGAAATAGCGATCCAGGGTGCGGGCGTTGGGCGTCGCGGCGGTGTAGCCAAACTCCGGCTGCGTGGCCGTCGAGCCGCTGACGGCGCCGATGTACGTCTGGTCGAACAGGTTATCGACGTTGAGCTGCAGCCGAAGATCCGGGACGCCCTCGCGCTTGACGTCGTAGCTCGCCGACAGGCCAAACAGCGTATAGCCGTCGATCTTCTCGACCCCGATCTCCTGGAAGGTGACCGGCGCGATGATGTGGCCGCCGACCCGGTCGCCGACATAGCGGGCGCTGGCTTCCAGCTTCAAGCCCGGCAGAGGACGCCAACCGATCTGGCCGAAGAACGAGTTCTTGGGGATGTCGCGGACGCCCGCGCCGCCGATCACCCCGACCGAGGCCAGAGCCTTGCGCGCGACGCTGCCGACGGCCGGATTGTCGTGCTTGGCGTCCTGCCGCGAATAGGAGCCGTAGAGATCGACCACGCCGAAGTCGTAGTAGCCGGTCAGCTCGACGCCCTTGGTCCTGACGCCGGCGATGTTGGCCGCCTTGGTCGCGACGTTGCCGCGCACCACTTCGTCCGGATCGAGCGCCGCGGTGGAGTCGCGCGGCACGATGCCGACATTGTTCTTCAGCGCGACGTCATAGGCCTGGATCGAGAAGGCCAGGCTCGGCTTCACATAGCGCAGGCCCAGATCGACGTTTTCGGTCGAGACCGGGTCGAGGTCCTTGGGATTGATCACCGCCGTCGACCCCAGGAAGGCGTCTTCGGGAATGCCCGCGAAGTTCTTGGCGTAGCCGCCGAACAGCTCCCAATCACCGCCCAGCCGGTAGGTCGCTCCAAGCTTGGGATTGATGTCGGAGTGCTGCGAGAACTTGACGTTGGCCTTGTATTCCAGCGGCGACTTGGCGTCGTAGCGGACATCGTACCAGGTCAGGCCCAGATCGACCTTCAGCCGGTCGTTCAGCAGCTTGATCTCGTCCTGGGCGTACAGCATCACCGTCTCGACCGAGGCCGTCCGTTCGTACTCCACATAGTCCAGCTTGGAACGATCGTAGGCGATGCCCTGGGCCGAATTGATGACCGGGTAGAAGTTGCGCTTCTCGGTGGAGTCGCCGCCCTCGTACCAGGCGCCGACCCTCAAGGTGTGGCCGGAGACCAGGTTGTCGGCCTTGATCTCGCTGGTGACGCCGTAGCGCTCGCGGTCGCGCGGGGTGACGCGCATGTCGGCCGGGCCGCCCACCACATTGCTGTTGCGCAGGGTGGTCAGGGTCGGCCGAACAGCGCCGCCGTTGGCGTTGTAGCTGGTCACGGCGCGGGGATTGCCCCCGGTCAGGATACGCTGGCGGTCCTGATAGCGGAAGGATTCTCCCTCCAGCGTCTGGCGATAGGGATTGACGTCGAAGCTGATCTTGTCGGTCAGCCTGAAATGGCCGTTCAGATAGACCAGCCAGTCCTTGCGCCAGCCGCCCAGGGCGCCGCCGAAATCGACGTCCTTGGCCGGAATGCCCGTGATCGCGTCCAGCGCCCGGTCGCTGCGCGGCGCGGCCAGGAACTCGTTCTTGGTGACGATGTTGAAGTCGTTGTCCTTCTGGTCGTTGTAGGAGACGCGGGCCTTCACGAACGAGCCATTGTCGAAGTCCTTGACCAGCTTGAACTCATAGTGCTCGCGCCGCGATCCGCGGCTCTTGCGGCCGGCCCAGACGTCGTTCTCCTGATGCGAATAGGTCAAATAGCCAGACAGACCTTGTCCGATCTCGCCGGTATCGACGCGCGCGTAGATGCGGCGGAAATCGAACGAGCCGATCCCGCCCTCGACCGTCGCGCCGAAGTCCTTGCGCGGGGCGTCGGTGACGAAGTCGATGAAGCCGCCCAGGGCGAAGCGCGACGGCGCGCCGATGTCGCCGGCGCTCTGCGACACGGTGATCTTGCCGACATTGCTCGACTCGATGAAGCGCGCGGGCGGCGAGCCGCCGTTGAAGCGCGAGTCGCCGGTCGGAACACCATCCAGGGTCAGGCCGATCTGCTCGTCGCTGAGGCCGCGCATATAGATCTCGAACGAGAAGCTGCCGCCCCGTGCATCGCCGGTCGAGACCTGGACCCCCGGCACCTTGACCAGGGCCTGGGTGATCTCGGCGCCCAGCGGCCGCTGCTGGATGTCCTCGGCGCCCAGGGTGAAGGTGGCGCGGGTCAGGCCCGAACCAAAGCGCTCGGCGGTGACCACCACTTCCTCGATGGTCTCGGTCGGCGCGGCGGCGGACTTGGCCGTTTCCTGAGCGATCGCCGGGCTCGAGGCGAGGACCGAGCACAGCGCGCTCGAAACCAGCCAGATGGACGTCTTCATGCTCTAGCCCCCTTTTTGCGATCCCCGATCGCGAACGTCGATGCTATTTAGTGAAACGTTTCATATCCAATTTCAATGACAATTTCATCACGGGGCCGGCGGCGCTCCAAAGCGCCCAATTGGACAGCAACCCCTGTCTTCTCAATATCCTTTGGGCGATACGCCCCTTCGAGCGCGGACCACGGTTGAAATGGTCCTGGACCATTTCCCCTTGGGATTGCAGGCTCTTTCTTTGAAACGTTTCACTCTATAAGGCTTCGCCATCTTCCGTCGAACGGACTCGCCATGATCGCTAGTGAAATCGCCGCTGGAGAAATCGTCAGGGGCCTGATCGGGATCATCGCCTTCATCGGCCTGGGCTGGCTGCTGTCGGAAAACAAGCGCGCCTTTCCGATCAAGCCGGTGCTGGTCGGCCTGGCCTGCCAGATCGGCCTGGCGATCCTGCTCACCCGGGCGCCGGCCATCACCGCCGCCTTCGCCGCCGCCACCCACGGCATGGACGCGCTCCAGGCCGCCTCCCGCGCCGGCTCCAGCTTCATGTTCGGCTATCTGGGCGGCGGTCGCGCGCCGTTCGACATCGGCGACCCCGGCGCCACCTTCATCTTCGCCTTCCAGGCCCTGCCGGCCATCCTGCTGGTCGGCGCTCTGTCAGCCCTGCTCTGGCACTGGAAGATCCTGATCTGGATCGTCCGGGGCGCGGCCTGGGTGTTTGGCAAGCTGTTCGGCGTCAGCGGCCCTGTCGGCGTTTCGACCTCGGCCTGCGTGTTCATGGGCATGGTCGAGGCGCCCTTGCTGGTCAAACCGTTCCTGCCCCGGCTGTCGCGCGGCGAACTCTTCATCATCATGGTCGACGGCCTGTCGGTGATCGGCGGCTCGATGATGATCGTTCTGGGGGCCTTGATCTCGGCCAAGATGCCCAACGCCTTCAGCCACCTGCTGATCGCCTCGCTGATCAGCACGCCGATGGCCATCGGCATGGCCCGGCTGATCATCCCCGGCGACGCCCTGGCCGCGCACGAGCCGATCGTGCTGGCCAGTCCCTATCGCAGCAGCCTGGAGGCCCTGACCTTCGGCACGCTGGACGCGATCAAGATGGTGCTCAACATCGCCGGCCTGCTGATCGTCTTCGTCGGCCTGATCGCCCTGATCAATATGGGCCTGGCCGCCCTGCCCCATTCGGGCGCGCCCGTCACCCTGGGCTTCCTGCTGGGCAAGCTGCTGACGCCGATCGTCTGGCTGACCGGAACGCCGCTGGGCGACCTGCAGACCGTCGGGTCCCTGCTGGGGACCAAGGTCGCGGCCAACGAGGTCGTGGCCTACAGCGACATGATGGCCCTGCCGGACGGGGCGCTTCAGCCCAAGAGCCTGCTGATCCTGACCTACGCCCTGGCCAGCTTTGGCAATGTCGGCAGCGTCGCCATCCTGATCGGCAGCCTGTCGTCGATGGCGCCCGAAAAGGTCGGCGAAGTGGTCGAGCTGGGTTTCAAGGCCTTGGCGGCGGCGTTTCTGACCACCTGCCTGACCGCGACGATCATGGGTCTGCTCAGCGCCCTGCCGTAAGTCGCGAGGCGAGCAACGCCCGCGCCGCCTCGATCCCGGCGCGCGCCGCGTCTCCCGCCCCGCCGCCGCGGATCAACGCCGCCAGGGCCGCGCCGGCGAAGGTGTCGCCAGCCCCGGTGGCGTCATCGACCTCCATGGGACGCACGGGCTGGTGAACCTCGCCGTCCGGACCTTCGACGACCACGCCCGCCGCGCCGCGCGTCTCGAACAAGCGTTGCCCGGCGGGCCTTGGCCCCGACCGCGCCGCCTCCAGCCAGGCCCGTTCTCCGGCGTTGCAGAAAATCACGTCGGCCCGGCGCGCGAGGCGGGTCGCCAGGTGGGCGGGGAAACAAGCGGCGTCCTCCTTGGCGATCCAGGCCAGGCGAGTCGTCGGCGTCAGAACGTCGAGCAGCCGGCCGGCGATGTCTGGCGGCCCCGCGCTGATCACCAGCCAGTCGGCGGCCGCCGCCAGGGCCAGTTGGACGCAGGTCAGCAAGGCGGGGCCGGGCCGCAGCAGGCAACCATAGCTCCCGTCGGCGTTATAGATCAGCAGGCAGCGGGTCGATGGCGCGCCTCCGGCGATCGCGAGGCCATCCAGTTCGACGCCGCCGCGCAGACAGGCGGCCCGATAGGCCGCGCCGTCGGCGTCGTCGCCGATCCAGGTCAGGGGCGCGGCGGCGACGCCCGCCGCCGCCAGCGCCGCCCCGGCATAGAGCGCCGCTCCGCCCGCTCGGGGCCAGGCGTCCTCCGCGCCCTGGCGCATGACGCGCGTGCCGCGACCGGAGAAGTCGCCCTCGACCCGCGCCACATAGTCCAGCGTCGCGTAGCCCGCGATCACCACCTCGGCCATGCCGAACCTCCTTCGAGATGAAGATTGACTGAAACGTTTCACTTGCTAGTTTGCAAGGGTATTCAGCATTTCAGCTCGCGGATTTTCCCCATGCAGCCGCCATCCTTCATTGCGTTCACCGGCGTCGATCGCCTTGATGTGCTGCCCGGCATGCGTCGGCTCTCCACTCGCTATCCGATCGAATGGGGCGTGCTGGTCGATCCGCACCAGGAGGACAAGCCGCTGTTCCCCGACACGGCGACGCGGGCGGCCTTGCTAGCCGAGCCCGGCCTGCGGTGGGCCGCTCACATCTGCGGCGCCGGCGCGCGCGACATCGTCGCCGCGCCTCGCGAAACGGCCGTGGCGGTGACCGGTGTGCAGCGCGTGCAGGTCAATCACAGCTTTCAGGGCAGCACGTCCGAACAGATCGCGGCGGCCCGCGACTATGGCCGGCGGCTGGGCGTGCGGACGGTCCTGCAGTGCGCCAGCGCCTTTCCGGCCGAAACAGGGGTCGACTGGCTCTACGACGTCTCGTTCGGCACGGGGGTAAAGCCCGACCGCTGGCCCGCCCTGCCCCCCGCCGGCCCATTCTGCGGCTATTCGGGCGGGATTGGACCGTCGACCGTCCGGGACATCCTGACCCGCATCGCCGCGCCCGACGGCGCCCTCTACTGGATCGACATGGAGTCGGGCGTCCGCACCGACGGGGTCTTCGACCTGGCCAAGTGCGAAGCCGTCTGCCGCGCGGTCTACGGATGAGCCCGCCGACGCCAAAGCTGGTCATACTCGACACGGATCCGGGCGTCGACGACGCCTTGGCCTTGCTCTATCTCACCGCCAGTCCGACCTTGCGCCTGCTGGCCATAACCACGGTGTTCGGCAACGCCGACATCGAGACCACCACCCGCAACGCGCTCTATCTGCGGGACCGCTTCTGCCCCGCCGCGCCGGTGTATCGCGGGGCGGGCGCGCCGCTCGTTCGTCCGCGTGGCGCGACGCCAGTCCATATCCATGGCGAGAACGGCTTGGGCGGCATGCTCCTGCCCGAGGTGAAGACCAAGGCCGATCCCGGAGACGCCCACCTCCGGATCATCGATCTGGTCCGCGCCCATCCAGGCGAGATCACGCTCTTGGCCATAGGTCCGCTGACCAATCTGGCCCTGGCGCTACGAAGCGCGCCGGATATCGCCGGGCTGGTCGCCGAGGTCGTCGTGATGGGCGGGGCGTTCGGAACCCATGGCAAACACGGCAACGTCACCCCCTTCGCGGAGGCCAACATCCACAACGACCCCGAAGCCGCGGATGCGGTCCTGGCGGGCGAGTGGCCCGTCACCCTGATCGGGCTGGACGTAACGACCCTTTGCGTGCTGACGAACGCCCAAGCCTCGGAGCTAGCCCTGTTTGGGGGCGAGCACGGCCAGTTCGCCAGCGACGTATCCCGTGGCTACGCCGCCGCCTACGCCGCTTACGAAAGCCTGGATGGCTGTTGCCTGCATGATGTCGCCGCCGTCGCGTATGCTCTGGATCCCATGCCCTTCCAGACCAGGCGCGGCGCCGTCACCGTCGGCCTGGACGACAGCCGGCGTGGCGAGACGCGATGGGACGTCGGCGACCGCCGCGCGCCCCAAAACGTCTGCCTCTCGGCCGACCCCGCGGCCATCGTCTCTGGCTTCCTGCGAACCCTGACGCGCCGGCGCCATGACAGATAGAAAGGACGATCCCCCTTTCCGGTCTTCGGGCCTTTGAAAGCGCGGGAGGTCATTTGCATTTCGGCAAGGCGGGCGCGGAACTGGGGGTGACGCACGGGGCGATCAGTCATCAGATCCGATCGCTGGAAGCCAATGGGGGCCGATCGACTCCGAGGCGTCCATGAACGCGGGTTGGCTGAAGGTCAGGAAGGCCCACAGCGGAAAAAGGGGTTCAGCCTCGGACCAGGCCGGGTCGCAGACCTTGAAGAGGCCGGCCCAGCGGCGAGAACCTGGTGCTGGCCGCGGTCCTGGAGTTGTCGGGCCGCCAGGATCTTGTTCCCGCGTCCAGCTTCCTGGCCTCAGGCAATCGCCCGAGCGCGTGCTGGCCGCCCTGGACGAACTCGGCGGCGGCTCCAAGTTCGCTTAGCCGGTCAGCCGGCCGACAGACACGCGCCCCTCCGTGGACTTGTCAGACAAGTCGCGCGAATGGAGCTTATCCTTGTTGGACGAAGCTGGTCCGAAGGGGGCGGGTGTCCAGGGCAATCTTTTTCAAAGAGCCTCATTGCCAAATGTCGAGAGGCCGATCGGTGTGGCATAATTCCCACCGTTTTTCACAATCGGTACCGCTACCATTGGCGATCGGAGGGGTATTTTGCCCGTGTCGTCAGCTCCGTCATTCGCTAGGACGCGGAAAAATAACGTCGTTTTGGATCTGACCATTGGTCAGGCCAATAGGAGGCTGGCCAGGCCAAGCCTCCCTCAAGCCTTATTGACTACGACCTGAGCCTGGCCAAAGGTCTGATGTCGTCGGCCTAAGCCGCCGGCGCCAAAAGCAAAAAGTCAGGCCGCGCCTCGGCGGCGGCCGCCTAGGAGGGGAAATCATATGCGAACGCTCGCCATTGGTGTGCGTCTGGGGCGCGCGGCGCTTCTCGGCGCGACCATGCTTTCCGGATTTGTCGCGGTCCAGGCGCAGGCGCAGACCGCGCCGGCGGCTCAGGCGCCCAATAGTGACCTCGTCGAGGAAATCGTCGTCACCGGCTATCGTCGCAGCCTGGCGCAATCGACCGTCGCCAAGCGCGAGACGACCGGCTTCGCCGACGCCATCTTCGCCGAGGACATCGGCAAGTTCCCCGACTCCAACATCGCCGAGTCGTTCAACCGCATTCCCGGCATCACCATCACCCGCGACATCACGGGCGAGGGCACGAACGTCGCCATCCGCGGCCTGGGCTCGAACTTCACCAATGTGACGCTGAACGGCGCTTCGATCGCCGTGGCCTCGTCGGGCGCCACCGACGCCCAGGGCACCGATCGCTCGGTCGACCTCAGCTTCTTCCCGACCGACCTGTTCACCAAGCTGACGGTCAACAAGAGCTATTCGGCCAGCCTGCTGGAAGGCGGCGCGGCCGGCAATATCGACATGCGCTCGGCGCGGCCGTTCGACCGGCCCGGCCAGCACCTGACCATGAATGTCCAGGGCGTGAAGCCGGACGGCGCCGACTGGGGCGGCAAGGGCTCGCTGATCGCCAGCAAGACCTGGGACAATTTCGGCGTCCTGTTCGGGATTTCCGGCCAGCGGCTCAAAACCGATACGCGCGGCTACGAGACGATCGGCTTCACCAACCCGAACCTGTCGGCGGCGCAATGCGGCGCGGCCACGGGCTGCAACGCCACCGGCGGCGGCAACTGGACGATTCCGGGCACGGTGCCGGTCGGCGCGGGCGGCGGCCTGACAGCCGGCACGGTCATCGACCGGGCCTTCCTGCTGGCCAACAACCCCGGCGCCTCGATCCAGCAGATCGACAACGGCCTGCTGCCGCGCCTGGGCCGCCCGTCGGCCGAGTACGGCCGCCGCGACCGCTTCAACGCCGTGGCCAGCCTGGAATGGAAGCCGACCGACGACCTGAACTTCTATGTCGACGGCATGTACGGCTACAAGAACAACGACTTGATCCGCGAAGACATGATGTGGATCGTGCGCAACGGCGCGGTCATTCCGCTCAACACCAAGTACGACAAGACCGATTGCTCGACCGGCTGCACGGTCACGCAAGGCACCTACGCCAATTCGCAGTTCTTCCTGGAATTCCGGCCCTATCTCGAGAAGACCGAGCTGTGGGGCATCAATCCGGGCGGCGAGTGGCGCATCACCGACAAGCTGAAGGTTGAAGCCCAGGCCAACTACACCAAGAGCAACTTCCACCGCGAAAGCCCGACCTTCGGTCCGGTGACCGCGCTGGGGGCCGGCACGACCGTCGACTACACCTACAACCCGACCGGCATCCCGACGATCAAGAGCAGCGTCGATCTGAACAACCCGGCCAATTTCGTCTGGACCGGCGGCCGGTTGAACATGCAGGACGAGAAGCGCTGGTATGAGACCAAGGGCGCCCGCGCCGTCGTCACCTGGGGCGACGAGGCGCTGAACCTGAAGTTCGGCGGCAACTACGACGACATCTCGCGCACCATCCGCGGCTACGACAACACCCAGCCGTGGCAGAACGCGACCTGCGGCAACAATCCGAGCATCAACCTGCCGTCGCCCAACGGCCAGCCGCCCTGCCAGGGCCTGAACCAGCCGGGCGCCGCGCCCGCGGGCTATCCGACCTATCCGGGCTATGGCACGGGCTATACGGCCGGCCAGACCGGGACGCTCACCTACGGCGGCTCGCTGATCCCGACCGCCAGCCTGGCCAGCTATCTGAGGCCCGGGCCCGCCGGCTTCGTCACGGTCGATTGGGACGCGGTCAAGAAGGCCACCAACTACGACCAGCTCCACGCCAACACGCCGGAGACGGGCGGCTCCAACACCGGCGCCAGCGGCGGCTACATCAACGAGAAGAACAGCGCGGCCTTCACCGAGCTGAATGGCGTCACCCAGGTGATGGACAGCGACCTGCGCTTCAACATCGGCGCCCGCTATATCCACACCAAGCAGACGATCGGCGGCCGCGTCTCGATCGCGGATCCGCGCAACACGCTGCCGGGCGGCGCCCAGCTGCCCGATGGCTCGCGCTACCCGAACCTGGTGAATTTCGTCTACACCGAGAACACCTATTCGAAGTGGTTGCCGGCCGCCAACATCGCCTATGACGTCGGCGAGCACGCCGTCGCCCGCGTGGCGGTGTCGGAGACCATGACCCGTCCGGATCCGGCCGCCCAACTGCCCGGCGTCAGCTTCGGCGCGCCGTCGGCCGACCAGGCCACCATCGGCAACTCGGCCCTGAAGCCGTATTTCTCGAAGAACATCGACCTGGGCTTCGAGTTCTACACCGGCCAGGAAGGCGTGATCGCGGTCAACGCCTTCCGCAAGTCGCTGACCGGCTTCACGACCAACAACGTCGTGACCCAGCCGTTCTCGTACCTGGCCCAGTACGGCATCACCTACGACACCCTGAACGACACCCAGAAGACGGCGATCAATTCGCGCGGCGGCCCGACCGCGGCGACGGTCCAGATCCAGTCGCAGATCAACGTGCCCAACAAGCTGACGATCAACGGCCTGGAATTCCAGTGGGTGCAGCCGCTCGACTTCCTGACCAGCCGGTTCGGCGTCGAGGGGCTGGGCGTCAACGCCAACGCCACCATCGTCGACCAGACCAGCAACGGCGCGGCCGTCGCCTACGGCGTGGCCAAGTACACCTACAACCTGACGGGCTATTACGAGCACGACGGCGTCAGCCTGCGCCTGAGCCACGTCTACCGGAAGGGCTCGCAATCCAGCGGCGCCAACCAGAACGGCGTTACCGCCGCGGCGCTGTTCGCGGACGACTACAAGCAGACCGACTTCTCCTCCAGCTTCGACCTGGAGAAGATCTTCGGCCTCGGCGGCGTGCCGCAGCTGACCTTCAACGTGACCAACATCACCAACGAAAAGCTGCGCTCGCACTTCCAGTACGACAACGCGACCTTCACCTACTACAAGCCCGGCCGCCAGTTCCTGGTCGGCCTGCGGGCGACCTTCTAAGGCGGCGGGCGGACGGCGGCGACGCCGTCCGCCCGCGGTCCTGGCGCTGGCCGGCGTCGGCCAAGGCCAATGGAAGCCGGCCTGGCTGGCCCGAGACTTGGGCGTGCTCGGCTTGGCGTTCGCGCTGATCGTGGCCTCATGCGTCCTGACGGCATGGTTGCTGGAGCAGCGGCTGCCCGACTCAAGTCATTGGCGCGGCGACAAGTCGAACGGGGTGGCCGCTCAGCGGCCGGGAACTCGCTCGTAGACGATCAGCCGCGTCCGCCGCAGCCGCACCACTTTCACCGGCCTGTAGGCTCGCCGCAGTTCCGCCTGAACGATGGCCACGACCTCGAAATTGAAGTCGCGCGCCGCCGGCTCGTGATCGACGATGACCTTGGGCCGTCCGGCCAGAATCCGCCTCACCTCCGTGGCCTGGTCGACGCCGATCGCGCCGTTCTCCCGCAGCAGGTTCAGGTGGCCCGCGAACGGATAGCGCGTGGGCAGGCACGAGCCGGTCAGGTGGTAGAGGAGCGGGTCGCCGTTCCACACATAGAGGCAGCCCTTCAGGCGGGGTCGGATCGCCTCGACCATGGCCGTCATTTCCGCCTGATGGCCGCGCTTGAGCCACATCTTGCGGACCACCACCCCGTTGGCGATCGCGCCGGAGAGCAGAATCAACGCCGCGGCGACCAGCCCCAGTCGGTACGGGCGATAGATGAACAGCGGCGCGCAGGCCGCGGCCAGGGGCGCGAACAGCGGCAAGGCGTAGTGATCGAAATAGGTGCCGAACGCCAGGTAGCCGACGACCGCCGCGGCGAGCCAGGCCAGCGCGAACTTCATCGTCGCGGCCCCGTTCGGAAAGCGCCGCCACGGTTCCAGCAGGGTCGCCAGGACGACGGCGAAGACGGGGACGTGAAGAAGCCTCCAGGCCTTGGCCAGCCGCCGCGCGAGTTCCTCGGCCGGCGCGCCGGAACGGTCGCCGATCGACAGGAAGTTGGCGTAGACGAAGGCGTCGGCATGGCCGATCCAGGCGTACCAGCACCAGGCGATCAGGGTCGGGGCGATGGCGATGGCGATCCAGATCGCCGCGTCGGCCGCCAGGCGGGCCGGCCGGGGGGTGGCGCGCCACGAGGCCCACATCAGCGCCAGCCCCATGAAGACCCCTTCGAAGACCGCCGTATATTTGAGCTGCATCGCCAGGCCGATCAGCCCCATGGCCAGGGCGCCCTCGCGCCGGATCCGTTCCGCCGACACGTCGCGCGACGTCAGGGCGGTCAAGGTCGCCAGGGCCGCGCCTGCGACGAACAGGTTGTAGAAGACAGGCGCCTGCCCGCCGGATCCGCCGACCAGGCCCAGCAGCAGCAGATAGATCACGCCGGCGATGGTCGCCGCCTTCAGGCCAGCCATCGGCGCGGCGATCCGGGCGACGATCATGGCCGTGCCGGCCGCGAAAAGGGTCGCCACGACCTGGTATTGGACGATCCCGTCGCCGCCCAGCAGGCGGATCGCGGCGAACAGCACGAACAGGCCGACGGGCTTGCGGTCCCATATGTCCACATACGGAACGGCGCCGTGCAGCATGCGATCGCCGACCAGCAGATAGAAGTTCTCGTCGACATGGATCAGCGGATTGCCGAACTGCGCGCACCGGATCGCGAACGCGGCCAGCAGCAGGATCAGGCCCACGACAGCCCAGCGCCGACGCTCGTCGAGCGTCGGCGATCGCTTCAGCAACGAGCGGCTCATCGGATGATCCTCCCGGCCCAGGCGGCCAGGACCATTCCGGCCTGCCGCGCCGCCTTGGCCGGACGCCAGGTGAGGCGCTGCACGGCGCGGTAGTTCCAGAACGCGCCCGCGACCGCACCGGCCGCGCCGGCCGCGAACCAGGGGACGCCCAGCGCATGCAGCCCCGCGCCGACCGCTTCGCTGATGGCCGCGCCGCCCAGGCAGGCGACATAGAAGCTCAGCAGGCCTTGCCAGAGCGCGCGGCCGTGCAGGCGCTGATCTCGAAACGTCAGGCCGTTGTTGAGCATGAAGTTCCAGTTCATGGCCAGGAAGATGGCGCTGCTCTGGCCCAGCCAGAACGGCGCGCCCAGCGCCCGTCCCGTGCTCAGGACCGTCAAGTGGACCAGCAGGCCCGTCAGGCCCACGAACAGGAACTGGGTCATGCGCGCCGACAGAGCTCCACCCGTCCGCTTCTCGACCAGCAGCGCCAGGAGATCGAACACGACCCGCAGGTCCAGCTTCGACACCCCGCCGACCCGGGCGCGCAGGGCGGTCGGCACCTGCTCCAGGCGCGGCCGACGTCGCGTCGAGGCGACCACGTCGATCAGGATCTTGAACCCCAGGCCCGACAGGCGCGGCCTGGCGGCCTCGTACCAGGCGCGGGTCATGACGAAACAGCCGCTCAGCGGGTCGGCCAGGCGCAGGCCCAGCAGCAGGCTCGACGCCATCACCCCGGCGCGGCTGCCCCAGTGACGCAGGCCCGTAAGGCCTGACCCGTTGTCGTCCAGGTAGCGGCTGGCCACCACGACGTCGGCATGGGCCTGGGCCATCCGCTCCAGCATTCGCCGGATCAGCCGCGGGTCATGCTGGCCGTCGCCGTCCATGATCGCCAGGGTCTCGCCGCGCGCCGCGTCCCAGCCCGCGATCGCGGCCGAGGCCAGACCCCCGGCGCCGTTGCGGCGGATCAGGCGGACGGCGGGGTGACGGCGGGCCCGGCCGAGGACGACCTGGGCCGTGGCGTCGTCAAGGGAATCGTCGACGACGATGATCTCGTGGCGAACGCCGGCCAGGTCGGCGATCACGTCATCCAGGACCCCGCCGATCGCCTCGTGTTCGTCGAGGGTGCAGATGACCACCGACACCTTTGGAACGGGTTGGGGCGTCACCACGGGAACATCGCGGCGCGACGCGACGAGCGCGCCAGAGAGGGAGCGTGAGAGCATGGATCGGGTCCGGATTGCGACCGGCGGAGCCGTCGCCTGAGGAGTGAAAGCCCAGGCCTGGTCGGTGGACGGACCACACGCCTCGCGAGGGCGCGCGGCCCCTGGGGCGGCGTCACCCGAACCCTATGTCACATAGTTTTAGATTGTCTAGTTATTACTATACAAACCAACCTGGCGTCGCCGCGTCGCGGTGCATCGGGCGACGGTTCGTTCAGCCCACGATGTCGGTCCAACCCGACCAGCTTTCGCCGGGGGCGACCGTGCAAGGGTCGAAGCCGTGCTCGGCCGGCGAGGTGTCGGCCGGCGCGGCGTCGCCCTGAGGCGCGATGAGCACGTAGCCGTCGACATGCCCGTTACCGTCGAGATCGACCTCGATCTTCCGGCCGCCCCGGGCGTCCTTCGGCGTCTCGACAGGTTCGTTCGATGGCGGCGCGCCGACGGCCTCGCCCCTGGCCGTCACCAGCCTGTCGCCTTCGCGGGTGTTGTAGCCGAGGATGGAGCCCAGCAGGGTCTCGGCATGATCCATCACCATGGGCGTGCTGATCACGAAAGTGTCGGCCCCGTCGCCGCCGGAGGCGAGAGCCTCGGACGTCAGAACGATCCAATCGTCGCCCGCCCCGCCCTCGAGGACGTCGCGTCCGCCGCCGCCGATCAGCACGTCGTCGCCATCCCCGCCGACCAGGTGCTCCGCCTCAGCGCCGCCGATCAGGACGTCATCGCCGCTGGTCCCATGGATCTGCACCAACAGCGCGGCCGGTCCGTCCGCCCGCGTATCTCCCTGGGCCTGCCGCCAGCCGGTCTGCCGCCCCTGCTCAACCTGGGCGGACGCGGCGGCCGGGGCGGCCGGGGCGACCGCGGCGGGGGACGCAACGACAAGCGGCGCGGCGTCCGCCTCGATCGGGGGCGGCGTCAGCGCGACGACGGCCCGCTCGGCCGAACCGCCGACATCATTGTCGCCAAGCCCATGCCGCGGGGCGTGGCTCGCCATCTCGGCCGCGATCGGGGCCAGGTGCTTGGTCGGCGCCTTCGCTTCCAGGACCGGGGCGTCGGCGATCGACCAGGCGAGCCCATCCATCACTTGCACGGCGTGATGGCGCAGCGTCTCCTCCAGCAGGGCCGCGACGGCGACGAGGATCATCATGTCCACGCCGCTCTGCAGCCTGCCGAACGGCACCACGACGCCCGGGCGGTCCGGCTCGGGTCTCAGCCAGCGCCCCAGGGCGTCGCGCAGGTTGTCGCCGCGCGAAACCACCTCCTCGCCGGCCACGTGCACGAGGAACTGGTTGGCGAGGCGGGCGACATGGACAAGGACCTCGCCCTCCCCGTTCATCACCGCGCACCACGGCGCGCCGTCGTCGGTGGCGCCAAACACCACCTCCAGGTCGCCGCCGCCCGGAAAATGTTCGGTCAGCGCCTGGAGGCGGCCGCGCTCGGCCGCGGTCCATTGGCCGCTGTCGCGGATCCAGTCAGCCAGGGAAAGGATGGTGCCCACGTCCGGAAACTCGCCGCGGCCTAGGCGCGCGCCTGGCTTGCCGAGGCGGTCGCGCCGAACAGCAGTCGGTGCAGCTCGGGCTCATAATAGGCCAACAGCGTCTTGGCGAACTCCGCCTCGTCCAAGTTCAGCGCCCTGGCCCAGACGGCCTGGGTCTCGATCGGCAGTCGACCGACGCCGCTCTCCACCTGCGAGACAAAGGTGTAGTAGCGCAGCCCGATCGCGTCGGAGAGCTGGGCCTGTGTCAGGCCCGCTCGCTCCCGCGCCGCCTTGAGCCAGCGGCCGGCCTCTTGCCGTAGGATCTTGGTCTGCGCGACCTTGGCGGCGTCGGGAGCTGATCGAGACATGCGGGTCCTGAAGTCTGGCCGCGTCCGCTGGGCGGGCGCTCCTTGATAACAGTAATTATGCAACGCTTTATCACGCAATGCCAGCGAACGCCCGAGAGATCTGACATTGACTTCAGTTATAACTAGATGCAATAAAATGAACTAGCCGCCGGATCACCGATCCAGGATCACCATGATCAGCCTCCCCCCGGCCGATCGATGGCCGATCCGGCGGCGCCTTTTGCACAACGCGGCCATTCGGCCCCTCAGCTGCAGCCGGCTGGGATAGCCCCGATCCTGGCCGGCTAGATGTTTAGTCCCGGACCTTGATGGTGCACTATTTTCCAGTGGTTGGAAGGATGCACTATGGGGCAGGTACATCACGGGAGGCCGCGCCGCCCAGCGCCTCATAGCGCCGCGCCGATAGCCATTGCAGGCGCTTAAGTCCGCCGCAATACGCGCCCTACCTCTTCCGTGCAGAAGCAGCCTTTACGCCGTCGATGTCTCCATAGCGGGGCAGCCGAGCGCCAATTGCTGCCATCGACATCCCTCCAGCAACTGGACATTCAGCCCGCCGCGCAAGCGCGAGATCGACCCGTCACCAATAGGCGAGAGCATTCTCGCCGCCGTATGACCGCCCATCCGGGCTGAAGCGCTACTTGGGAACACTGCGTCCCGGGCTCTTCCGGGCTCTTAGAGCAACTCGTGGGGACAACCGCATCGCGGCTCCATGACAAAGGATGCCTATCGGTTGTATGTCTACCCCGAACTAGCGTTGCTTAAAGGTCGGGGGCGAAATGACGAAAGGCCAGGACTCTAGGAGAGGTACCCAGTCCGGCGCCTTGGTGGGCGCCACTTGGGCTAGGTCGGTGGCGTCATGATCCGTATCGGCGCAGCCCCAGCCCCCGCATTTCTCTCCTCGCCGTTCATGCAGGATCGAACGCGCGAGTTGCTGGCCCATCTTCGTCTGTCCCCGCTTCAGCGTCGGCAGCGCCGACCGCCTGTCGCAGATGGGCTCTTCTACCAAGGCGACCTTCATGATGCCGTCGCGGACCGCTGTCGACACAAATGCGTGTTCTGCGAGACCGATGAAGTTCAGCCGCATATCGAGCATTTCCGGCCTATTCAGGTACGCGATGCCTTTGAACGGGGCGAAGACGACCACTACGCATGGTTGGCCTATGAGTGGGACAATCTGATCTATGTTTGTGACTACTGCCAACGGTCGCGACGAGATCAGTTTCCGGTCAAGTTCAGGCGCGCGGCCTATCTCGCCAGCTTTAAGGAGGTGCGTCGAGTCGAGAACCACTTGCGACGCCAGCGCGAGATCGCCCCGTCTGCGAATTTCTATCGGGAATTCCGACCGCCTGCAGAGAGTCGATCTCGCCCCGGCACCGAACTTCCTGGAATGTCCGGTATCGGAGGCGAGCCAACTTCGGCTTATGGCGCATTCAGGCCTAAACGGCCTCAAGGCCCAAGCCCCTAGCCCCAAACCACCTGCGACCGCCTCGCACTATTGACGGCCTTAAGTTGCAAATGGGTACGTCTTAAGTTGCAACGACACCCACAAAATGTGCGCGCAATTTAGAACTGCTATCATTAAATAAATGAATACATTGAGAAATAGCACATTCCACAAATATCATCTTACCAATTAAGGCTGCTACTTTATGGCGTGCCCGCAAGTTAAGGCTGCTACTTGGCGCGAAAACGCGGGCAAGCCGCGCGCATGTGCGGGCGGATTCAACCTCTGGAAATACTCCCCTCCTAACAGTTCCCCCTTCAAGTTGCAGGGTCGCTAGAGGGTGTCGTGTTTTTCCAATTTCTACGGTTTTTCACCAAGCGCGCCCGGGCACGAGACGCGGAGCATTGGCAGCGATGGGAGAAAGTGCGGCGGGCCGCCTCAGAAAGTTCTGATTGGCAGCTTGGTATTGTGACATCCATTCGCCAAACGGCTCGGAGCGGCACCAAGGGATACATCACTTGGTTTGAAACGGGCGTCACCGATGCGTTCTGGTCTCAGGACTATTTCCCATCGACAGGAAGCGGCCTCCTTGTGGACGGCAACCATGGTTACGGCGAGCATCACGACGAACCGGTCTTTTACATCAATACGGTGAAAGCCGAGGTGCCAGCCAAAGTACATCGTGGCTGGCGCCGTCATGGCCTTCGCCTTAGAGCGCTTGAGAAAATCGAACTCACCAAAAATTCGCCAGCGGCAGACGCGCACAATAGTGACTTAGAAAACGTAGCTCAGCGGTAAGTATCAGCCGACCTGTTAGACGAGCCTTGATCCATCGCCGAGCTCGTCCAGAGCGGTCAGCACGCGCTCCAACGATTGCCTGAGGCCCAGGAAGCTGGCTGCCGGAACGAGATCCCGGCGGCCCGACAACTCTAGGACCGCGGCGAGCACGGCGTCCGAATGGCGTATCAGCGCCACCAGGTTCTCGCCACTTGGCCCGTTCTTGCCCTCAAACCAATTGCGGACCGTGCGCTCGTTGGCCCGTGTGACCCGCCCAACTTCTTTGCGCGCCGACGGCGTCTCGCCCCACTGGGAAAGCATGGCCGTAGCGATCGCCGGGGCGAACGATCGGGCATCATGCCCGCTCTCGACGTGAAAAGATTTTCCTTTTTTGGACTGAAAATTTCGGTCCTTTTTATGAAAAGACATTCCGCGATCCTTCACCTAACCTCGCCTCAAACGAGACTTCCTGGCCGAGAGCCAGAGGCAATTGGCGCGTGCGATGAACACAGCGGTTACCAATGCAGGTGTCGGTTCTGTGCGGAAAAGTATCCGCGCGGCGCAATACGTACGCATGTCGACCGAGCACCAAAAATACTCGACCGAGAACCAGGCCGACGTCATCGCTAGCTATGCCGCGAAGCGCGGCTTCGAAATTGTCCGCACCTATGCTGACGACGGAAAGAGTGGCGTGGTGCTCAGCGGACGCGGCGCGATGCAGCGCCTGTTCCATGACATCAACTCAGGCACGGCCGACTTCACCGAGATCCTGGTCTACGACGTGAGCCGCTGGGGCCGCTTCCAGAACACCGACGAGCCCGCCCATTACGAGTTCCTGTGCAGCATGGCGGGAATGACCGTCCACTACTGCGCCGAGCAATTCGAGAACGACGGCAGCATCGGCGCCACCATCATAAAGAGCGTCAAACGGGCGATGGCCGGCGAGTACAGCCGCGAGCTATCGGTGAAGGTCTTCGCCGGCCAATGCCGCCTCATCACCCTGGGCTTTCGGCAAGGCGGGCCGGCCGGGTTCGGGCTGCGGCGGCAGCTGGTCGACGAACACCTGACGCCGAAGGCCGAGCTGCGTCGGGGAGAACATAAGAGCCTGCAGACCGATCGCGTCGTGCTGCGTCCGGGCCCGCCAGAAGAGGTGGAGATCGTCCGGCGGGTCTATCGAATGTTCGTGGTGCAGCGGCGTACCGAGCGCGACATCGCCAATCTTTTGAACGCAGAGGGCGTGCTGACCGACCTTGGGCGCCCGTGGACGCGCGGCGTGGTCCACCAGTTGCTGACGAACGAAAAGTACATCGGCAACAACGTCTACAATCGGGTGTCCTTCAAGCTGAAGGCCAAGCGCGTGACCAATGATCCCGAGGCGTGGGTGCGGGCCAACGGGGCGTTTGAGGCCATCGTCGAACCCGACTTCTTCGAGGCCGCCCAGCGCATCATCCAGGATCGTTGCCGTCGCTATACCGACGAGGAGATGCTTGAACGCCTATCCAGCCTTCTCGCGGAGAAGGGCTGGCTATCGGGCCTGGTCATCGACGAGTTCGAAGACATGCCTTCCAGTTCCGCGTTTCGGAGCCGGTTTGGCAGCTTGGTGCGCGCCTATCAGATGGTGGGCTATTCCCCGGCACGAGACTATCGCTACATCGAGACCAATCGCGCCCTGCGCGCGCTCCATCCCGACATCGTTTCTCAGATCGTCGGCGAGGTCCGGGGCGCCGGAGCGATCATCGAGCGCGATGAGGCTACCGACCTCCTGCACGTCAATCACGAGTTCACGGCCTCCGTTGTTGTAGCTCGATGCCATCAAACGCCGGCTGGCGGGCTTCGCTGGAAGATCAGGCTCGACCAAGGTCTGCGACCTGACATCACCATCGCCGCGCGCATGTGCGCCGACAACGCGACCGTCCGCGACTATTATCTGCTGCCCTGGATCGACATGGGCGCCGCGCCCAGTGTCAGGCTCGCACCCGAGAACGGCATCCGGCTCGACGCCTATCGCTTCGACAACCTCGACCCCTTCCTCGACCTCACGCGCCGTACGGCGTTGCGTGCCTCATGACCCAGGTCGCGCCGGAAGTCAGGATGATCCCGGTGGAGGCGATCACCGTCCTCAATCCACGGGTCCGCAACAAGCGCATCTTCCAGGAGCTGGTCACCAGCATCGCGCATCTTGGCTTGAAGAAGCCGATCACCGTCAGTCCCAGATCAGGCAAGGCGCGCTACGATTTGGTCTGCGGCCAGGGCCGGCTCGAAGCTTTCATCGCGCTTGGCCAGCCCGAAATCCCCGCCATCATCATCGACGCCAGCGAAGACGACTGTTTCGTCATGAGCTTGGTGGAGAACCTGGCGCGCCGGCAGCACACGCCGTTGGAGCTGGTGCGCGCGATCGGATCGTTGCGCGAGCGCGGCTACAGCTACCAGGAAATCGCCGCCAAGGTCGATTTCAGCCCCGAATACGTCTACGCGATCTCGTACCTGCTCGAGAACGGCGAGGAGAAACTGATCGCCGCCGTCGAGCGCGGGATCATCCCTCACACAGTGGCCATGGAGATCGCCAAAGCCAAAGATGGCGAGGTCCAGCAAGCCCTGGCCAAGGCCTATGAAGAGAAGGCCATTCCGGGAAACCAGGTGCTGGCCATTCGCCAGATCATCGACCAGCGCAACAGCAGCGGCAAAGGCCTGCGCGATCGAGGGGGTAAGGGACGAGGCCGGGGGACGGTCACTTCAGAATCCCTCATCCGAGCCTATCAACGCGAAACCGAACGTCAGCAGCAGCTCGTCAAACGCGCCTCGCTCACTCGCAGCCGCCTGATGTTCGTGTCGAACGCTCTGAAGATGCTCCTGGCCGACGAGCACTTCGTGGCGCTGATGCGGGCGGAGGGCTTTCACACGGTGCCGTCAGCATTGGCTGCGCGGATAGGCCAGGATCGGATTTGACCATGGTCGATGACGTCAAAATCGCCTTCGAGCGGCAGGTGCGCATTTTGGCCCTCAACGACATTCTGCCGTCGAAAATGCTGCCGGCCGCGGTGAAGGATTCCGCGAAGTATAAGCGGATCGCCAATTCGGTGGCTCAGCTCGGTTTGGTCGAGCCCTTGATGGTCTATCGGCCCACGGCCGGCGGCCCCTATCTGCTGCTGGATGGGCATGTCCGCTTTTGCGCCCTGCGCGAACAGGGCTCCGCCGAGGCGCGCTGCCTGGTCGCCGACGATGATGAGGGCCTGACCTACAACAAGCGCGTCAATCGCCTGGCGACCATCCAGGAGCACTACATGATCGTGCGCGCCCTTGATCGCGGGGTGTCGGAAGAAAAGTTGGCCCGCGCGCTCAACGTCGATGTGGGCGCCATCCGCGCCCGCCGGCATTTGCTCAACGGCATCAGCGCCGACGTCGCCGAGGTCCTGAAGGACAAACCCGTCGGGATCCATGCTTTCCAAAAACTTCGAAAAATGAAGGCCATCAGACAGCTTGAGGTGGCCGAGTTGATGGTGTCGGCCAACAACTACAGCGCCAACTACGCCAAGGCTTTGCTGGCCACCACCAAACCGGTCGACCTGCATCACCCCGAGGAATTGAAGAAGGCGACCGGCCTGACATCGGAGCAGATGGCGCGGCTGGAGCGTGAAATGGCCTCCGTCAGCCATGACTACAAGGAACTCGAAGCTTCCTACGGGGACGACATGCTCTTGCTGGTCATCGCGGCCGGGTTCTTGGAGCGGCTCCTGTCTCGGCCCGAGATCGAGCGGTTCCTGGCGGGGCGCCACGCCGAGATTTTGGAGAACATGCGATCCATCGTTGCCGCCACGTCTCTAGACCAAGCGCCGGCTATCGCGGCGTAGCGCCCGAGAACATGCGAAGGGGACCGGGACCCATAAGCGCCGGGACCATCGGAGAAGCCGCCGTGTGGGGCGGATCAAGGATGGCGGCGGGAATGGCGGCGAACCCGTTCGGAGCCCGCCAGGCCCGCCGCCATAGGGTTGGCCGAGGCCGGCGCGTGGACCGCGCCGGCCCCTAACCTATGTCCACTCCAGGACCTCCTCGACTTCAGCGCGGAGCCAGAACGGACAGCCCTCCTGGCGCTCGATTTCGAGCTTTTCGAGGAGATACCTGACGCTGTTGGGCTTGATGCCGTAACGCGCGCCGATCTCCTGCGCGCTGACATACTTGGACGCCAGTCGAACGACCTCGGCGCGTCGGACCCGGACCCCCACGCCTTCGACAACGAACAGTTCGCGGTTTTCGATCAGCCACGACACATCGTTTGGCAGGGCGTTGAGATAGTTCTGGGCGTCGACACGCTTGAGGTCAGCTCGGGGCATGTCCCCGTAAATCGACGGGTCCACCCGAAACCGTTCGCCGTCGGGTGAGATCAGCAGATGAAAGGCTTCATCGGAGATCGTTAGCGACCGCAATCCCACGCCAGCCGCATCGTCGCTCCCCAATCCGCCTGGCAGCGCGCCGGCGAGTGCGGATTTCAGAATAGGCGCCCAGGGCTTTTCCTGCTCGCCCAGCGCGGTGAAGGCATGCTCCAGCGCCACGCGCCCTGGCTCGCCTGGTGCGTGCCGTACGATCACTCGACCAAGGCTTTCCGTCAGGGCCAACACATCCTCACGGTCGAGCTGAAGCCCCTCGTGAAGCGCACGGACCGCCGGCGACCGGTTGGGCCGGACCAGTCCGTACGCGACGACCTGCTCGGCGGCATAGACGGGAAACGCATGCCCCTTGCAGAACTCATGTGCCGAGGTGCGGCTGGAAAGCTCGGCGACAAGGGCGTCGATATCGGCCGGCGCAAACCAGGCGTGGGTTCTCGCCTTCCCACGTTTGGAATGCGGCGTTAGCGCGCCAGTCTTCACCAATTTCAAAATGGCCCCATTGTCTATGCGGGCTCTTCGGGCGGCTTCGGCGACACTCAAAAACTGCGAAGTCTGGCGGACCTGCTTGAGGCGCTCGACGCCGCGCTTCTCGCCCGCGTGGAAGGCGACGATCGTCTTTGCTAGCCTCAGGGTGCTTTGACGGGCGTCGCTGGCGACCATCTTTCTGATACGGCTGAAAAATGCGGGCACCGTAGCGTTGGCGTCCCTATCGCCCCTCCAGATGCTGTCCATGGAGCTTGGATAGTCGAGCAGGATCCTAGCCCCGGTGGCGAGACTGGTGATGGAGCGCAGGCTAGGTTCGTCGAGAAGCGCGTCGTTGCCGATCGGATCGGTCGCGGCGCGGCCGAACATCATGGCCAACTCGACAACCACCCACGGATCGAGCTGGCCGAGTTGTCGCGGCACCCGTCTGATTGCCGCCTCGCGCCGAACCGGATCCGCATCAACGAGCCCGGACAAGAACGCGAGCCCGTCGCGCAGTTCGACGGGCACCTTTTCGACCTGAGCCGTCTTCAGATCGAAGTTGCAGTGCTCGCAGCGATCCACGCCAGCATGGCTATTCCAACCAAGGCCCTGGCCACACTCCTCATCCGGACATTGGCCGATCAGAAGGTCCCAGGTTTCGGCGCAATAGCCAAACGGCCGCACCATCCAAATCGCACGATGGTGGTCTGAAATTGAAAGCGCCGTCGGCGACACGCGCCGTCTTTGGTGGATGATTGATCGCTCCGCCACCGGCACGCCGTTCACCAGCTTTAGCGGTGAGTTGTGCACCGGGCGGGGAAAGGTCAGGGGACGCAGAGCCTGTTCATCCACGCCAAGGCATTTCGACAGACCGCCTAGCCGCGGCTCGATGTATCGGTGCAGTTCGCTAAAGCCCTCCAGACCGGCCTCGCGAAGAATAAGCAGCGGTGAAGACAAATAATTCCAGGCGCAAGCGCGCACGACATAGCCTGGCAAACTTTCGCCGGCGATCGGCTGAAGCGGAAAGAGGACGCAGCCTGCCACGCCCTGGGGCCGCACGGCGGTTGAGAACGAAGTCATTGGCCGCGCTCCCCGTGAAAGGGGTTAAATTTGATGAAGGCCTGCGGAATCGCCCAGCGGTCGACCGCCTCGGCGAGATCTTCGACCTCAAGGCGATCGCCATCTCGCCTGAGACTCATTTCCAGCGCCGAGTGGAATAGGCGGGAGACGCGACCAACGACGCCGTTGCTGACCGCGTGGAGGCCGCCCAGCACCCAGGGATCAACGTGGAAATTCGCGGGGTGTCGCACCACGCCAACATCGACCATTGCCCGATCCAAGCGCTCGACATAGCCCGCCAGCAGCGCTTGATCTCCCGGATCGTCGGCTTGAAGCGGATCGAAATCGCAAGGCTCGAGCAAGCGCCCGTTGAGCTGGAGGTTGCGCTGGAACATGTCCGTGGCTTCCTCCGTGCCGAGGAAGACAACGGGGACGACGCCCCCATCGAGCAAACGTTTCAAACTGTCGGTGACGTCGCTCCGGCCGCGGACGCGCGAATTGAGATGTTGCACTTCGTCGATGATTAGGAGCTGCGTCCCGAACCGCTTGATGTATTCGCGAGTTCGCTTAATCAGCAGCTGTTCAGTTCCATGAGTTGCAAATCCATCCCCATACTGCTCAAGGATCGATATCATCAGCTTCTTGCTGGTCATGTTCGCGTCGAGCGCAACATAAAGAACGGGGATAAAGTCGGGCGTTCTCGGAGTTCGTTGCTCCGCCAATCGGATGTAGGCCTGGGCGGCGGAAGTCTTGCCAGAGCCGCTGGGAGCCAAGACACGGAACCCCTTTTGGGGACTACCTTTGGAGTATTGCCCGAGCTTTTGGAGAAAATCGCACCGCGCGTGGAATTCGATGTGCTTGGTGTAGGGAATGTAGATTTGATCATAGATCGCGACAAAGCGGGCCGCTTCTGAATTGAATTCAGAGGGAGTCATGTGAATTTTCCAGATTGGGGCGGCCGGGCACGCGCCCGGCCGCGTTGATGTTTGCTAAGCGCCCGAAGGCCGGTTCACTCGAACGCGTCCCAAGGATTCCGCCCGTCAGTCCGCGGCGGCTTGCGGCGCGCAGCGGCTTTGACGGGATCGGCCTTGGTCGGCCCAGGCTTGGACTGCTGAACCGCGCGCTTGCGCCGCCCCTTGGCCGGGCGTGGCGACGGAAGGCCGCCGTCATTGCGGTTTGAAGCCAAGGGTTCGTGATCGATGATCGGAGCTAGGCCGTCAGGTCGTGGCGGCGCGTAGGCGATAGAGACCCTGTCGCCACTGACCGGGTGGACGGTCGGCGGCGATAGCAATCTGGCCTTAGCCCGACGGTCACGGATTTTGGCGCCGGGGACAGCACTCTGGGTCCGATCGACGAGCCGCGCACGCGCAGCCAGACGATCGGCTTCCGTAATGAATTCCAGACTGCGATCTTTGGCCCAGGCCTGAACCTGCCTATGGTGCCAAAGCGACATTCCCGCGACGTAGTCTACATCGACGCAGGGTAGCGTGACGTAAACCTTCCGCCGCCGGTTCCAGACATGGATTTCCGAGATATTGGCAGGGTTGTAGTGGACTTTAACTGTGGCGGTCGCTGCTCTTGAGCCGCGCTGCTGTTGCCGGACCGGTTCAATGCCGATCAGGTCATCGAGCAACCCGGCGACGGCGCCTTGGTCGTGATACTGCAGCCCAAAGAGCCGAACACCACCCCGCGTGACCTTGCATGGGTACTCGGTTTTGCCGGCGATTTTATCGAGCAGACTGTCGTCGCCGATGACGTCGATGCCGTTGGCGAGGACGTCGCGTTGCCAAAGATCGGCGGGAGCCATCCCGATCCCGCGATGCTCGCACTTATGGTAGTAACAGATGGCCTCCCACATGAGATCTTCGATTTCACTCAAGGTGAGAACCGCGTCTTTGTAGGGATCGTATCCCATCTCCCGCAGGATTTCGGGCTTGTAGACGGCTCCCGTCACCTTGTGAGCTAGCAGGTTATTGAGCGTCCGGAAGAACCGCTCGACGATCGCCTTGTAGGTAGGCGACCGCACGGGGGCCCAGCGGATGGCGGTCCCGACGTCATTCATGACGTCTTCAAGGGAGTTGCCCGCAAATTCCCAGCCGTTGTCGACGACGATTTCGTCGAAACGGCCGAATATCTCAGCCAGTATTTTGAATCGAGGTTCGCGCTTCCTGAGATGTAATTTTGGCCGGTTCGCCCTCTTTATGCATTCGGTGACCGAATAGAGAGATGGCGGCTCAAAGCTGATCACGAAACCCACGATGCAGCGCGTTCGCACATCGATGAGCACGGTGACCCATGGCCGCCCGATGGGGATCATCCAATCGGTGTCCAGACAGACGACTGTGTCTAGGAGGTTGTGATCCATGCACCCCAGTTGGAGGGCGCGCGTGGACGTCAAGCCCTCGCCGTGCGCCTTGAAGCGGGCCTTGGCTTTGAGAGGGCCATACTTGGCCGCATAGGTCTCGAAGTGCTCATGTAACCGCACGTCCAGCCGGAAGGTCTCGAAGCTGGGGATTCTGAGCTGAGGGAAGCCCAGGTTACCCCTCCGTCGGCGTTTGTTGATGTAGCTAATCAGGCGATGAAAGAGGGAATAGGCATCGCTGATGCTAAGCTTCCCACGCGACCAATATTCCGCGACGCTGCGCCGTAACAATTCAAGAGTCTCGGGCGGAAATTTCCGCTGCCTCTCCACGCGGCCCGTCATCGAGATCATCTGCCTGATCGGACGCTCGCCGGGCGTTCCTCGATTGTCGAGCCAACGGCGGACCGACCAAACAGAGGGCATTCTCTCGAACTGCGCGGCCTTCTCAGGCTGCTCCCGCCAAAGTCGGACGAGGGCTCGCTCGATTGCCTTCAAGCCGCGCCCCATTTCGCCCTGTGCGTCAAACCAGTTGACTACGAAGGCTCGCAATCGTGCCTTCCGGTCTCGCTGTTCAACGAATTCGGTATCGACCTCGATTGCCGCGGCCTGGCGTCTCGGCCTTGAACTGGGGACGTCTGGTACTCGCTTCAGCCTTCCACTTTCGAAGGCCTCCAACGCCCAGGCGCGGGTCGGCGCCCATTTTCGCCCTTCATCGTCCTCCAATTGAAGGGGCGCGAGCGTTAGCTCGATCCTGAAAACGAGCAGATCATCGCCCAGCTCACGTTCGAAGCC
Source organism: Caulobacter sp. GW821-FHT09A05 (assembly GCF_059418465.1). Classification (NCBI taxonomy): domain Bacteria; kingdom Pseudomonadati; phylum Pseudomonadota; class Alphaproteobacteria; order Caulobacterales; family Caulobacteraceae; genus Caulobacter; species Caulobacter sp. GW821-FHT09A05. Next base: position 294,708 of record NZ_JBWKPX010000002.1, read on the forward strand.
CAGCGCGAGGCCGTCATAGGTCCACCGCTGGCCTGGTTTGAAGATCATCGACATCAGCGGACCTCCGAAAACTGGAGGTGCGCGCCCGCGTCGCGAACCAAGCGGACTTCGCTGTCGTCGGTGAGGCGACGATCCAGCATGATGTCGGCCACGCGCCCGACCATCAGCGCCTTCACGATCGCTCGCCCTTGTCGACGTTCCCCGAGGGCGTCGGCTACGGCGCCAAGGGGCGCTGCCCCGCCTTCGCGCACGATAAGCGCGCAGGCCCGATAGATATGGGAGGCGTCGTATCGAACCGTCCGCCGCGACTGCACTTCCTTGACGTTGGCGTGGAAGATCGGGGGCTGTGTGAGCGCGGGCTTGGTTACGACCCTAAAACTCCAGCCCAGAGAGTGGCAGACCTCCCCTACGCGCGCCAACTTAGCCGCGTAGTCGGGGTCACGAAGCGCCCGCCAGTCGTTCTTGACCTCGACGACTTCGAGCGCGCCGGTATCCAATTGCCGAACACTATCGGCGATGTAGATCCGCGGGCGGCCGTCGAGCGTGAACTCGAAGCGGAACGGTTGAGCTCGATAGTCGATGACGGTCGTATCGACCTCGCTGTGCATGAAGAACGCGAGCTCGTTCATGCCCTCGTGCGGAAAGGCCCTGCGCGCTTTTCGGCTCGGGTAGCTTCCCGTGACGATGTGGCGGCGGCCGGTGATGACCGTGCGGAGCGGTCGGCCGTCCAGCGTCATTACAATGCGGCAACTGCAGTTGAGCAGATTTCGGCCCGTCGAGTTCGGGTCAACGAGTTGCGCCTTGATACTGTCTTCGATCGAAGGAAGCCCCGATGGCCGCCTTATCGGACTGCCCCAACGGTCTGCGTTGGTCATGGGGGCGCTAAGCCCTCGGTTGGAAGGTCCCATTGAACATCTCCAGAAGTGATTTTCTTGGCGATGGACACCGCATGCGACAGCGACCGCCCTCTCAGGGCGCTTGACGGAATCGCAATAACGGGGGAGAGTTCTCAGGTCGCAAGCCAAACGACACGAAGAAAATGCTCTCCAAATGCATAAGCCTGGGTGTTGGAAGCGCCCGGGCTTATTCATTTTCCAGGTTCAGGAAAGCGCGTCGATCAATCCGGCGGCATCGCGAAGCCCTCCAAAATTGAAAATTTCGAGATTGGCGCGCACTTGTGCGCGCAGATGAGTCGTAACGACTCCATCCAGTTTCAATTGAAGTAACGAAATCTTTGGATTCGCAATCGGAAATTATCTCCGCTGCGCTAACGATTAAAATTCGACGTTTCAGCCCACTGATACCCTATAGGGTATATTCTTGATAGCAGACCAACATGCGAACACACTTGCGAAATACTTCGCATGATACATACTGCTGAGCGCCAAGGCCCGAACCGCCCCTGGCTGAATGCGAGCCGGGAGCGTGAACTGTGGATGCCGCTTTTCTTGTAAATGCAGCGCAGGTGATAGGCGGTGCGACCATCATGCTGGTGATCGTATACGGGGCGAAGGCGCTTTTGCTTCACTGCGCCGATAGGCATGCTGGCGATCGCACGAAAGATACTGAGGACCAGTGACTGTTCCTCAGAATTCCCTACGGGGCGTCGAGTGGCTTCTTTTGGTCCCGCGGTCGAAGACAGCCACTTAAGAACGCCAGCTTCGCGCTCGACGTGTGGCGAAGCCAGGTTGGTGTTATCCAGTCTAATCCGAAGCAACGGATTCGGCCGTGATACCGGCGTGGGGCGATGGCGTGCGCAGCTACGATTTCCATGAAATCTCGCCGGTCGATTTCGAGGTCCTGACGCGTGATCTGCTGCAGGCGCGCGACAAGGTGGTCTTTCAATCCTTCAAGAGCGGCCGTGATCGCGGCGTAGACCTGCGCTACGCGAGTGATCGCGAAAATCGCATCGTGCAATGCAAGCATATGCGCAAATCCGGCTATCGGGCCCTCCTCCGCGAGGTTCGGGCCGAGGTCGAAAAGATCAAGCGGATGCGCCCCGCGCCGTCCCGATACTATTTGTCGACCAGTGTCGAGCTGTCCAATGACAACAAAGACGAACTCGCCAAGATATTAGGCCTCAAGCACACCCGGGACATCCTCGGGAGTGAGGATCTGAACAACCTCCTGGGCCTATTCCCTCACGTCGAAACGAGCCACTTCAAGCTTTGGCTGGCCAGCTCCGAGGTGCTTCAGCGAGTCATCCATTCCGCCGAGGTCACGCAGAGCAGGTTTGAATTCAAGAGGATCCGTCGCGACATCCCTCGCTTCGTGCAGACCTATGGCTACGAGCTGGCCAAGGAACAACTGGACGAAGACCGGATCATCATCCTGTCGGGCATGCCTGGCGTTGGAAAGACGACCATTGCGGAGTTCCTGCTCTACGAGAAATTCGCCGATGGGTTCGAACCGGTCATCGCGCGAAACGGCGTTCACGAGGCGGGCAAGCTCTACAAAGAAGGCGTCCGGCAGGTCTTCTACTACGACGACTTTCTGGGGGCGACGTTTCTGGGCGAGACGGGGTCGATCCTCGCGCGCAACGAAGACAGGGCGATTTCCGATTTCATCGCCCGGATCGAAGACGACGACACCAAGCTGCTGATCCTGACAACCCGGGAGCATATCCTGGCCGAGGCGCTTGAAGGGTCCGAGCGCCTGAAGGCGTCGACGATGGCCAGTTATCGCTACGTCGTCGAGATTGGTGACTATGACGCCGATGAGCGCGCCCGCATCCTCTACAACCACGCCTATTTCAACGGCTTGCCGTCGGCCTATCTTAACCAGTTGCTCAGGGCCGATTTCTACATCGAGATCATCGAGCACCCCAAGTTTTCGCCGCGCCTGATCGAATGGATCACCAGCCCGCGGCGATTGAAAACCTGCCTGCCCGACGACTATGCCAAGTTCGCACTTCGCCTGCTCGACGACCCCGCCGAGATCTGGGACCACGCCTATAAGCGGCAGATCAGCCATGCTGCTCGCAGCCTTCTGCTCGCCCTCCATGGCGTCGCGCAGTGGAACTCCCATGCCAATGTGACGACTGCGTTCGAAGTCCTCCATCGGCTGCGTGCGGAGCGGTATCATTTCTCGACTTCGCCGGACGATTTGGTAGCCGCCATGCGCATCCTCGGCGGCTCGTTCATTTCTATCCGCCGATATCAGATCGAGTTCCTCGATCCTTCGGTGCGAGACCTGATGAACGCCGTCCTCGTCGAGGCACCCGACAACTGCATCGACATCGCCGCGGCTGCGGTGGAAATCACCCAGATCGAAACGGTCTGGCGGCTGGCCGAGGCCGAGCCATCGGGCGAAATCCGCAGGCGTCTTGTGGCGCGCTTCGACGACTGGGTCGAAGGATTGGTCCGCGCGCTCCAAGCTGTTCACACCAGCCACTGGGAAGATCGGACCTGGACCTATGCCTACCGGGTTGATGAGCGCCTCGGCCTCCTCGTTGACATGGCCATGACCCTTCAGATTGATGCGTTGAAGCCGCTGATCGCCCCCACTATTGATCACGTCATCGCCAGCTGGGCTCACGATCGTCCGCGGATGCCCGTACTCATCCGCTCATTGCAGGCTCTGAAGAATACGCCGTTCCTCGCGACGCCCGCGATCGAGGCCAGCCGCCTTCAGCTCAGATCAGCTCTGATGCGACAGACGATCTACGACCTCACGCCTGCCGAGGTTACGGACCTTCTGAACCTTGAGCCGGAGCGGCCGCTCTCTAGCAAGGAGGCGAGTGCGCTTCAGCTGGCGGCTGGGGGATGGCCGCGCCGCATGGGTGATTGGTTGCGCGACTGCCGAAGCGAATGGGAGCTGGAGGCTCTGCGCAAAAAGCTGGTGATCTTGAGGGACCGACTGCAGGTCGATTTGCGCGGCCCCATCGGCGCGGTGGAAACCGAGCTCACCATGTACGTCGAGCCGGAAGAACGCGAGGATCGGGCTCGCGCGGAGCGCCAACGGGAGCGGCAGATGAACAGCCGGCAATACGGCGCATTATTCGACACCCTGCGTCGCGACGACGACTACACGGGCTAGGGCATCAGTGGGGGCGGGCGATGAGGCGGGTATATTCCAATGGCGGCAAGTTCGACTATGTGCGCAACCCCTTCGAGCGACTTGCGGCCAAGGCCTCGAACCTGCACCTGGCGGCACCCTACTTCACGGCCGCCGCGCCCATCGTCAGCGCCGCCTCCGCCGGCAAGGCGGTCCAGCTTCTTGTCGGTTTGAACAGCGCCACCGAACCGGCCGCTCTATCCGCCGTCCTCAAGGCGCCAAACGTTTCGGTGCGTTTCCTGACCCACCGGTTCCACGCCAAGATTTACCTCTTCGACGATTGCGCGATGCTGGGTTCAGCCAATCTCACCGATGGGGGGCTCAACTCCAACCGCGAGGCCGCTATCTGCCTTGATCAGCCAGAGGACTTCCAGGCGATTGAGGAGGTACGCGCCCTCTTCCTGGAGCTGTGGGATCAAGCCAAAGTCCTCACCCCGGCCATACAGGAGACGTTCGCTCGGGCCTGGAACACCAACCGCCCCAAGGGGCCAGATCCGGACGATGCGATCGAAGCTGCGGTCGGCCGCGCTGAGCCGCGCAACATCGCCGTCGGCAGCGTCACCAAGTCCAGGGAGCGCCTGTTTCTCGACGGCCTGCAGCGCCAAATATACGAACAGTACAGGCCGGCCTTCACAGAGGTCGCCAACGTCCTGTCAGAAAACGACTTCCGGCGTCCCGAACTGGCGATCATCGGTCTGGCCAACGAGACCAACCGTTTTTTGAACTGGGTTCGGCTCAGTTACGTCCATGGCGACGAGGCTTGGAGAACAGCGCCACAGCTTCCGCCGGCGGAGCGCCGGAAGCATCTCCTCCAACTCGGCGCCGAATGGGCTGCGACCGACAACAACATGGTGCCGCAAACCTACGTCGGTTGGCTTGAGACGGTCGATAGGATCTTCGGCTCCGCCGTGGCGATCGAAGCGGCATCCCAGGACGACATCACCGCGGGCATGCTGTCGCTACATGCCTTCACCGAGCAGCTACGGTTCGTCAAAGGCGGCTTAGCCGCCCTGCCCGCCGCATTCTGGTCGGTCAACAACGACGATGTTGGAAAGGTTCGCCGCACCCTGACCCACCTCATTCATGGACCCGGCGATTTCGTCCCGCGCTTGCATGACGTGCTCTACGATCCCCGGATAAAACTCGGCTACTTTGGCTTTTTCTGCGCTTTGGAACTCTACGGCACCGTGAAGCCGGAAGACTCTCCGCCGATGAACGGTCGCATGGCCAAGGCTCTGCGCTATCTGGGGTTCGACGTGAAGGCGGCATAAGCCACCCGCCTCCGCCCACGTGACAACAGCCGACAACTGGCGCCGATCGGTTCGGCAAATCCAGCGTTCGCCCCCCGGCTTCGAGAGGAGCTAGACCGTCACTCCTTATGCCCATATTCGTAGGTCGGCGTGCAGGGCGTCACCATCGCCGTCACTTCGCAGCGTTTCGGAGCATTCGTGACCGTCGACGAATTTATCGGAAAGTGGTCTCCCTCTGGAGGCAATGAGAGAGCGAACACGCAGCTATTCGTCGCTGATCTATGCAGATTACTGGAAGTTGATGCACCACAGCCAACGGTGAGCGAATCAAGCCTCAACGACTATGTGTTTGAGCGCCACGTGCTGAAGACCGATATTGACGGCACCACGTCGAACGGTTGGATGGATTGTTATAAGCGCGACTGTTTCATTCTTGAGGCGAAACAAGGAAGCGTTGCCGACGCAGCGGCGGTCGATGCTGGGCACGGCGATAGCCGACACGACCTATTCGGCCAGACGGCAGCCGAGCGATTTAAGCGCGGCATGGCAAAGCGCGGCACCGCCCAATGGACAGCCGCGATGTTGCGGGCTGCGGGACAGGCGGATGGCTACGCTCGAGCACTTCCGGGGCATCACGCCTGGCCACCATTTCTCCTTGTTACAGATGTTGGCTATTGCATAGACGTCTACGCGAACTTTGCTCGCGACGGTCGACCCTACGCGCCTTTCCCTGATAGGCGCCGTTTTCGAATTACGCTGGATGACCTGCGTGATCGAGATGTGCGAGACCGCCTCTCCGCCATGTGGCGGGCACCGCTGTCCCTCGACCCCTCCATAGAGGCGGAACGCGTCACGAGCGCCATCGCTGTCCATTTGGCGAACCTAGCCAGGGCGCTCGAAGCCCGGGAACAGGATGCGGACGTAGTCGCAGCCTTCTTGATGCGCCTCCTATTCACGATGTTCGCCGAAGATACTGGCCTCATCAAAAAGGACAGCTTCAAAGATTTGCTCAAGCGCCATCGAGATGAGCCAGATATTCTAGGGCTCCAATTGAGCGCGCTTTGGACGGTGATGAACACCGGTGGATTCGCTGCATCGATCGCGAATACAGTCATTCAATTTAACGGCTGGCTGTTCAAAGATACGAAGGCGCTGGCAATGTTGCCAAGCGAAATCGACATATTGATCGAGGCCGCTGAAGCCAAATGGGACAAAGTCGAACCGGCAATTTTTGGCACTTTGCTTGAGAGAGCTTTGAATCCAAAAGAACGGGCCAAGCTTGGAGCCCATTATACCCCACGCGCCTACGTTGATCGCCTCGTCGGCCCCACAATCATGGAACCTCTGCGGGATGATTGGCTAGGCGCGCGCACCGCCGCAATGGAGGCCGCCGAGGCCGGAGATCAGGGCAAAGCCCGTAGGCTTGTCGAAACGTTTCACAGCAAGCTGGCCCAGACTAGAGTACTAGATCCAGCCTGCGGAACTGGAAATTTTCTCTATGTTGCCATGGCGAGAATGAAGGAGCTTGAAGGAGAGGTCTTGGAATTGCTGCAAGAGCTGGGGGATGTCCAGTATTTGGCAGAGATATCAGGATATACCGTTACTCCGGAGAATTTTCTCGGCCTCGAAGTCAACCCGCGCGCAGCAAATATTGCACAGCTTGTGCTTTGGATCGGCTATTTACAATGGCACTTCCGCGTAAATGGCGAGGGGCGCCTACCCGAGGCGCCCGTGCTTCGAAATGTGAAGACAATCGAGAACCGCGACGCGCTGATCGATTGGGAACGACGAGAAACGGCGCTCGATAGCGACGGGCGCGCAAAGACGATCTGGGACGGCGCATCGATGAAGCTAAACCCAGTTACTAGCAAGCTTGAGCCTGACGAAACCGGACGTCAGCAATTGTATTTCTATTCGGGAGTGAAGGCGGCAAAATGGCCTAAGGCAGATTTCATTGTCGGCAATCCGCCATTCATCGGAAACAAGAAAATCAGAAAACGCCTTGGCGACGGCTATGTCGCTGCACTTCGAAAAGCGTACCCGAATATATCGGGCGGGTGCGATATCGTTATGTATTGGTGGGCACTTTCTGCAGAAGCTACCGCCCGAAAAGCAGTTCGGCAGTTCGGCTTCGTCTCAACTAACAGCATAAAACAGATCACCAATCGCGCCGTGATGGCAAAGTACCTAGCCGCCAAGCGAAGCATCTCTCTCTCATATGCGCTTCCCGATCACCCATGGATGGACGAGGCGACGACGGCTGCCGTCCGGATCGCTATGACCGTAGCCCGCGCAGGATCTGAAGATGGCATTCTCGAACGTGTAAAATCCGAAAGGAAACAGAAAGGATCTCTCCCCGCAGTAGAGGTGATGACGTCAAAGGGACGCATAAACAGCGACCTAACAACTGGGGTGGACGTTACATCTGCAGCCACGCTTCGAGCAAATTTGAGCGTAAGCTTCATGGGAGTTATTCCCTCAGGCACTGGCTTTCGCATCACATCGGAAGATCTTATGCGCCTGGGATACAAGTCCCCACCCGATGTCGTTCGCACATACATTGGCGGAAGCGACCTAACGGACAACATTCCAACAAAACTGATTGTAGACTTTTTTGGAAAAAAAAAGGATCAAATAGAGCGAGATTACGCGCCGCTATATAATTACCTTGTTTCGACAATGAAAGGCGAGAGAGAGGCGCGATCAGGTGAGACCGTCGATTCTCAACAGTACGCCGCCGAATGGTGGCTTTTTGCAAAGCCACGACCTGAAATGCGCATGGCGTTGAAGGGACTTTCGCGTTACATCGCTACGACAGAAACCTCGAAGCATAGGTGGTTTACATTTCTGGCAAAGACGGTTCTTCCAGACCAAAAAATCCGCGTAGTGGCTTTGGATGATGGATATAGCTTGGGAATTCTAAGCAGCCGCATCCACGTGCTCTGGGCAGACGCGACGGGTGGTCGACAGGGCGTGGGAAACGACCCAGTCTATAACAACAGCACTTGCTTCGAAACATTCCCATTCCCAGAAGATCCTGGCACAGACCTTAAAGGCCGAATCAGCACCGTCGCCTCGAAACTCGACATGCTCAGGAAAAGTGTACTTGAGCTTCATCAAGACCTGACATTTACGAAACTCTACAATGCGCTCGAAGCAATTCGACAGGCGAAGATTTCGGGAGCCGTGCTCTCGCCGAGCGACCGCGATATCGCTGAGCGTGGGTGTGTTCCTTTAATGGGGGAGTATCACGATCACCTCGATGCAGCTGTGGCTGAGGCCTATGGCTGGCCGTGCGACTGCACCGACGAAGAAATTCTCAGGCGCTTGCTGACGCTAAACGGGGAGCGTGTTCGGGAAGAATTGAGGGGCAAGGTGCGTTGGCTACGCCCAGATCGGCAAAACACAGTCCATAACGTTTCTGTTGATCAAACCGCACTGGAGTTGTCTCGGACTGAGACGCCTGATTTTCAAGCGCTTGAATGGCCGATCGCCCTGCCAGAACAGGTTGTCGCGGTAGCTGGCATTGTAGCCCGCGCTGACCGTCCGCTGGCGGCTTCCGACGTAGCTCGAGCTTTCAAGAGCAAGCGAGCCAGCACTGTCATGCCCGTCCTCGACGCACTTGCGGGAATGGGGCGGTTACGCAAACTGCAGGATGGCCGTTACGTGGGTTGAGGCCTTTAGTTTCAGACAGTGCTGTATGTAGTAAATGACCGAAATCCGGAAAATCGGGCGGAGCATAAATTGACCTGACTCCACCCAAGACGAGCTGGTTTCTCTTCATTCTCGCAACGCATTCTGGGTCAGGGAGTGACGGTTGGCCGTATCGACGGCGCCGGTCCGGACATGCTGGCGCTATGTCGCAAATTATCGCTCGGTTCGGCGAACTTATACCTTGCGCGGGCAGCGAGCTTGGCGACGAGCGCTTTGATCTGGGCTTTGGCCTGCGGATTGCGGTCGCCTTGGCCGTGTCTTCATCGAAGAGATGCGGATCGCGGCGATAGCCGTAAAATCCCGGTCGGACGAGCCGACCGGGATATGCGGGTGTGTGGAGTAGTAGAGACTAGAGCGACTTGCCGAGATAGGTCGCGACCTTGGCGGCGCTGACACCGACGGCGGTGACCGCCGCCTGGAGTTCAGCGCGCGTCACAGCCCACTTGGCCGTCCAGTAGGCGACCTCGTAGCCCTCATGCATGTTGATCTTCGACGCGTCTTGGGGACGGCGCTTGGTCTTATCGTCGGACATTGTATGGATCCCTTGAGGCGGCCGCAGTGATGCGGTCCACCAGGTAATCGAGCGCGAAGTCTCTGATCGGAAACGGCGATCGAATTTTTCCCCTGCCTTACAGTTTATTTTTCCAACCGGCACACACCCGTTGAAATTGTCGCCGAGGTTGTCTTAGCTGCTACTTATGCAAGAAGACGAAGCCTCATCGAGCTCGAATCCTGGTGACGTCATCCCACCACTTCGCAAGCTTAAGAAAACCAAGGCTGATGATGGGTCGATCATCGAAACGCTCTACCGGCGACCCGATCGGATCATGCAACTGATCGGAGGTTTGATCGGTCTGCCTGAGGATGAAATTCTTGCGCGCGCGTCGCTTCGGCGCCGAAGCTCGCCAGGCTGGCTTCCGGGCGAATGTCTTGTGTTCATGATGCGCTTTGCGGCGAGGCGGGGGGATCGGCGATCCTATGGCAAATGGGTCAAGCTGATTGTCGAACGCATTACAGCGGCCATGCCGGGTGGCGGCCTCGATACGGCTTCGCCTCAAGAAAGAAAGATGTCTGACTACGGCGTGGATCGCTTCGTGCGGCTGCTGGGCCCTGACCTGACGGGGTACGAGGACAAGCTCGACATTTATGAAGCCAGGTTCGACAAGGCCGTGCAGAGCCTGAAGCTCGACGCGCTGCGCTCACACCTGACTCCAAAGGGCGAAGATCCGATCGTTGAAATCGGCGTCGAGCACGAGCAGGATCTCGATGCCGCCATGCAGAAGGCGAACCCCGATATCTTCAACGAGGCACAAAACAACGACGACGATTTCCGATCCCGCGTTTGGAAGGCGATTGACGCTCTGCCTCGAGAACAAAAGGAGATTCTTACCATGACGAGAGATGGTATGACGCCCGGCGAAATCGCTGCCCAGACCGGAACCCAGCCTCGCACCCTGCTAAATCGGAAGAACGCCGCAATCATCGCCGTGCGCGCGGCCGTCGAAGGTTCAAGCACATGACCGCGGCCATGAGAGACGAACTTAGCGATGTTCTTGAAGCCTATATGCTGGACGACGAAGAGCCGGGTGTCCTAGCTCGCTATCTGAAGCAATATCCTCAGTTCGCGTCGCACCTCTTGGCGCTTGCGCACCAGGTTGCTGAAGTGCTGCCAGACGAGGCCCCCGAACCTGATGAGGTCGCACGCGCCTCGGTCGATGCGGCGGTTTCGCGGGTGATGGCCGATTGGCCGGCCGCAATCTCGACCGACAATCCTTTCGCGACCATGGAGCCATCCGACTTCCGCCGTGTGTCTAAACTCCTTGGAGTGCCGATTCAGGTCATCGGCGCGATCCGCGATGGACTGGCCATCCCTACGTCCATTCCCATGGGCTGGGCCCGGCGGCTTGCACTAGCTATGAACGTTTCGGTGAACGACCTGATGCGGGCTATAGGGGCAAATGGTCAGCCCGTCGCCAGCTTCAAATCCGATGATCGGCCCGCGGCTAAGAAGCCGGTTCCGTTCGAGCAGATCCTGATCGACGCACAGGTCGATCCGGCGAAGCGCGCGGAGATCATGTCCGACGTCACCTGATGGATGCGATCGAAGCGTCTCGCAGGCGCGCGGCGGCACGGCATGCCGTTGCGGTTTCGCGTGGACTCGACCCCTTTAAGCCCCTGGATCTGGTCCTGAGCGAGGTCGAGAACGCCGGCTTCGGCGCTGAGCCAGCCAGACCTGGGGCGGCGCAACTCGGCAACGCCCAAGCCAAGTTCGACCCGTCACTCGGGCTGATTCTCTATTCCGATACCGGCTCGGACTTCGACAAGGCATTCTTGATCGCCCATGAGCTGGGGCATGGGCTTCTGGGGGACGCCCGAGGCGCATGCGAGGCCGATCCGGAGCGATCATCCGAACCGGCCCCAGATGGCGAAGAGCGAGTCATCGCCCACGGACCGCGTCAACGCCGCGAAGTTCAGATGGATCTGTTCGCCCGTGAACTGCTCCTGCCTCGCCCATGGATGAGACAACTGCATCTCGACGCCGGAATGTCGGCGGCCGAGATCGCGGGCAAGATCGGTGCGCCGGTTGGGGCGGTCTATCAGCAGTTGCTCGACTCCCTTCTGCTCCCAGAGATCTCGAGCGAGCGCACGCCAGTACGGCCCAAGCCGTTGAACGATCGCCAACGCGAGGCAGCGAGCCACAGGGGCGAGGCCTTTCTGCTCGAGGCTGGACCCGGAACCGGCAAGACGCAGACGTTAACGGCCAGGGTCGGCGAGCTTCTCGCAGCCGGTGTCGATCCTCGCCGCATCCTCGTTCTGACTTTTTCCAACAAGGCCGCCGCCGAGCTGACGGATCGGATCGCCGGTCAGCAGAGCGATGCGCTTTCGGCTCTGTGGATTGGGACCTTCCACGGTTTTGGCCTGGATGTTCTTCACACCTTCGGCGATCGGGTCGGGCGGTCGCGTAAGCCGACCTTGCTGGATCGCGCGGAGGCCGTCGCGCGCCTCGAGGACGAACTTCCTAGGCTCGGACTGGTTCATCATCGCGATCTCTATGACCCCACGACCGTGGTGTCTGACATGTTAGCGGCGGTCTCCCGCGCCCAGGATGAGATGTGTGATTATATTGCTTACGGCAGGCTCGCCGACGCGATGCTGGTCCGGGCCCGGGCGCTTGAGGGCGAGGCGAGAGCGCCGGCTATCGAGAAGGCCGAGCGGGCCCAGGAGGTCGCGCGCTTCTATGAGCGGTATGAACAACTAAAGGGCGAAGGCGATCTCGTCGATTTCGGCGATCTGGTGATGCTCGCCGTTCGACTTCTGGAGACTGATGAAGCCGCCAAGTCTCATTATTGCGATCGGTATAGTCATGTGCTCATCGACGAATATCAGGACGTCAATCGCGCCAGCGTGCGGCTGATCAAGGCCTTACGGCCGACCGGCAACGGTCTTTGGGTCGTCGGGGACGCCCGCCAGTCCATCTATCGGTTTCGGGGCGCTTCATCGCGCAACATGGCTCTGTTCAAGCGCGATTTCCCGAACTCGAAGGACGGCGGGCTCGTCGTCAACTATCGGTCGTCGGCCGAAATCGTCGGCCTCTTCAACCGATTTGCCGAAACCATGGCGCAATTCCCGGGCGACGGCGATCCGTCTGCTCGCCCGCTTGAGCCTCTGCACTCGAACAGCGGCCCCAGTGGGCGCGCGGCGGATCTCATCATCGCTTCCGACAAATCCACGCTCGTGCCGGTGATCGCTGATCAGATCGAGGCGGATGTCAGGGCTGGCGGGCGCTACCGTGACCACTGCGTTCTGGTTTCGGGCAATGACCGATTAGCCACGATCGGTCGCGAACTAGAGGCACTGGGCCTGCCAATCCTGTTCCTTGGCGGCCTGTTCGAACGGCCGGAAGTCAAGGATCTCCTTTGTCTTCTGTCGCTCGCTCATGATCCCTGGGGGGCGGGGCTCATTAGGGTCGCGACGATGCCGGAGTTCGAGATGGACTTGGCGCAGGTGACCGAGACGATGGCGGCGCTGAAGGATCCCGCGACACCGCCGAACGCCCTGGCGCGTCCGGATATTGCAGTAGGTCTCACGCCCGGCGCCGCCGAGCCGCTGAGCGCAATCGCCACGGCATTGAGGGGAGTCGAGCCATCCACCCGCCCTTGGACGGCGCTGGCCGAAATCCTGTTTGATCGGACGCGGCTCGGCGCACGATTAGCGGGCGGTCGCGACGCTGGCGAGATGACGCGAGCGATCGCGGTCTGGCAGTTCATGAATTTCGTCAAATCGGTCCGTGGACTGGGCGTGCCGACAATCCCGGCCTTGTTGAAACGGGTTCGCCGTCTCATCCGTCTTGGCGACGAACGCGAACTGCGGCATTTGCCCGCCTCTGCGTCCGGAATCGATGCTGTGCGGTTGATGACCATTCACGGTGCCAAGGGTCTTGAGTTCGCGACCGTGCACCTACCGGGCTTGAACGCGGACACTCTTCCCAAACGCCCACACCTCGGCCGGCCGGCCTGTCCGCCACCCGCCAACCTGATCGAATTCGCCCGCGGCGATGTGGATGAGGAACTGGCGATCAGTCATTTGGAGGAGCAGGACTGTCTGCTCTATGTGGCCCTCTCTCGGCCGGAACTCGGGCTGAATCTCTATCGCTGCCAATCGGATCGGCGGGGTGTCGCGCGGCAAGAATCGTCTTTCATCGCGCGTCTGGGCCTATTCGGCCGGGTCGTCGCGCCCTCGAGACATCTTCCGCCTGGCGCGGACTCCGCCCCTGTCTCATTGAGCGCCTCCGGCGAGGGGCGGATCCCGGTCTGGCGGCTAGCGCAATATCGCAGATGTCCGCGGCGTTTCTTCTATTCCCACGTCCTCCGGACCGGCGGCGCATCCGAGCCGACACCCTATAAGACCGTCCATGACATCGCTCGCCGGATCATCGGAGAGCTCGCAGATATGGCGAGGATCCCCAGCGACGAGGACGTTGCGCGCTTGACCCGCGAGGCCTGTCGGATTCCGACCCTGACGGAACACGGCTACTACTCTGACTTCGAACGACTGGCGATCGATTTGGTCAGCTTCTACGCGGAACAAAGACGGTCCCTTGCCCCGCACGCCAGGCCGGTTCTGGACATTGAGGTCGAGGGTCTTGCCGTCGAACTCCAGCCCCATGACCTGGTATCGGACGGCGTCGAAACGTCGATGTGGCTCGTTCAGACCCGTCATGCCCGGTCCAAGTTCCAAGACGAGTTGGATGTGCGGGCGCTGATCGATCTGGCCAGCGCGCGCGGCCTCCGGGCTGAGGTGCTGCATCTGGCGGATCGCCAACGTTCCATCGTCGAGCCCAAGCGCGGTGCGCCAGCTAGTTTGCGCAAGATGCTGACGGACGATGTGACAAAAATCCGGGCGGGTCTTTTTCCAACGATGGACGACCCCAATCCGAGAGTTTGCGGGAACTGCCCCGCTCTGATGATCTGCCATGCCCTACCGCCCGGACGCGCGACGTTGAGATTTTAGGCCGGTCCTTTCCGATCGACCTGCCGGCCTTCGATTGTCCTCTCAGAGCCCGCGGGTGGCTCAGATTGGAGCAATACGATGGAACAGGTTTCTACTCACGACCGGGCCGATGGCGCCCCCCTCGACGACAGCGTCGAGGTCAACCGTACGGCGGGCTATCGCCTGCTGTATGGCGACAACGGGCTGGACTTCCGCCCGCTGGTGCTGCGGGACCCCGTTCCGATCGGCCGGCAGATCCTGGAAGCCGCGGGTGTGCGTGATGTCGAATCCACCGCTCTGGCGGCCATTCTGGCCGGCGGCGCGATGGAGGACATCCGCCTGGGCGAATCCTATGACCTGAGCGCGCGGGGCGTCGAAAGGGTGGTCGGCTTTCGCACGGACACGCTCTACCGCGCCTTCCTGGTCGGCCGCGAGCTGATTTGGGGTCGTAAGGAAATCCACGGCGAGGAACTCTACACCCTGGCTGAACTGGCCGAGACCGAAGCCCTCTATATCGATGTCCCGGGCGGAACCGATGTGCACGTTGGGCGCGACGACGTCATCGATTTGTCCAGGCCGGGGGTTGAGCACTTCATCGTCGGCCCGATCCCGGCCCCCTCGGGCTTCGAGGTGTCAGTGAACTACAATGGGCTCGTCCGTCAGGTCCGGGTTCAACTGCGCGATCTGATCGCTTCGGTCATCGAGACGGCCCGCCCGTTGTTCGGCAATCCGGGCGGCGACCTCGTCCTGATCGACACCGCCTCCGGTCGGGTTCTGGAACCTAGCCGTACGGTGGCTCAAGAGGGCGTGAAGACGGGGGCCCAACTGCAGCTGCGCGCGCCGATTGTGCGGGGCGGCTGATATGGCCGTTCTTCTGCCCAAGTCGATCCTGGCAGAGACCTTCGACCGCCTCCGCAGTTGCGGGGGCGGTCGTCGCGAATGTCAGGCTCTGTGGGTCGGGCCTTGGTCCGAGCCGAACCGGATCCTACGCGTCGTGCATCCGCTTCACAGCGCCAACGCCGTCGGCTTCACGCTAGACGACGCTTGGCTGACCCAATTTTGGTCGTCCCTGGCCCAGGCCGATGAAGGTGTCCGGGTCCAGATCCATACCCATCCCGGCGCGGCCTATCATTCGGCGACCGACGACGCCTTTCCCATCCTCGCCGTCCCCGGCTTCCTCAGCTTGGTAATCCCGCGCTTCGCCATGGGGCCCTCGGACTTCCAGGACGCTTTTCTGGCGCGCCTGGATGCCGACGGTCGTTGGCGGCAGGTCCCCATCTCTGACCATCTGGAGCTTGTCTGATGACCTTGATCGACGCTCTGTCGCGGACCCTGCTGCTGATGCGGTCGGACCTCGACGACAACGTTTCCGATGCCGCCCTTGCCGACGCCCTGACCTCGGTCAAGATCGTGCTGCAGGCCGGACCGGACGCCATGGCAACCCATTCCGGCCAGTCCGCCCTGGTAGCCACGGCCCTTACGCTAGCCCGCTCAGGCCATGAGATCTGGATCAATGGGGAGGAGATCGAGGCAATCGGACCGCAGCCGCCGCTCCCTCCAGGTCCGCTGCTGGCGGCGTTGAAGGCGGTCGGCGGTGATCTTCTGCCGAGCTGTTCAATCCGGCTGGGCGCGCCGGAGGTGCCGGATCTTTCGGTCGTTTTCGGCCAGGCTCAGCCGGCATGTGACGCTCTGAGGGCGATCTCGGTGAACGCGACGGACTGGGAGGCCCGCCAAGGGGCGCAACCCACGCCTTGGTGCGGCGGAGACTGGCCAATCGGCGGCCTCGGGGTCGGCGTTCTCGTCGCCTCCGAAGCCTTTCGTATCGCCATGCGACGGCTGACCGGGAATGCCCGTGACCGCGGCTATTTCGACGCCCTCTATGCGCCCTCCAGATCAATCGTCTTCGCCTTGGCGGCCCCTGACACGCCGCGTCATATTCGGTTGCCGGAGTTTGACTTTGTCAGCGGCGGGGCAATCGCCAATGCGGCCCTGTTCGCGCTGGCGCGCTTGCCAGGCCTATCGGGGCAGGCACGGGTGCTGGACGATGACGTTTCAGCTCTGAGTAATCTGAACCGCAACGCCATGCTGACCCGCAGCGCCCTGGATCGGTACAAAGTGGAGGATCTAGCCCGTTTGACGGGAGGCCTCACGGTCGATCCACGTCCGGTTCGCTATGAGGCCGGCATGGCCACGGCCCCCACAGTGCTGGTTGGGGTGGATGACATCGCCTCGCGCTGGGCGGTCCAGGCCGCCGGACCGCGCTGGCTCGGCGTGGGCGCGACCGAGGGCTTCTCGGTCATGGTCTCGTCGCACGCCGAAGGCCAGGCGTGCACGGGCTGCCTGCACCCTCAGGCCGCCTCGTCCGACGGACCGATCCCGACGGCCGCCTTTGTGTCCCTGCTTTCCGGTCTGCTTTTGGTCACGCGCTGGCAACGCGCTCTCGGACCCGAAGGCGCGGCGTTGAGCGATCAGCAGACCTTTGTGAACGCTCTTCGGCCGGAAAGCTGGTCCCATGGTTCGATGCCGATCGCGCCGAACACCGCCTGCCCAGTGGCCTGCATGGCCTCCCAAAGCCGCTGCGTTGCCTATTAGGCCTATTCAAGCAAGGGAAAGGCCCCGGTGCGCGGGGCCTTTTCGATTCAAGGCAGATCGATCCGGGTGATGGCACCCACGACCGGCTGATGGACCCAGTATTCAAACCGCGTCCGCCCGGTGATCCGCTCTAGAGCGTCGGCATAGAGCCGAACCTGGCCGGCGAAGGCTCGGAGCCGATTCTGATCCATGACCATGGAGCCGGGGAAGCTCTTGTGGTCGATAATGGCGTAGCCGTCGCCCAGATCGACAAGAAGATCAAGACGGCCGGCCACGATCTGCAGACCGTCCTCGGCATGGACAGGCCATTCCTTCAGGGCCGGCGCTTCGCCCCATCTGTTGACGACGAAAGCGGTCAGACGATCGCTGATGACCACCAGATCCGCGGCCGAAAGGTGAGGCGCGCCCCAGCGCGTCAGAAGTTCACCGGCAAGGCGTTCGCGGTCCGCCCTCTCAAGGGTCTTGTCGTCCGCCGCCAGGAAGCGGTGAATGGCTTCGCCGAGACGCTGGAGGTCGGGATCGCCCACCAGAGCGATGCGGGCGCCGAGCGCCTCGGTGGCAAGGATCTGAATATCGTCGGCCGCGGCGACACCCTCGCTGGGACGAAGCCTGAGCGGAGGATGAGCGACACTGGCGGAGGGTGGGCGCGCATATTCGGCGGCGGGCGGCTGGACGGCCTCCGCAGGATCACGCAGATTCGGCGCGTCTCGGTTTGGGAAGGGTGCCCCCCCCACGCTCACCCCGCCCGCCAGGGATATCAGCGGAGCGCCGGCGTCATCCAGCAGCTCGTCGAGCCAGGCCAAGCCTCCCCCCGTCGCGGCCAAGGCCAGGTGATCGCGCGCGCGGGTCAGGCCCACATAGAGCACCCTGCAGCGCTCCAGTCGATCCTGAGCCATGGCGTGAAGGCCCTTCTCCGACAGGGGAGCGGAGACGTCGAGGCCGACATTCTTCTGCTGATCGCCATATGGCCACGGCCAGTAGCGCAATATCCGCGCCGCCAGCGGATCGGTCCAGTCCGGCGGGGTTTGATCCTCAGCCGTCAGACCGAAGGGCGAGCCCTTTGCTTCACTGTCGAGCTCGGTCAGGATGACGATCGGCCACTCAAGGCCCTTCGCACCGTGATAGGTCAGAACGTTGACAGCGTCCGGATGGCGGCTCTGCGGCTGACGCGCATCGGGACGACTGTTCAGCCATTCGCAGGCACCGGTTAGGGTGACGGCCTGGCGTTCAGAATGCTGATCTTCCTGGTAGTCCACAATCATCGCGCGGACCGCTTCAAGGTTCTGCAGACGCTGTTCAGCTGCTCCCCAAGCCAAGAGGGTGGCCAGAATACCATCAGCATGCAACAGGGCGTCGAACACCTCGGCGGGCGTCAATTGTGGCGACCGATCGCGGATTTCGGCCAGAGCTGCCGAGAAGGGCAGAACGGCGGTCAGCTGGTCCCGAGCCTTACTGTCGAAGACCGCGCTGAACCAGTCATCACCGTCATTTACCAAGCGGGCCAATTCGGCGAGCGCCAGGGTGTCCGAGGCGTCCGCGATCCAGCGGAAAGCCGCCAGGGCGAACTCGACTTCGGGCTGGTTTAGAAGTCCGCCGCGTTCCACCGCCACACGAACGCCCTGGGCCGACAAGGCGACTGCGAGTTCAGCGACCATGCTGTTGGAGCGGCAGAGGATTGCGACGTCGCCGCCTCGCGCCCGACGGCTTGACCCGTCCCGGGCCGACACCGGCCAGGCGTCTGCGTCGGCGAGGAGGCCGGCAACGCGCGACGCCAACATTTCAATGCGAAGGCCCTTGTTCTTGCCCGACATCTCCCAGACCGATAGCGCCGCCGGCATGGCAAGGTCCTCAGTCCGTTCGCACTTGTCGAAGGTGATTTCCTCGTTGGACATGCCAACGCGCAGCATGTTCGGCGCTATGGCCGCATTGACGAAGTCGGCGAGCTGCGGCCGGGTGCGATAGGACCGCCGCAAATAGCCGGTCTCGCCGCCGGTCGCGGCGGTGATCGCGGCGGACGCCGTGCTGGTCAGTTCGGGATCGGCGTCCCGAAAGCCGTAGATCGATTGTTTGGGATCGCCGACCCAAAGATTGCGGCCTGCGATCCGGGAAAGAGCCGTGAAGATCGCAATCTGGATTGGGCTGGAATCCTGAAATTCGTCGACGAAGACGGCGCCGATCAGTTCACGCAGGCGCGGCCCGTTCGCCGGGTCGGCGATGATCTGAAGCGCCAGTCTTTCCTGATCGATGAAGTCCAGCAGACCCCGGGCGTGCTTATAGTCGGCGTAGGCTCCCATGCAGCGTGCGGCGCAATCGAACATCAGCTCTATGTAGGTCCTCAGATCCGCCTTCAGCGCTGGATGACGGGGATGAACCGTGGCCGCCGCAATGACCTCCGCAAACAACGGAGCGTCGGTCTTGGTCGCTCCCAGCTTACACAGCCGGGCCCAGTCATCCCATCCCAGTAGTTCGCTCGCGCGCAGGATACGCAGCGCCTTGTCGACAAGCGGGACATCCTTGTCACGCGTGCCGCCCTTGAGCGCGTCCCCCGCGCGCTTCAGTTGGCTTTCACAAGCTTCCAGCGCCGCGAGAAGCGCGGCGTTGAGGCTGGCGGCGGTCTCTCCCGCGACATCCGGCGGCAGGAGGGCGATCAGACCGTCGGCGGAATACTGCGCGCAAAGCGCCAAGCGATCCGGCGCGATGCCATTGGATCGGGCCAGGTCGACCGCGCGCCTGAGATCGTCCTGCCAACCGCGCACCATTCCGCGTGGGGTCGCATAGCCACGCGCGACCATACCGAAGCGTTCAGCGATGTCCGAGATCGCCGGCCCGGCGGCCTCGATGATCGCGCCCGCCGCGCGATCGAAGATCGGACGCTGACGTTCCTCGGCGATGACCTCGACGACGGGCGAACGTCCAAGTTCGAAAGCGAACTCTGAGATCAGCCCCCCACAGACGGAATTGATCGTGCCGACCCGGGCCGAGAGCATGGCCGCGCCAAGATCGGGACGGCCTCTCTCGATCAGACTGGCGCGTATGCGTCCCGCGAGTTCGGCCGCCGCCTTCTTGGTGAAGGTGGTGGCGAGGATGCGGTGCGGCTCCACCCCGCCTTCGACTGCTTCGACGATGTCGCGGACGAGGCGATAGGTCTTGCCCGTTCCTGCGCTGGCGATCGTCGTGTCGACCGGGTTCTGGGTGATCACGTCGGTCATGCCAGACCCTTTTGGCGACAGAGGGTGGAGTAGTCGCACCAGTCACAGCGCGCTTCCCGCGCCGCGCCAAGATCGACCGGCAATTGGGCCGCGACGCCATCGACGCCGGTCGCCAGAAGCCACCCCGCGTCCGCGGTGTCGCGCCAGGTTCTCCAGTCCTTGACCACGGCTTTCCAAGTCTCGGGGAAGGTTCGTTCGCCTTGAACGAGGCGGCCGATCAGGCCGCTGTCGGCCAGGGTCGCGAACTGCCGCTGGTTCAGCAGGAAATAGCCCGCGCGATAGGGATCATCGGCGGCGATCATGGCGCCGTAGGCCGCAAGTTGGATCGCGCCTCCGCCCGCCAGCTCGTCGATCCGGGTCTTTTCGCGGCGGGTCCATTTGAGGTCCACGATTACCGGTCGGCCGGCTGAGTCTCGTGCGACCAGGTCTACAGCGCCGCGCATGGCCAGCAGGGTCTCGAACGTGCCGCTGACCTGATGCTCCATGGCTTCGACCTGAAGATGGTTCGAGGCCAGCGACTTGGCCAAGGCGGCCATGGCTCCGGGCAGTCGCCTGCGGGCATGGTTGAGATCCTCAGCAAACTGGGGATGGCGCAGGGGCGCCGCCAGCTGATCGATCCGACCTTCGAGCAGTTCTGCCGTGCGCCGCTCCGCGTCCGCCGGCGGCGGAGGCGGCCCGGGGAGAAAAACGTCGCGGGCGATGGCATGGGCCAGATTGCCCAGAAGCTGATTGGCGTCAGGAATGGACCTGACCCGCCCGGGCCTCAGCCTTGCCACATGGCGAAGCGCCCACATGAGCTGACAGGCCATCAGGCTTTCGAGCGAGGTCGCCGATTCCGTGACGTCGACCAACCTGGCCGTGAACGTTGTGGGTGTCGCCCAAGCAATCTGCGCGCCCGGCAAGTCGCGCGGCGTGGAAGGTGCGCGCGGGACCATTGTCCCCCCCAGCTTGATCTCGGGGCCGTAGAGGCCGTCTTCCAGTTGGGTGCGCACCGCCAGGACATCCAAAGCCGGCTTCAGCCTGTGGGCCAAAGGATGAAGCGCGTCCTCCGCCTGTCGGTCGAGGCCCGCGGCGATCAGGATCACGCGGTCCCGGGTATTCAGAATGGCCCGCTCCCATGCGGCGCTGGCGACGCTCGCCGGCAACGTCAAGGCGTCGGCAGGGCAGCCCGCCCGCGCCAGTTCCGTACGCTCCGCTTCGGTCCAGGGCGCGCGCTGGGCGCCTTCCGTCGTGGTTTCGAAGCCCCACCAGACCAAGGTCCCCGCTGGCGCCCAGATCGCGCCAGGATGGATCACGCTTCGCCAACTGGCCGCCTGCGCCTGGGCACCCGGATCGGTTTGGCCCGCGTCCATCGCCTGATCGATGACGCGTTCGATCAGCAGACGCGGGAGGCGTTCATGCTGCAGCGCGGCCAGGGCGGTGCGCACTTCGCCGGCCAATGTGGTGGTCGCGGCATAGAGGCTATCGCCAGTCGCGGCGAACCTGAGAGCGGCCCAGGTCGTCACGCGGTCACAGATCCGCAGCGCAGAAGCGAGGGGCATACCGACTACGGGATCCGCCAGAGCCGGTTCGGCCCAGTCGCGCCATCGCGCCAGCCTTGGTTCGATCTTAGCGATCTTCGCCGCATCACCGGCGGCGGCGTCCAGCTCGGCCTGCGCCACGTCGGCCCAAGCCGATATCCAGTCGTCGCCTCCCCGTCCCGGTGCCTCTTCCAGAGCGAACGCCAACCGTCGCGCGGCGCGCGGGGGGATTGGCGAGTTTGGAAAGACAAGAAGCTCCATCAACGCGTGGGCGTCGAACGGCGCCCAGGCACCCTTGAAGGCCAGCAGAAGTAGCTGCAGGGAACCGCGGTGGATTGAGGCCTGGCTGCGACCAGCCCGGGGCTGGCCCGATCCGCTGAGGCCGTGGTCGAGCAGCGCGGTGTCGCCGCCTTGCGCCACCAAAACCAGTTCAGGCAACGTCTGGGCCGCCATCCATTGGCCGAACAGTTCCGCCGCGAGCGGTTCACTGGCCGCCGTCGCCAGGGTCAGGGTGTCGTCCGGACCTGAAAGCGCATCGGTTGATCCCAGCATCCAGCGCTGGAGCTTGCCTAGGGCGGTCCCAGCCGGAGCGGCCGCCGCAACCGGAATGTTCTCGATCACGCAGCCAAGGGCTTGAAGGCGTTCCGCGAGGCGGCGCAGGGGCGACGCCAGAAGGGTCATTGGATCAATCAGCCGAAGACGTGTCAGCGGCGACCTTACGCCGCCTTCAAGGCGCTTGAGCAAAGCCTTGATCCGGTCGCTCAGGCCCGGCGGCGTATCGGACGCCTGTCGGCATGCCACCGCCAGTTGGGCGAGCCGCACCTCGGTCCAGTCAGCATCGGGGTTCCAGCCCAGTCCGATCAACTCATCTCGCCAAGCCAGAAGCTTTCTGGCTGTGGACCATGGATCCATGGCCAAGGATCTTGACCAGAAGAAGGTCCCTTCGAGCGCCTCCAGCGCCGCTTGGAAGGCGGCGACACGCACGACCTGGGCGTGCGGAGGCCCGCCGAGCCCCAGGTTGGTTTCAAGGATGTCGAGTAGTCCGATGGGGCCCACGACAGGCTGGCCCAGGGCCCCGCGGACATCACCGCCATGATCGGGGCTCGCGCCGCCGTCCGCCCAGGCTCCAAAAACGACTTCCATCCCCGTTTGCCCTTCCGGCTTTTCATAAGCTCTATCGTTAATCATCTTCCGATAGAAGATATGAACAATATAATCTTTAATTGCATAGACATGACTTCGCCAAAATGTCCGTCGGATTGGCAATCGAGTGTGACGTGTCCATTCGGAAGCCCACCCACTGAGTTCTTATGGCGACGGTTGCGGTCGCATTGGCACGCTGGGGTAGCTTAACCGTTAGCGCTTTGGGCCGCTATACGCCGAGTCTAAGCGGCCGACACGGACTCCTGGGGCCGGACAAGTCAGCGTTATCCGAATATTGAGGTCCCTCGGACTTCGACCTTACGTCAGAGAGATCGCGGCAACACTCCGTCGAAGCTGGCCTTTTCGGCTTCGACCGTCCCAAAGAGTCATGCCCCTTGGCAGGCGGCAAAACTCCCTAGCGAAAATGGACCTTCCCAAAGGTTGCGATGAGTGCAGCGACACCGGCCGACGCGCCCGGGGCCGTCCCATAAACGGACCGTCCCAACGCCAGAGAGGAGTTTAACAACTGCCAAACGTTCAGTTTGCGCTCACTCCGTCGCACTAATCTTGAGATCGAATCGCAAGTTGAGCGGCCTTAAGTTGGAATCGGAGCAGCTCTAACTTGCGCCAACACAAAATTGGCGGCCCGGAAGGGACTCGAACCCCTGACCTTCGCTTTAGGAAAGCGCTGCTCTATCCTGCTGAGCTACCGGGCCGCGTTGCGCGCGCCAGGGTCCATAGCGCAAGATTCCGGGCGTGCGAACCCCGGGGCGAAAAAGCGCTGCGGTGGGGGATTGCGATGGGGGATGACGATGGCCTCGCCGCGCCCGCTGAAGACGCTCCAGGTCCAGGCGTCGATCGCCATCGCCGGGGGCCTGGTCGGGGACCGGGCCCCGAGGCCGGGGCGGCGCCGAAGCCGCTGGCGGCGCATTCATCAGGCTGGTCAAGCTGGTGAGCGCCCCGGTGATCTTTCTGACCGTGACCCGCGGCGTCGCCCACATGGGCGGCGTCAAGGCGTTCGGCCGCGCCGGCGACCTGGTTTTCCCGAGGCCTTCGCCGAGGATCATCTTCCAGGTCACCGCCATCGGCTTCGTGTTGGGGCGGCCCGCTGGGTGGGCGCGGCGGATCGCGACCGATTGTCGCGGGATCTGGCCCCGGGCCCGCGGCGCCCGCGCCTTGAAGTCGTTGAGGATCTTACCGCCAGCCGCTCCTCCGGACGCGTCCGGAGCGGCGCGGGCCGCCGCGTTCGACGAGCATTAAGCATATGCTCCACCTTGCCGCGACCCTCGCCGGTGCTAGGGTCGCGGGGGGAGATGCGCATGCGGGATATCCAGGAGTGCTGAACGTCGCCAATGCCGAGCGTTCGGAACAGGCGGACCATGCCGCCCTGATCACGCTCGTCGAGACGATCGAGGCGCTGTCGGCCACGCGCACGATCGAGGAGGTCGCCGCGGTCGTCCGCTCGGCCGCCCGGCGGATGTCCGGCGCCGACGGCGTCTGCTTCGTCCTGCGCGACGGCGACCAGTGCTGGTACCTGGACGAGGACGCCATCGGCCCGATGTGGAAGGGCCAGCGCTTCCCGATGACCGCCTGCATCTCCGGCTGGGCCATGCTGCACGGCCAGACGGTGGTGATCCCCGACATCTACGCCGACGACCGCATCCCGCACGACGCCTACCGCCCGACCTTCGTCAAGAGCCTGGTGATGACGCCGGTGCGTCCTAGGGACCCGATCGCGGCGATCGGCGCCTATTGGGCGGTGGGCCAGACCCCGTCGCCGGACACGGTGATCCGGCTGGAGACCATGGCCCGCGCCACCGCGGCGGCGATCGAGAACGCCCGGCTCTACGCCTCGCTGAACGAGGCGCTGGAGCGACGCACCTTCCTGCTGCGCGAGCTGGACCACCGGGTGAAGAACACCCTGGCCTCGGTGCAGTCGATCGCCCGCCAGACGCTGCGCGCCGCCGCCTCGCCGGCCGATTTCGCCGACTCGTTCGAGTCGCGGCTGATGGGGCTGTCGCGGGCCCACGAGCTTCTGACCCGCCAGGCCTGGGGCCGCACCGACCTGCGCGACGTGCTGGAGGCGGCGCTGCAGCCGTTCGGCGGCCTGGCCGACCCGCGCTTCACCGCCCGCGGCCCGGCCATCGCCCTGACCGCCGAGACGGCGGTGGTGCTGCACATGACCCTGCACGAACTGATGGTCAACGCCGCCAAGCACGGCGCGCTGACCTCGGCCAGCGGCCAGGTCACGGTGGCCTGGCGGATCGAGACCGTGGACGGCGTCGCCAGCCTGGCCCTCGAATGGGTCGAGCGCGGCGGCCCGCCGGTCTTCGTACCCAAGCGCCAGGGCTTTGGCACCAAGCTGCTGGAACGCGGCGTCGCCCGCGACCTGGGCGGCGAGGCCAGGCTGACCTACCAGCCCAAGGGCCTGAGCTACGCCCTGCGCGCGCCGCTGTCGGACCGGATCGCGGCGGAAACGGCTCCGAGGGTCCCGGCATGACCCCGCACCAAGACGCGCCGCAAGACGCCCCCCAAAACGCGCCCCAAGACGCCCCAAGAATCATGATCGTCGAGGACGAGGCCCTGGTGGCCCTGATGGTCGAGGACCTGCTGACCGACTTCGGCTGTCGAATCTCCGGCTCGTTCGGCGCGGTCGACGAGGCCCTGGCCTATCTGAGCGGCGCGGCCGTGCCGCCGGCGGCCCTGGACGGGGCGGTGCTGGACGTCAATGTCGGCGGGACCATGGTCTTCCCGGTGGCCGAGCGCCTGCGGGCCGCCGGCATCCCCTTCGTGTTCGCCACCGGCTACGGCGCCCTGCCCCGCCAGGGCTTCGAGGACATCGTGGTGCTGAACAAGCCGATCGACCCGATCCTGCTCGAGGACGCGGTGAGGGGGTTCCGCCGGGCGGCGTGAGCCGTGGCCCCCTGGCGGGAGACAGTCCGTCAGTCCCCGCCGCCGGTCAGGAACGGGTTGAAGAACACCCGCTCGACCGGCAGCTCGAACAGGGCGGCCAGGCGATAGGCCAGCGGCAGCGATGGATCGTACTTGTCCGCCTCGATCGCGTTGATCGTCTGGCGGGAGGCGTCCACCCGCTCGGCAAGGTCGCCCTGGCTCCAGCCCCGCGCCAGGCGCTCCTCGCGCAACCGGTTCTTCACGAGGCTCTGGGCCGGCGCATCGCCCACCAGGCCAGCCAGCAGACGACATAGGCCGCCACCTGGGCCAGGAAGACCAGGGCCGCGCCGTGGAACAGCGGGCTCCCAACGCCGCTCGAGGCGATGGCCGCCAGCAGGGCCACACCGCCGCCGAACGACGCGCCCCAGTACCAGGCGCTCAGATGGGCGTCGCGCGCCATGTGGTCCAGCCGTCGCCACCAGGGCATGGCGGCCAGCAGGGCCGCCCCCGTCAGAGCGGCGCAGGCCAGCACGATCACGACCAGGGGAACGCGGCCATGGCCGGCGGTGATGACCACGCCGCTGACCAGTCCTACGCCCGCCGCGACCAGGAGCGCCACGCCCCCGGCCATCCAGATCCTCTTCTGATGTCGTTCGACAGCCATGCCGGCCTCCTCGCTACCTGTAAAAGACTTTTGACACCTCGGAACTGTCTGTCAAATTCTTTTTACAGGTTGAGAGCGACTCCGCCGACCCGAAAGGGCCTCAGTAGGCCTTGCCGTCGTTCTTGCGCACCGGCAGCTGGTCCCAGGCGAAGTCCACCAGCAGCCGGGCGTTGATGCTGATGCGCGGGTCGTCGAAGTCCGGCGCGCCGCTGTCGAAGCTAGGAAACTCCGAATAGGTCGGGCAGCCGCAGACGGCGCAGTGGTGGTGCTGGCCCAGATAGTAGCCCCACTGGTAGGTCGAGACCCGGTCGCGGGCCGTGGTCAGCCTGAACTGGGCCGGCCGGTAGTAGGCGTGAAGCGCGCCGCGCCGCGAGCAGAACGAGCAGTTGCAGTCGGTCAGTTCGGTCGGCGCGTGGGTCACCTCGAACTGGGTGGCGCCGCAGTGGCAGCGGGCCCTGAGCGGCAGGTCGGTCATGGCGGTCCCCATCCCCAGGGGACAAGGCTTGGACCCTAGGCGGCCCATGCTGACAACCTGCTGTCAGCATGGGCGCGCGCCCTCCCCGGGATCAAGCCGCCCGGGGCCGGGTCTCATCCCGACCTTGGGCCGGGCAGAGGAACCGGCCCGCCAGGTCGCCGTTGCGAAGCCGCAGCTCCAGCAGGCACGTGCGGCCCGCCCGGTTGAAGCGCTGGGCGAGCGCGCGCGCCGCCGCCTCGGCCCGCGCGCCGCTCTTGAAGATCATCGGGTTTTCGAACGCCGGGCAACGCACGGCCCAGGCCTCGCCCTCGGGGGCGACGGAAATCACGGTCGGCACGACCTTTCTCCAAACTCGAACTGAAAAACGGGCGGCCGGCCCGCGGTCGGCCGGCCGCAGATCTGGAACTCCGACCTGACTGCGTCAGGCCTGAGTTCCAGATATCTGTTCAACGCATTTTCTGACGACGAACCGGCGTCCACTTCGTCGGAAAATGCTGCGGCCTCAGGACGCGCTCGCGGCGTCGAGACGCCGAAGCGCGGCCAGCACCTCGCTCACCGGCACCGGGGCGCTGGTCCCCAGCAGCCAGCGGTGGGTAGGTCGGTCCTCGACGGCGCTGGCGTCCGAGGCCCAGGCCGCCAGGATCTCGCGCTTGGCGCGCGGGTCGAGGTCGCCGTCCTTGACCACCTCCAGCGGGTGCAGGAAGCCGACGGCGGGGCGGCAGGGCCAGGGCGCGGCGCGCTTGGCCGGTTCGGAAGCGGCGAGCATGGTCACCTCCCGCCTCAGGCCGCCCTGCGGGCCTTGTCGGGCCCGGCCAGCCGCTGTTGCCTGGCCGCGCCGATCTCGATGCGCCGGGGCTTCAACGCCTCGGGGACCTCACGCTCGAGCTCGATCGTCAGCAGGCCGTCGGCATGGTTCGCGGACCGAACCACCACGTGGTCGGCCAGCTCGAAGCGCCGCTCGAACCCGCGCATGGCCAGGCCCCGGTGCAGGAAGTCGCGCTCGCCCTCCTCGGCCCGGGCCTTCTTGCCGGACACCACCAGCAGGTTCGGCTGGGCGGTCACCTCCAGCTCCGCCGGCGAAAAGCCCGCGGCGGCGATCGTCACGCGATAGCTGTCCTGGCCCGTCTTCTCGACGTCGAACGGTGGATAGCTGGCGTCAGCGGGGCCGCGCAGCGCCGCCTCGGCAAGGTCGGCCATGCGGTCGACGCCGATCATCGAGCGATAAAGGGGAGAAAAGTCGAAAGCGGTGCTCATTTCCATCTCCTCGCAAGCAAGTTGGACATGAGGGACGCCCGAAGCGCTCGGCGCCCCAGAGCCGAACCCATGGGGCGTTCGGCACGAGCGGAAATTTAATACAACTCCAACACCGGTCAAGCAGCGGCGCCCGGATTTTTCGGTTCCTATTTAATAGCCCCACGTCGCGCGGCTGGATGCCGTATCCATTCAATGACCGTAGAGATAACGGTCAGTACATAGTGACGCCAGATCAACGCTTCCCCTGGGCACGACGCCCCAAGATCCATCCTGGAGCCGAAAACCTCCCCCCCTCGACAAACTCAAGATGAGGTTTTCTCACCGCCGCGCTCGAATGGTCCTCATCCAGAACTTGTCGAAGAGTGGGACCTGATTGAAGCCGCCGGCTCGTTGTCATCCCGGACGAGCGCGCAGCGCGAAGATCCGGGATGACAACCGTTTTGAGGCATATGCGATACCCCTCTGCCCACGGGGGGAGGGAAGCGCCGGCCCTACCGCCCCGCCTTGGCGTAGGCGCTGATCGCCGGGGCCATTTCCGGCGTGGGGGCGACCGGCGGCGGAGGCGGCTCCTTCGGAGTCGCGCCGGCCAGGCGGGCCTGGGCTTCGGGCGACAGGGTGACGGTGTCGGTCGGCTTGGCCGACGACTGGGCCGACGACTGGGCCGACGACTGGGCCGGCGACTGGGCCGCGTCGAGGTCGGCCTGCAGGCGGGCGCGGTAGTCGTCGACGCTGGCCGGCGGCGGCGAGCCGCGCATGCCGACCTGCAGCGAGGCGATGATTTGCTGGTGATCGTCCGACAGGCCCTCGAAGGCGTCCTTCATCCGTTGCTGCGGCGCGGGCGGGGCGGCGTCGGCGCCGGGCCAGGCGGCGCGGGTGAAGGTGTTGACGGCCGTCTGGATGGTCCGGGCGAACGGCGACTCGGTCAGGGCCTGGGTCAGGGCGGCGCGCTCGCCGTGGCTGGCCCCGGCCCAGCGGCCGGACAGGGCGTGATAGGCGTCCAGCTGGCGGCCGATCGCCGTCGCGCCGCTGGCGTCGTTGACCGCCGCGGTCGCCGCGGCGACGCCGCCCGGAAAGGGGAAGGCGGCCGGTCCGCCACCGGTCGTGGCCGGGATCTGATCTAGCTTCATCGGACCGGCAGGCTCGCGCGGGCCCGGTGAAGAGGATGTAAAAGCCGGGCGCGACGCGTGGTCGCGGCCCCATTATCTCCCGAACCGCGCCAGATAGTCCGGCACCATCCCCGCCGGCATCGGCCGGCTGAAGTGGTAGCCCTGGATCTGGTCGCAGCCATAGTCGGCCAGAGCGTCCAGCTGGGCCTGGTCCTCGACGCCCTCGGCGACCACCTTCATGCCCATCGAGGCCCCCAGGGTGATCACCGCCTTGACGATGGCGGCGTCCTCGGTGTTCTGGACGAAGGACTTGTCGATCTTCAGCCGGTCGATCGGGAACTGGCGCAGGTTGGCCAGGCTGGCGTAGCCGGTGCCGAAGTCGTCCAGGGCGATCATCACCCCCGCCTGGTGCAGCTGGCGGACGGTGTCGCTGACCATGTCCGAGCCCCAGCCCATATAGACGTTCTCGGTGACCTCGATGGTCAGGCGGTCGCAGGGCACGTTCCAGCGGGCCAGGCGCTCCTGGATCTCCTGGGCCAGGCGGCCGCTGCGGAACTGGGCGGCCGAGATGTTGACCGCCACCCGGCCGAACTCCACGCCGGCGTCCAGCCAGTCGCGCATCTGTTTCAGCGCCGTCTCGAACGCCAGGTCGCCCAGCTTCAGCGACAGGTCCTGGTCCTCGAAGGCGGCCATGAAGCGGTCGGGCGTCAGGACGCCCTGTTCGGGGTGGTCCCAGCGCATCAGGGCCTCGAAGCCGCTGACGCTGCGCGTCGCGATGTCGACCACGGGCTGGTAGTAGAGCACGAACTCCCTGGCGGCGATCGCCGCGCGCACGTCGCGCAGCAGCTCGATGCGCTGCTCCAGGGCCGAGCGCATCGACGGATCGAAGACGACGCTGCGGTTGCGGCCCTCGTCCTTGGCCCGGTAGAGCG
This sequence comes from Caulobacter sp. GW821-FHT09A05, assembly GCF_059418465.1. Taxonomy (NCBI): domain Bacteria; kingdom Pseudomonadati; phylum Pseudomonadota; class Alphaproteobacteria; order Caulobacterales; family Caulobacteraceae; genus Caulobacter; species Caulobacter sp. GW821-FHT09A05. Next base: position 325,005 of record NZ_JBWKPX010000002.1, read on the forward strand.
CGATGTCGGCGTTCTTGATCATGTGGCTGGGGTCGGCGTCGGGATCGCCGTGCAGGGCCGCCCCGATGCTGGCGCTGACCGAGAAGCTGCGGCCGCCGTGCTCGATGGGCCGGCGCAGCAGCTCCTGCAGGGCGTTGACCGGCCGCATCATGTCGGCCTCGGAATGCAGGCCGCGCAGGATCACCGCGAACTCGTCGCCGCCCAGCCGCGCCACGGTGTCGCCCGAGCGGAAGGCCGCGTGCAGCATCTCGGCCAGGCGCTTGAGCAGGGCGTCGCCGGCGTCGTGGCCCAGGGTGTCGTTGATGTCCTTGAAGTGGTCGACATCGACCATGATCAGGCCGAACAGCTCGCCCATGATCTCCGAGGCGTCGACGGCCTCCTGGAACTTGCGATTGAAATAGGCGCGGTTGGGCAGGCCCGTCAGCGAGTCCCGGAAGGCCAGGTTCTCGACGGCCTCGGTCTGGCGGCGGCGGTCGGTGATGTCCTTGAACAGGTTGACCAGCCGCTCGGGCTTGCCGTCGGCGCCCAGGAACTTCTTCCCGACCGAGCGCACCCAGGTCTCGACCCCGTCGTCGCGGTTGAGGCGGAATTCGAAGACCTGGGCCTCGCCGTCCTTGCGGTTGCGGACCATTTCGGCGATCCGCTCATGGTCGTCGGGATGGACGATCTCCAGCGGGTCGTCCTTGAACAGGCACCACTTCTCCAGCTCCGGCGAGGTGCCCGAGCAGTAGATCTCGCCGGTCCGCAGGTCGTATTCGCGGACCATCAGCTCGTCCAGCTCCAGCGCCATCCGCAACCGCTGCTGGTCGCGCTCGGCCTTCAGGGCGGTCTCGGCGTAGCCGCTGACGTCGCGGGCGGTGACGATCACCGCCAGGGGGCGGCCCGTCTCGGTGAGGGTGGCGGCGAACTCCGTGCGCCAGATGCGCGGCTCGGCGGGCTTCGCGTCTTTTCCCGGCAGGGCGATGGAGCGGTAGCGCGAGAACGGCTCGCCGAACGCCACGCAGCGCTCCAGGCTGTCGACGTCCTCGGGGCTGATGAGGGCGCGGCGGAAGTCGTCGCCGATCACCAGGCCGGGCGACAGGCCGTGGTCGGCCCAGTCCGGGCTGACGGCGGTCAGGCGAAAGCCGGTGTCGACCAGGGCCGCCGCGAACGGGGCGTGGCGCACGAACGTCTCGAAGGCGTCCATCTGCGCGCCCGCGGCCTTGGCGTCGGCGGGCGTGATCGAGACCTGGGTGCGCACGGCGGCTCTCGTCATGGGTCGGGCTGTCGACTTCTTGTTTATTTTCCTCGGCTTGGTTGTGACCGAGCTTCGATAACAAAGGGTAACGTAACGACGGTATCCGAGGATCCGCGCCCATTTAAGGGGGCGTTGGAGGTCCAGGGGGAGACCGGTGTAAGAAATCCTGCGGCCCCGCGCAGCCAAGCCGCATTGACAAGCGGCCCCTTGGCTTCGAAAACGCGGCCTCTCTCGCGCTAGTCCCGGAACGCACCGAGCCTTCGATGACCTACATCGTTACCGACGCCTGCATCAAATGTAAGTTCATGGACTGCGTCGAGGTGTGCCCGGTCGACTGCTTCTACGAGGGCGAGAACTTCCTGGCCATCAATCCGGACGAGTGCATCGACTGCGGCGTCTGCGAGCCGGAATGCCCGATCGACGCCATCAAGCCCGACACCGAGGACGAGCCGGACGGCAAGTGGCTGCGGATCAATTCCGAATACGCCAAGATCTGGCCGAACATCACGGTCAAGGGCACGCCCCCCGCCGACCGCGAGCAGTTCGAACGGGAAACCGGTAAATTCGAGAAATATTTCAGCGAAAAGCCCGGCAAGGGCTCCTGATCCGCTCGGATCGGGCGGCTAAACAGGTCGCAAGCCTTTCATCAAGCTGAATTTTATGATATTGTCGCTCTCGACGTAACGGTCGCGATTGCTCGCGCCTGCCGTCATGTGGACGATGTCAGCCGGGAAACCGGCGCGCCCGATCGAAGGCGAAGGGTGACTTAAGCACTATTCCAAATCCTGACCGGCGCTGGCCCCGCAACATTTCGCGGACGGGTCCTTGTCGCCGTTTGGGACGCCCTTTGGATGGTTTCGAGACGTGGTGTTTTGGGCTTGGCCCGAACTTATTGAGGACGAACGAATGAGCAAGAGCGGTCTGGAATTCTCGGTCGGCGATCACGTCGTTTATCCCGCGCACGGCGTGGGCAGCATCCAGGGCGTCGAGACCCAGGAAGTGGCCGGAATGTCGCTCGAGGTCTACATCATCACCTTCGACCACGAGAAGATGACCCTGCGCGTGCCGACCAAGAAGGCCAAGACCGCGGGTCTGCGCCCGCTGGCCGAAGGCAATGTCGTCAGCCAGGCCCTGACCACCCTGAAGGGCCGCGCCCGCGTGAAGCGCACCATGTGGTCGCGCCGCGCCCAGGAATACGAAGCCAAGATCAACTCGGGCGACCTGATCTCGATCGCCGAGGTGGTCCGCGACCTGCACCGCGCCGAGAACCAGCCGGAACAGTCCTATTCGGAGCGCCAGCTCTATGAATCGGCCCTGGACCGCATGGCTCGCGAAGTCGCCGCCATCGAGCGCATCGACCGCGAAGCCGCCATCGGCATCCTGACCAAGTCGCTGGTCAAGAACGCCGCCTGAAGCCAATAGTCAGAGTTAAACGGAGCGCCCCCGGATTTCGGTCCGGGGGCGTTTTGCGTTTTGTCGCCTGGAATCGCGCTGAAGGGTCGGAGGGCGCGCGACTTGGCGCGAGGCTGATTGATACCGCTACCACCATCGATTACTCTGACATGAACGAGGCCGACCCGCGGACGTAGAATCCGCGCTGGCGAGGAAAGCGCAGGAAGGATTTCGATGATCGACGCAAAGTTCCAAGGCCGGGCCAAACGGCCTTGGCGGCTGCTGCTCGCGGGCCTGACCCTGGCCGTCGGGCCGATGGCCGAGGCGGCGCACGCCCAGGCCCAACCGCCGGCGTCGATGGTCCAGCAGGGCGCGGACGGCCTCACCGTCCGCACGGCCCTGGGCGCGGTCAATGTTCAGGTCTGGGGCGACAACATCGTCCGGGTCCGCCGCTACCGAGGCGAAGCGCCGAACCGGACCAGCCTGGCGGTGATCCTGCCGCGGCCGGCCCAGCGGTTCAGCGTCGCCACCACCGCCGCCGGCGTCGAGATCACCACCGCCGCGCTCAAGGTGGCCGTCGCCCGCGACAGCGGCGCGGTGTCGTTCAGCGACGCGGCCGGAAAGCCCTATACCCGCGAGCTGGTGGAGGCGGGGAACGACGGCCTGGCGCCGGCCGCCGGCGCGCCCGGCCTGTTCTCGATCCGCCAGGCGTTCGAGATCGCCGGTCCGCAGGAATTCCTCGGCCTTGGCCAGCATGCGGACGGCGCTCTGGACCGCACCGGCCACAGCGTGCTGCTGCAGCAGAAGAACGCCGACGTCGCCGTGCCGATGCTGTGGTCGACCAAAGGCTATGGCGTCCTGTGGGACAACGCCTCGGTGACGACCGTCGAGGTCGGCGCGCCCAAGGCGTCCGGCCAGCTGGCGTTCCAGTCGGAGGCCGGGCGCGACATCGACTACTACTTCATCGCCGGCCCGAAGCCCGACGCGGTGATCGCCGGCTATCGCCGCCTGACGGGCGCGGCGCCGATGATGGCGCGCTGGACCTGGGGCTTCTGGCAGTCGCGCGAACGCTACAGCACGCAGGACGAACTGGTCGGGATCGCTCGCCGCTACCGCCAGATGAACATCCCGATCGATGCGGTGATCCAGGACTGGCAGTACTGGGCGCCGGGCCAGTGGGGCTCGCACCAGTTCGATCCCACCCGCTTTCCCGACCCCAAGGCGATGCAGGCCGACCTGAAGGCGATGGACGTGCACGCCATCATCTCGGTCTGGCCGCGGCTGGACGCGGGCCTGGCCAACACCAAGGCGCTGGACGCGGCCGGCGTGCTGTATCCGCCGACCTACCGCAACGTCTATCCGGAGGGCTCCGGCCGCTGGTACGACCCCTATGGCAAGAAGGGTCGCGACCTCTACTGGTCGCAGGTCTCCAGATCGCTGACGCCGGTCGGCTTCGACGGCTACTGGCTGGACGCCAGCGAGGCCGAGCTGGGCGGAAACTGGGGCGAGATGCGCGCCCTGAAGACGGCGGCCGGGCCGGGGGCCGAGGTCTACAACGCCTATCCGCTGATGCACACGACGGGGGTCTATGACGGCCAGCTGAAGGACGCGCCCGGCAAGCGGCCGTTCATCCTGACCCGCTCGGCCTGGCTGGGCCAGCAGCGCAACGCGGCCGTCACCTGGTCGGGCGACATCCACGGCGACTGGGAGGTGTTCCGCAAGCAGATCCCCGCCGGCCTGAACTTCGTGGCCAGCGGCATTCCCTACTGGAACACCGACATCGGCGGCTTCTTCGGCGGCGAGCCGGCCGACGCCGACTATCGCGACCTGTTCGTGCGCTGGTTCCAGTTCGGGGCCTTCACCCCGATGTTCCGGGTGCACGGCACGGGGGCGGCCAAGGAGATCTGGCGGTTCGACGAGCCGGCCCAGCAAATCCTGCGACGCTATGTCGAGCTGCGCTACCGCCTGCTGCCCTACATCTACGCCACGTCCTGGCGGGTCACCGACCAGGGCTACACCATGATGCGGCCGCTGGAGATGGACTTCGCCGCCGACTCGCGGGCCCACGGGATCCCCGACCAGTACCTGTTCGGGCCCGACCTGCTGATCAGTCCGGTGACCCAGCCCAAGGCGCAGACGCGGGCGGTCTACCTGCCCGGCCAGGCGCCCTGGTACGACTTCTGGACCGGCCGCCTCTACGCCGGCGGGTCGACCGTGACGGCCGCGGCGCCGCTGGACGTCCTGCCGATCCACGTGCGGGCCGGGGCGATCCTGCCGCTGGGGCCGGTGGTTTCGCATGCGGAGGCAGGGGCCAACGCGCCGCTGGAGATCCGGGTCTATCGCGGGGCGGACGGGGCCTTCACCCTCTATGACGACGAGGGCGACGGCCAGGGCTACCGCCAGGGGCGGCGGGCGACCGTCGACCTGCGCTGGAACGAGGCGCGCAAGACCCTGACGATCGGGGCGCGGAAGGGCAGCTATCCCGGCATGCCGCGCGAGCGGGTCTTCAACATCGTCTGGGTCGGCGACCAGACCGGCGCCGGCCTGGCGGCGGCGCCGCCGGCCCGGACGGTGCGCTATGCCGGCCGCGAAACGGTGGTGGCCGCGCCTTAGGGGGCGGTGCTCGATTGATTGACTGGGGTTGTCATCCCGGAAGCCTCGCAGAGGCTGTCCGGGATCCAGGGCCGGCGCAGCGCGGTGGCCCTGGATCCCGGCTCTCCGCTTCGCTGCGGCCGGGATGACAACCGCCTGCGGTCCCAGGCGATAGCCGTGCCCACGAGGGGGAGAAGAGGAAGCTACCCCTCCACCGCCTCGTACAGCTCGCGCGCCTCGGTCGCCGGCCCGCGTCGCTCGCCGAATCCCAGCACCCGCACCGAGACGATGCGGCCGCCGATCGCGAAGACCAGGGCGTCGCCGATGCGCAGGCCGCGCGAGGGCTTGTCGACCCGGCTCTCGACGCCCGTTCGCGTCAGGCGGATGCGGCCTTCCTCGACGAAGCGGCCAGCCAGGGACCGGGTCTTGAAGAACCGCGCGCGCCACAGCCAGACGTCGGCGCGGCAATGGCCGGGATCCTCGTCGTTCATGAGGCGGCCTTCGTGGCGGCGGCGTCCGGCTTGCGGCGGCGCGGCTTCTTCCGTCTCGGCGGCGGCTCGGTCAGCCGGGCCAGGGCGGCGAACGGCGAGTCCGGACGCGCCGTGACCTTTGGCTCGGGCCGCTGGGCGCCGCGCCGTTTCCACAGGATCGGGTCGCCCTCCCTGGGGCGGATGGCCGGGGTGTAGTCCAGGGCCCGCAGCACGGCGGCGGCCTCGGCGGGGGTCCAGCCCAGGGTGTCGCGGGCCGCGTCGGTCAGCACCACGCCGCCGGGCCGCTGGCCCTCGCGCAGCAGGGCGTCCAGCCGCTCCAGCATCTCGACCGGCGCCAGGTGCCTGCCCACCAGCCGCAGGCCGTTGGCCGACAGGGCGCGGGCGTCCGGCGCCGGGCTGGGCGCGGCGGCCAGGCGCTCGGACTGGCCGCGCCAGCCGCCGGGCGACAAGGCCCGGGCGGCGGCCAGGGCCTCGGCGCGCAGCACAGAGGGCAGGAACAGGCTGAACGCCCCGATCCGCACGCCCAGGGCCTTGAGGTTGCGCCGCTCGGCCTGACTCATGGCCTTCAGGTCGGTGTCGACCGCGCGCTTGTCCAGCACGCCGCCAGCCTCCAGCAGGCGGTGGGCCAGGCCGCGCGGCAGGCCCTTCAGCTCGCCGCCGGAGAGGGCCCGCTCCAGCTTGCGCAGGCCCGCCAGCTTGCGGTCGACCTCGCCAGCCAGGAAGGCGTCCAGCCGCCGCTCGGCCCGTTCCCGGGCGCTGGCCTCGCCCAGCTCGCCCAGCAGGCGGGCCCGGGGATGCAGCAGGTCGCCGCCCCCGCTTCCCGGAAGACCGCGCACCGCCCCGGCCGCCTCGCCGTTCCACAGCACCGTCCCGTCCGGCGTCAGGGCGAAGGCGCTGTCGGGCTCGGCCGCCAGCTTGCCCAGGCGGCGGGCGATTTCCGGCGTGACCGCCCGCTGGGCGGTGTTGCGCAGCGCCTTTTCCTCCAGAGCGCTGGCGCCCTTTTCCTGGACGAAGGTGACGCCCGTCAGCCGGCCGACCACGTGGCCCTCGACCGTCACCGCCCCGTCGGCGCCGACCCCCGCCAGCATCGTCTCGCGGTCGCCCAGCTGGCGCATCAGCACGCTGGTGCGCCGGTCGATGAACCGGGCCATCAGCTTCTCGTGCAGGGTGTCGGACAGCCGGTCCTCCAGCTGCCGGGTCATGCCCTGCCACTGGACCGGGTTGTGCAGCCAGTCGCCGCGATTGGCGATGTAGCTGAGGGTGCGCACCCCCGACAGGCGGGCGGCCAGGCTGTCGATCTCGCCGTCGGTGCGGTCCAGCGCCTTGAACTGGCCGGCGATCCAGTCCTCGGGCAGGCGCTTGCGCCCCGTGGTCAGGTCGTCGAACAGGGTGCGGACCATGCGCTGGTGGTCGTCGTCGGTGGTCTTGCGGAAGTCGGGGGTCTGGCAGACGTCCCACAGGCGGATCAGGGCCGAGCGGTCGGCCTTGCAGCGGGCGACCACGTCCTCCTGCTGGGCCAGCTTGCGCAGGGTGCGCTCGTCCAGCGCCTCCTCGGCCAGCTTCAGCCCGCCGCGCTGCGGCGGCTCGGCCAGCGAGCGCAGCAGGCCCTGCAGGCTGCCGAAGTCGAGCCGGGCGTTGCGCCACTCCGCGCCCATCACCGGCTCGAACTGGTGGTTGACGACGCTCTCGACCAGGTCCTCGTCCATCTCCTCGCAGTCGCCAGTGACCCCGAACGTGCCGTCGCGGGTGTAGCGCCCGGCCCGGCCGGCGATCTGGCCCACCTCCTGGGGGTGCAGCCAGCGGGTGCGCTTGCCGTCGAACTTGCGCAGGCCGGCGAAGGCCACATGGTCGACATCCATGTTCAGGCCCATGCCGATGGCGTCGGTGGCCACCAGGAAGTCGACCTCGCCGCTCTGGTAGAGGGCCACCTGGGCGTTGCGGGTGCGGGGGCTGAGCGAGCCCATCACCACCGCCGCCCCGCCCCTCTGCCGGCGGATCAGCTCGGCGATGGCGTAGACCGCGTCGGTCGAGAAGGCGACCACCGCCGAGCGGCGCGGCAGGCGAGTCAGCTTCTTGGAGCCGGAATAGGTCAGGGTCGAGAAACGCTCGCGGCTGACGATCTCGGCGTCGGGCAGCAGGCGGCGCACCAGCGGGGCCATGGTCCCAGCCCCCAGCAGCATGGTCTCGAACTTGCCCCGGGCGTGCAGCAGCCGGTGGGTGAAGATGTGGCCGCGCTCGGGATCGGCGCACAGCTGGATCTCGTCGATGGCCACGAACTCGACCTCGCGGGTCAGCGGCATGGCCTCGACCGTGCAGACGAAATAGGCGGCGCGCGGCGGGACGATCTTCTCCTCGCCGGTGATCAGGGCCACCGAGGCCTTGCCGCGCAGCTTGACGATCCGGTCGTAGATCTCGCGCGCCAGCAGGCGCAGCGGCAGGCCGATCATGCCCGAGGCGTGGCCCAGCATCCGCTCGACGGCCAGGTGGGTCTTGCCGGTGTTGGTGGGGCCCAGCACCGCCGTCAGCTTGGAAGGGGCCAGGCCTGTCGAACGGTCGCTCATGAGTCAAAGGTGGGATGGGAATCGCGGCGGGGCAAGCGGGGCGTGGAGCGGCTGGACGCCGCATCGGCGATCGGCCAGGCGAGGGGGGGAAGGCTTGAGGCTCCCCTCGCCGGGGTATATACATGTACTTACGGAGACACGGATGGCCACGAGCAGCAGCAAGACGTTCAGGAGCGGCAACAGCGAGGCGGTTCGGTTGCCGCGCGACATGGCCTTCGGCGCGGATGTGGAGCTGACCCTCGTGCGATCCGGGGACGTTCTGACGGTCTATCCCGCGCGGACTTCGGTCGCCGCCTTGGTCGAACGCCTCGCGACCTTGCCGCGGCCGGCCGGGATCGAGGTTCGGGACGAAGAGCCGCTGGACGAGCGCCCCGGCCTTTGACCCATCTTCTCGACACCAACGTCGCCATCCATCTGCGCGACGGCGACCCGACCGTAAGCGCGAAGGTCGCGGCGCTGGAGGGCGCCGTCCTGCTGTCGATCATCTCGCGGGTCGAGCTGGAGGGCGGCGTCTATCGCGAACCGGCCGAGTCCGGCGTACGGCGGGCGCGGCTGGACGTGATGCTGGACGCCCTGCCGGTGCTCGACTTCGGCCGCGAAGCCGCCGACGCCTACCGCGCGATCGTCGAGGCGGCCGGCTATTCCCGCCGCAAAATCCTGGATCGCATGATCGCCGCCCAGGCGCTGGTGCACCGTGCGGCGCTGGTCACCCGCAACGCGGCCGACTTCCGGGACATTCCGGGACTGATCCTGGTCGCGTGGTGAACTGACGCACGGGATCGGGGCGGCTTGCCCTCGCCCCCGCGAAGCCTATGCTTCCCAGGCTGTCCTTGACGTCACCGACCGGAGGATCGAGCCGTGCAGAATTCCCGATGGAAGGCCGCCAACCCCGAGGTCCAGGCCGCGGTGCTCGACGCGAAGATCGCGGCGGTGATGCGGGCGATCGAGAAGGTGGACGCCGCCCTCATCGCCGACGAATATACGGTGTTCGCCGCCGCCCTGGCGCCCGAGCTGGTGGTCAACAATCCGGTCAACATCGTCGCCTCGCGCGCCGTGGTCGCCCAGCTGAACGCCGACGGCAAGATCAGCTACAGCCAGTACGAACGTCTGATCGAGCACGCCTCCCTGCGCGGCGACATGGTGCTGCTGATGGGCGAGGAGACCGTGGTGCCCAAGGGCCAGAACCCGATGGCCGGCCAGACCGTGCGACGCCGCTTCACCGAGCTGTGGCGGCCCGAGGGCGCGGCCTGGCTGCTGAGCGCCCGGCAGGCGACGGTGGTGCGGTAGCGGGGCTGGTCCGCGCCATCATCCGACCCCATTCACGCTTTCTCATCCCCCTGACACGGGGGCGAGCATGAGACATCCCATTTGGGCGGCGACCGCCATGGCCTGCGCGGCGGCGGGCGCGACGATGGGCGCGGCGGCGGCCCAGGTTCCCGCCGCCATCCCCTCGGCCGCCTACACGGCCCCGGCTCGCCTGGTCGACATCGGCGGCGGCCGCAGGTTGAACCTGTTCTGCCAGGGCCACGGACCCGTCGTGCTGATGGAAACCGGCTTCAGCGACACCACCATGACCTGGCGCAAGGTGCAGGGGCAGATCGCGACCTTCGCCACCGCCTGCTCCTACGATCGCGCCGGCCTGGGCTTCAGCGACGCCGCCGATCACCCGTCCGACCTGGTGAACAACGCCGCCGATCTGGAGCGGCTGATCAAGGCTGCGGGCCTTGGGAAGCCCGTCCTGGTCGGCCATTCGCTGGGCGGGCGTTAGTCAGCTACTACGCCCGCACCCATCCCGGGCAGGTCGCCGGCCTGGTGCTGGTCGATCCCTCGACCTTCGGCCAGCGTGAGAGCTATCTGAGATTCCTCGGGCCGGAGGCCGTCGCCAAGCAGGACGCCGGCCGCCTGGAGCAGATCGCGCGCTATCGCCATTGCCTCGAGCTGGCCAGGGCCGGCCGGTTGGTTCCGGGCCAGGCCGCCGACGCGTCCTGCCTGGACGATCCGCCGCTGGAGGACCCCGTCCTGCACGCCGAGACCGACCGCCAGCTGGCCCGCGCCCAGACCCAGGCGGCCACCCTGTCGGAATATCTCGGCTTCCACGGCGAGGCGCCCGCCGGCCCGAGGCCGGACCAGGTCCAATGGCGCGCCGCGACGCCATTGGCCGAGGTCCCGCCGGTGATCCTGCTCAGGCGCGTCTACGGCAAGCCGGCTTCGATCAGCGAGGCGGCCTATGACGGGATCGTGGCCGACGCGGTCGCCGAGTTCGCCGAGCTGGCGCCAGCGCCGGCCGGCCGGATCGTGACCGTCGCCAACACCGGCCACCAGATCCAGCTCGACCAGCCACAGGCCGTCATCGACGCCGTGCGCGAGGTGGTCGAACGGACGCGGAAGTAAGATCCACCCCTCTCCGTTGTCATCCCGGAAGCCCCGCAGGGGCTGTCCGGGACCCAGGGGACTGGGCTGGCGCGGTGCGGTCCCCCTGGGTCCCGGACAAGCGCTGCGCGCTTTCCGGGATGACAACCGTTGGGGCAGGTGGACAGAAGCGGCCCGCCCCTACTTCTCGAACACCACCTTGCCATCGACCACCGTCAGCACCGCCTCGGCCTTCAGGATCTCCGCCGGGGGCACGGTCATCAGGTCGCGGCTGAACACCGTGACGTCGGCCTTCTTGCCCGCCTCCAGCGTGCCGCGGTCCTGCTCGGCGAAGGCGGCGTAGGCCGGGGCCCAGGTCAGCATGCGCAGGGCCTGGTCGCGGCTGACCGCCTCCTCCAGATGCCAGTCGGCGTTCGCGAAGCCGTCCAGGCTGTGACGATAGACGGCGGCGTAGAACTCGATGCGCGGGTCGCCGACCTCGACGGGCGCGTCCGAGCCGGCGGCGACCACCGCCCCGCTGTCCAGGAAGTCCTTCCAGCGGTAGCCCTCGTGCAGCCGCGCCTTTCCCAGACGGGCCGGGGCGAAATAGAGGTCGCCGATCGCGTGGCTGGGCTGCATCGAGGCGACTACCCCCAGCCTGGCGAAGCGCGGCAGGTCGGGGTCGGCGACGATCTGGGCGTGCTCGATCCGCCAGCGGGCGGCGGCGTCGCCAGCCAGGCTCTGCTCGAACCAGTCCAGGGTCATGCGATTGCCGCGGTCGCCGATGGCGTGCATGGCCACCTGGGCGCCGACCGCCTTGGCCTGCTTCATCAGCGCCAGGCCCTTGTCGCGCGGGGTCAGCTGCAGGCCGAGCCCTTCGGCGTCGCTGTAGGGCTCGAGCAAGGCCGCGCCGCGCGAGCCCAGGGCGCCGTCCATGTAGAGCTTGATCCCGCGCACCCGGATCAGGCCGGTGGCGTCGGTCGACGGCCCCTTGGCCAGCACCTGGGCGGCGCCGCTGGGGTCCATGTAGTTGTCGACGCGCAGGCTGAACTTCTTCTCCGCCGCCAGCCCCTGGAGGATCGCCAGGTCGGGCGCCTCGACGCTCATATTGCCCAGGCCGGTCCAGCCGCGCGCGGCGTAGAGGGCGCCGGCCTTCTCCAGGGCCTGGCGCTTGAGGGCGTCGGACGGCGGCGGGATCACCCCGGCGACCAGGCTCTGGGCGTGGTCGACCAGCATGCCGTCGGGCGCGCCGTCCGGACCCTTGAGGATCTGGCCGCCGGCCGGCGCGACGGTGTCCCGGGTGACCTTGGCCGCCGCCAGGGCGGCGCTGGAGGCGACCACCGCGTGGCCGTCGGCCCGCTCCAGCACCACGATCCGACCGGGCGCCGCGCGGTCGAGGTCGGCGCGGTTGGGGAAGCGCTTTTCGGGCCAATGGGTCTCGATCCAGCCGCGCCCGAAGATCGGGCCGTCGGGATGGGCGGCGGCATGGGCCTTCACCGCCGCCACCAGGCTCTCGACCGAGTCGGTCCGGTCGAGATTGAGGGTCAGCTCGCGCAGGCCGACGCCGGTCAGGTGGGCGTGGGCGTCGACGAAGCCGGGGAAGGCCGCCGCCCCCTTCAGGTCGATGTCGCGGACGTCCCTGGCGGCCTTGGCCCGGGCGGCGGCCAGGGCGCCGACGAAGGCGATGCGGTCGTCGCGGATCAGCACGGCCTCCGCCGTCGGCGCGGCGGCGACGCCGGTATGGATCGGCCCGCCGTGGAGCAGGAGGTCGCCGGCGAGCGCGGACGCCAGGCCGGATACGGACAGCAGGGCGGCGAGGACGAGGGTGCGGCGCAAGGCGATCTCCCGACAGCAAGAAACGGGAAATCTAGGCCGGGACCATCCGTGCTGAAAGCTCCCCTGCGCCCCTTCTTCCCTGCCCGCCCTTGCGGCCTCCGGACTGACGAAGGTTTCAGCAGCGTCGGCCGGCGCGATCCATCCCATGCGGCGATGGCGGATAACGGACTCCAAAGCGCCAAGCCCGCTCGAAACGCCGCATGCCGCTGCTATAATCGCGCCCATGACCCAAGGCTTCGCCCTTTTCGAAACCCCGATCGGACTGTGCGGCCTGGCCTGGGGCGAGCGGGGCCTGACCGGGGCGCAGATGCCCGACCCGACGCCGGGGGCGTCCTGGGACCGCCTGCGCCGCCGCCATCCGGAGGCCGCCGAAGCCGCGCCCCCGGCCGAGGTCCAGCAGGTCATCGATCGGATCAACGACCTGCTGTCGGGGGGACGCGACGACCTGACCGATGTCGCGCTGGACTACGACGTCGTGCCGTCCTTCAACCGGCGGGTCTATGAGGTGGCCCGGGCCGTGCCGCCGGGCGAGACCATCACCTACGGCCAGATCGCCAAGGCCATCGGCGAGCCGGGCGCGGCCCGCGCCATCGGCAAGGCCATGGGCGACAATCCCTGGCCGATCATCGTGCCCTGCCACCGGGTGCTGGGCGCCGACGGCAAGCCCGGCGGCTTCTCCTCGCCCGGCGGCCTGCAGACCAAGGCGCGGATGCTGACCATCGAGCGGGCCCGGACGAGCCCGGCGCCGACGCTGTTCGACCTGGAGTTCTCGGTGGCCCCCAAGCGGGGGCGTTGAGCCGCCTCGGCCTATAGCCCCCGCCCGACCCGCAGCACCAGGTCGCGGATCCACATCGAGCCTAAGTCCTTCTGCGCCACCACGGGGTGGAACAGGTACTGCCGGTCCTCGCCCGGATCGAGCGGCGGCTCGACCCGCGCCAGGTCGAGCGGCCCCGCCAGGGCGGCGATCAGCCGGCCGGGCACGAAGGCCACCAGGTCGGAGCGGGCGGTCATCCGCAGGGCCTGCAGGTAGCTGGACACCGTCAGGGCGATGCGGCGCTCGACGCCCTTCTGGCGCAGGAAGGGCTCGATGGCGTCGTCGCGCTCGCCCGCCCCGACCACGGCCACGTGGCGCGCGGCGTTGAAGCCCTCCAGGGTCGACAGCCGTCCGGCGTCGGGATGGCCGCGCCGCACGGCCAGGGCGTCGCGATCGGTGTAGAGCGTCTGGCGATGGAAGCCGGGATAGGCCTCGCCGGTCCAGGCGACCACCAGGTCGATGGTGCGGGCGAAGTCGGGGGTCAGCACCGCCGGACCGCGCCAGGGCACGACGTCCAGGCGCACGCCGGGCGCGGCGGCGGCCACCTGGGCCAGGACCGCCGGCATCAGCAGGTCGACGCACAGGTCGGGCATCATCAGGCGAAAGCCGCGGGCGCTGGTCGCCGGGTCGAAACCCTGGGCCTGGAACAGGCCGCGCACCTGCTCCAGCGCCTGGGCCAGCGGCGCGCGCAGGGCCTGGGCGTGCGGCGTCAGCTCCATGCGCGGCCCCACCCGCACCAGCAGTGGATCGCCGGTCGCCTCGCGCAGGCGGCGCAGGGCGTGGCTGACCGCCGGCTGCGACAGGTTCAGGCGTTGCGCCGCCCGTCCCACGCCGCCCTCGGCCAGCAGGGCGTCCAGGGCCACCAGAAGGTTCAGGTCGAGCTGGGCCAGGTTCATCCGGCGAATATAGATCATCATCAGCATCGATTGGATGAATGATGCTGGTCGCCGGATCATGAGGCTCCACCTCGAACGGAGAGCCGCCATGAGCGCGACCGCCGACAACAAGCAACGGATCCAGGCGATCTTCGAGGGCCTGGCGCGCGGCGACGCCCGCCTGTTCCTCGACAGCCTGGACGAGGCCGCCGTCTGGCGGATAATCGGGACCACGGCCTGGTCCGGCGTCTACACCGGCAAGGCCGCCATCCGCCGCGACCTGCTGACCCCGCTGATGGCCCAGTTCGCCGACCGGTATGTCAACGTCGCCGACGCCATCATCGCCGAGGGCGACACGGTGGTGGTCGAGTGCCGGGGCAAGGTCACCACCAAGACCGGCAAGCGCTACGACAACACCTATTGCTGGGTGCTGCGGATGAGGGACGGCAGGATCGCCGCGCTGACCGAATATATGGACACCCAGCTGGTCGCGACGGCCCTGGAGCCGCCCGTCCGCCCAGGCTGAAGGGGTCGAAACGCTTGACCGGTTAACGCCGGCTAACCTTCATCCGAACACGAGCGAAACGAATCATGACCGAATCAGCGACTTGGCCCGATTCAGTGTTTGTTCCCTACCATCTATTGTAGCTTAATTCGCATTAACCACAAACAGGGCGCCGCCTGGACCCGTCAGCCCGCCTTGCACTCGGCGCTGATGCGCTTGGCGTCCATCACCCCGGCCAGGGGGAGGCCGTTGATGGTCTTCATGTGGACGTTCAGGCGGAAGCTCTCGGGCGTATAGGTCCCGTTGGCCGTCACCGGGGCCACGCGCCCCTTCTTGTCGGTCCAGGTGCCCTTCAGCGCCACCTTGCCGTCCCGCACCACGCGGGTCTCGTAGTCGCAGGTGTATTTGCGGGTGCAGATGCCCTTGGAGAACTGCTCGACGTCGGCCTGCTTGAGGCAGCGGTCCTCGCCGCCGGCCGGGATCGGGCCGATGCGGTAGCTGTACTCCCACTGGCCGGGCAGGATCGTCGACCGCGCCCCGGCGGCGTCCGCGGCCTGGTGGGCGATCCTCGGCGCCGCCACGGCCGCCACCGCTCCCAGAATCAGGGTTCCGGCGATCATGGCGGGGGCGAGCAGGCGCATGCGGTCGATCTCCTGGCGAGGCGGCCTATATATGGCGGCCTATATATAGAGAGGCAGATGAACCGTGCTTGAAGGCGATGTTGGGGCGCCGGATCGTCCGGCGCGGCTTGACTCGGCAAGCCGCCTTCGCCTATATCGCCCGCTCTCGCGCGGCGGTCCGTCCCTCGCGCGCCGAAATTCATGTTGCGGAGCCGTCGGCTCCGCCCAAGCCCAAGGTATCCACCATGTCGCGCCGTTGCGAACTCACCGGGATCGGTCCGATGGTCGGCCACAATGTGAGCCACTCGAACATCAAGACCAAGCGCCGCTTCCTGCCGGCCCTGTCGCCCGCGTCGCTGCAGTCGGACTCGCTGGGTCAGACCTTCAAGCTGCGCATCAGCAACGCGGCCCTGCGCACCCTGGACTTCAAGGGCGGCCTGGACACCTTCCTGCTGGGCGCCAAGGACGAGCAGCTGTCGCCGCGCGCCCTGAAGATCAAGCGCCAGGTCAAGGCCAAGGTCTCGGCCGCGGTCGCCGCCTAAGGCATTCTCGGCTTCGGCCGACGGAAGGCCCGCGAGGTTCGCCTCGCGGGCCTTTTCGCGTTCCGAGTCGACCCGGCGCGCCCCGTCGTGCGGAAAGCGCCCCCGCCCCGCGTTCGGCGCCGGGCCATGGACGGGTCATGACCGCCCATGAAAAAGCCCTCCCCGTCGCCGGGGAGGGCTCTTCAACGCCACTGAAAGGGGCCGATACGCGCCCCGTACAAACTCTTTCGAAGGCCGACCTTAGCGGGCGCGGATGGCCGGGTTGGCTTCGTTGTAGGCGACCAGTTCCGGGTTGTTCAGCTTGCTGATCGCGTCGCTGACCGAGGAGCGGACGCACGACGGGTACAGGTAGGTGGCCAGGGTTTCGCCACGGACGGTCTGCCAGCAGACGGTCGAAGCGGCCTTGACGATCTCGGCGCGCAGCTGCGCCGGGGCCTTGCCGGCGGTCGTGATGCGGATTTCGGCGGCGCCGGCGGGCGCGGCGGCGAACAGGGCGATGGCCGAGGCGGCCAGGACGATGGAGCGGATCATGGGACGGATTCCAGAACAGCGTTGACCTTCAACCCGTCCGGAATGCGTTTCCCCGCGGCGGCTGGTCCAGGATCTCGCCCGCTCTGCCGCCCTGCTCACGCTATAACTAGCCGCTCGTCACTTATCAACGGTTATGTTGCAGTGCGGTCGCAAAACCGATTGACGCCCGTTATCGCGGCGAACGGGGGCGAAACCCGGTCCCCGCGCCGCCGAGGCCGCGCGGGGACCGGGCCCGAAGAGGTCCTAGTAGCTGGCCTTCAGCAGGCCGCTGGCGCGGAACGCCTGGCGGTCATAGGCCTTCAGGTTAGGGCTGCCCACCCGCGCGACGGCGTCGCGGGTCACTTCGCGCACGCAGGTGACATAGAGGTCGCTGGGGTGGTCGCCCACGTCCTCGCGGCAGATCGACGAGGCGGCGGCGACGATGTCGGCGTGGATGGCGGCGACGGTGCGGCCGCGGACCTTGACGTGCTGCTCGGCGGCGGAGGCCGACGAAACGGTGGTCAGGGCCATGGCCGAAGCGGCCAGAACAAACAGAGTCTTCATGATGTCAGTTCCGAAAGGGGGTTGGGGTTCAACCACCTCCCGACGCGTTCCTCTGATGGCCGTTGGGATCTCGCCCGCTCAATCCATCGAAGGTAGCGGTAACATGACAACGTTGTCTATTGAAGTAAAATATTGAGTTTCAAAAGAAACTACCCAAAACGCCGGTTCCTTGGGCATTCGCCGCCCGGCCTGCCCCGAACCCTCCTCGACCTTATCGGCTCGACCGTATTGTACGGAAATCCGCACAGCCCGTGCCGATTGCATCCGGTTATCGAAAATCGCGTCCGTCGCTAGCTTGCGGTCCATCGAACAATGGAGACGACCATGCAGGCGATCGATCAGGCGGGAACCTTCACCCTGGGCGGCCGTACGGTGCGACGGCTGGGCTATGGCGCCATGCAGCTGGCCGGGCCCGGCGTCTTCGGCCCGCCGCGCGACCGCGACGCGGCGCTGTCGGTCCTGCGCGAGGCGGTGGCGGCCGGCGTCGACCACATCGACACCAGCGACTTCTACGGCCCCCACGTCACCAACCAGATCATCCGCGAGGCGCTGTCGCCCTATCCCGAAGACCTGGTGATCGTCACCAAGATCGGCGCGGTGCGCGGCGACGACGCCTCCTGGAACCCGGCCTATGGCGCCGACCAGCTGGAGCGCGCGGTGCACGACAACCTGCGCAATCTGGGCCTGGAGACGCTCGACATCGTCAACCTGCGGATCATGTTCGACGTCCATGGCCCGGCCGAGGGCTCGATCGCCGAGCCGCTCGAGGTGCTGGCCGATCTCCAGCGCCAGGGCCTGGTGCGCCACATCGGCCTCAGCAACGTGACCGCGATCCAGGTCGCGGAGGGGCGCGGCATCGCCGAGATCGTCTGCGTGCAGAACCAGTACAATCTGGCCCACCGCGACGACGACGCCCTGATCGACGCCCTGGCCGAGGACGGAATCGCCTATGTGCCGTTCTTCCCGCTGGGCGGGTTCAGCCCGTTGCAGTCGACGGCCCTGTCCAACGTCGCCGCGCGCCTCGGCGCCACGCCGATGCAGGTCGCCCTGGCCTGGCTGCTGCGCCGCGCGCCCAACATCCTGCTGATCCCCGGCACCTCCTCGGTCGCCCACCTGCGCGAGAACCTGGCGACGGCCTCGCTGGCGCTGCCGGACGCGGTGATGGCGGAGCTGGACGGGATCGGACGGGCTTAGCCGTTCTTCGATTCCCCCCAACGGTTGTCATCCCGGAAGCCTCGCAGAGGCTGTCCGGGACCCAGGGGACTGGGCTGATGCGGTGCAACCGCCCCTGGGTCCCGGACAAGCGCTGCGCGCTTTCCGGGATGACAACTGAATTTAACGCTTCGAGCGCGCCCCTACCGCCGCCGCACCGGCTTGGCCGACTTCGGCGGCGCGGGCGGGGGCGGCGGCGGGGCCGTCCAGTCGAAGGCCATCAGCAGGGTGCGTTCCTGCGGCGCGTCGTTGTCGTCGGTGATCAGGTAGATCCGCGTGACGCCCGACGGGCTGCGGGACAGCGCGATCCCCTCGAAATTGTCGCGGGTCGCGGCCCCGTCCAGGGTCAGGGTCGCGGCCAGGTACTGCTTGGCGGCCGGGGCCCGGGGGTCGATCACGAACCGCACCTGGCCGCGCCAGCCGCGGATCGGGTCGTAGGCGCGGAACAGGCTGGCGACCGACTGCCCCTCGAAGGCCGCGAAGCTGGTCAGGCCCCAGGTGAAGTCGGGCGGCGACTGCGGGGCCTGGCCCACGCAGGGAACCGACAGCCGGCACAGCCACACCTCGCCCTCCTCGCCGCCCACCAGATAGGCGTCGGGGCCGGCGATCGGATAGGCGGTCAGGGCCTCCATGCCCTCATTGTCGGGAAAGGTGGTGCTCGGCTTGTTGGCGACGCGGGGCGTCCCGTAGGTTCCGTCGGCCTGACGGGGATACAGCCAGATGCGGTGGTCGCGCTCGAAGCTGACCAGGCGGTCGCCGTTGGGCAGGATCGCCAGGCCCTCGGCGTCGGCCTGCTCCTTGCCCTGCAGCGGCTGGCCGTCCAGGCCCTTCAGCGGCGACAGCTTGCCGTCGGTCAGGCCGACCAGGCGACCGGCCTCGTCCAGCTTCAGCCGGGCCTCGAACAGGTCGCCCTCGTCGCTGATCGCCACCAGCCCGCCGTCGGGGCCGAACTTCAGGTCCGACAGGCCGTGCAGGCGCTGGGTGTCGGGGCTGCTGATCGCGATCCCGCCGGCATAGACGAAACGGCCGATCGAGACAGGAGGCGGATTGGCCGCGCTGAGCGGGACCGGCGTGGTCGTCAGGCCGATCTCCGGCCCGACCTTGACCGGGGCGACCGGCAGCACGGCCGGCTGCGGCGGAGCCTTGGCGCACTGGCCCAGGGCCACGGAGACCAGGCCCAACACGAGGAGGCCGCGCAGTCCGGTCACGCGGGAACCTTGCGGGCGGGCCTGGGCGCCTGCGGCTGCACGGTCGGCGGGGCGCTCAGCAGGCCCCTGGCCCGCTTGACCGCCTTGGGCTCCTCGTCGAACAGCCCGGCCAGCTGGTCGACCAGGGCGCCGCCCAGCTGCTCGACGTCGACGATGGTCACCGCCCGGCGGTAGTAGCGCGTCACGTCGTGGCCGATGCCGACGGCGATCAGCTCGACCGGGCTGCGGGTCTCGATCTCGGCGATCACCTGCCGCAAGTGGCGCTCCAGATAGTGGCCCGAATTGACGCTGAGGGTGGAGTCGTCCACCGGCGCGCCGTCGGAGATCACCATCAGAATGCGGCGGGCTTCGGGCCGGCCGATCAGGCGCTGGTGGGCCCACATCAGGGCCTCGCCGTCGATGTTTTCCTTCAGCAGGCCCTCGCGCATCATCAGGCCCAGATTCTTGCGGGCCCGCCGCCAGGGCGCGTCAGCGCTCTTGTAGATGATATGGCGCAGGTCGTTCAGCCGGCCCGGGGCGGGCGGCTTGCCGGCCTTGATCCACTCGTCGCGGGCGCTGCCGCCCTTCCAGGCGCGGGTGGTGAAGCCCAGCACCTCGACCTTGACCGCGCAGCGCTCCAGGGTGCGGGCCAGAATGTCGGCGCAGACGGCGGCCACCATGATCGGCCGGCCGCGCATCGAGCCCGAATTGTCGATCAGCAGGGTGACGACCGTGTCGCGAAACTCGACGTCCTCCTCCTGCTTGAACGACAGGGGGGCGGTCGGGTCGATGATCACCCGGGTCAGGCGGGCGACGTCCAGCATCCCCTCCTCCAGGTCGAAGGTCCAGGCGCGGTTCTGCTGGGCCAGCAGCCGCCGCTGCAGCTTGTTGGCCAGGCGCGAGACCACGCTGGAGAACGCCGCCAGCTGCTGATCCAGATAGGCGCGCAGCCGGGTCAGCTCGTCGGCGTCGCACAGCTCCTCGGCCGGCACCACCTCGTCATAGGCCGTGGTGAACACCTTGTAGGCCGGCTCGTTGGCGCCGCCCTGGCCCTGGTCCGGACGGGCCGGCTTGGCGCCGTCGCCCATCTCGGGGGCCTCGTCGGTGTCCTCCGGATCGCCGTCCTGCTCGGACTGGACCATCTCCTCGTCGCCGGCCTCGGACTCGCGGTCCGAGGTCTCGGCCTGCTCGGGCTGGGCGCCGTCGGACTGCTCGCCCTCGCCTTCGCCGGAATCGTCCTCCGAGGCCTCGGTGTTCTGGTCCTCGTCGCCCTCGTCCTCGTCGGACTGCTCGGTGGCGTCGGACATGTCCTCGCCCAGGTCCAGGTCGCGCAGGATCTCGCGGGTCACCCGGGCGAAGGCGGCCTGGTCGTCGATGGCCGCGGCCAGGCGGTCCAGGTCCTTGCCGGCCCGGGCCTCGATGTCGGCCCGCAGGATGTCGACCAGGGCTTTCGCGCCATCGGGCGGGGCGTCGCCGGTCAGGCGTTCGCGGACCATCAGCGACAGGATCTCGGCCATGGGCGCGGACTGGCGGTCGGTGGCGACCGCGCGGGTCAGGCCCTGCTTTTCGAGGCGGGCCTCCAGCGCGGCGGTCAGGTTG
Source organism: Caulobacter sp. GW821-FHT09A05 (assembly GCF_059418465.1). Lineage (NCBI taxonomy): Bacteria > Pseudomonadati > Pseudomonadota > Alphaproteobacteria > Caulobacterales > Caulobacteraceae > Caulobacter > Caulobacter sp. GW821-FHT09A05. The sequence goes on from NZ_JBWKPX010000002.1 coordinate 345,891, forward strand.
GCGCGCACCCCGCCCAGGGCGTTGGACCCGATGGCCTCCAGCCGCGCCTGCTCGATGGCCTCGAAGGCCGCCTGGCCGTCGGGCGAACCGGGACGGGCCCGGGCGTGGGCGGCCGCGTCGTGGTGGGCCAGGCGCAGGGCCATCTGGTCGGCCAAGCCGCGGATGCGGGCGGCCTCCTTGGCGTTCAGGTCGCGCGGCGGGTGCGGCAGCACCGCCCGCTTGCCGACCAGGCTGGGGCCCTCGCCGGAGAACACCACCTCCAGGTCGGGGGTCTCGGCGAGCGAGCGCGCCGCGTGGGCCAGGGCGCGCTTGAACGGTTCGGTCGGGCTTTCGGGCTTGGAGGCCATGGGGATGGGTTACCGAGCCAGGGCCGTCAACACAAGCCGCCGAAGGGGATCGCGAAGGGAACAGGGCGCGCCGAGGCCGCGTTGCCTCTGCAAAGCCCGCGACAGGCGGGCGCGGTATCCGAGGAAACGATCATGTTGAAATGGGCTGTCATCCTGGCGATCGTCGCCCTGATCGCCGGCGCCCTGGGCTTCACCGGCATCGCCGGCGCGGCGGCCGGGATCGCCAAGATCCTGTTCTTCCTGTTCCTGCTGGGCTTCATCATCTTCGCCGTCCTGGGGGTGACGGTGTTCAAGAGCGTGGCGAAGTAGGAGTCTCGATGGAACCGCACTTGCCCCCTACTGGCCTTCGGCCGTCTTCCCCCAGAGGGGGAAGAGCCTGAAGCGCGAAGGCTCCGCCCCCTATGGGGGCGGACAGACGGCGAAGCCGTCAGGTGGGGGCAGGTGCGTGAGCCGCTACTTCGCCGCCGTGTAAGCCTTGCTCTGTTCCCCGACCACCGCCACCAGGTCGCCCATCGTCAGGTTGACGTCCACCAGGTGCAGCCCCCAGTCCTTCAGCGGCTGGCCCAGCACCAGCAGGTCGCCGGGGATGGTGTCGGTGCGGGGGTCGGCCTTGTCGGGATGGACGGTCACGGCCAGGTAGTCGAAGCCGCCGCTGCTGACGCACTCCGCCGAGACCAGGCCCGGCAGCTCCACGAACGGCGTCGTCACCGTCACGTCCCTGGCCCAGACCGTGGCCGGGCGCATGGCCGCGCCCATGATCGTGCGGTCGCTGAAATAGCCGCGCACCGGGGCCGAACCGCCCGCCAGGGCGGCGGGATTGACGCAGGCGGCCTTCATCCCCGGCTCGGCGACCTTGCCGAAGAACTTGCTGGTGGCCGGCGGCGGGCTGTCGGCGCGGAACGAGACGTAGGAGATCACGCAGCCGATCTGGCCGGCCTTGCGGCACAGGGGCAGCGAGCCATAGGCGTCCCGGGCCGGGTCGACCGGCGTGTTCATGCCCAGGATCAGGGCCGAGACCAGCTGCTTCTGCACCGGCTTGCCGTCGATCTCCTCCTGGATCAGCCGCAGCAGGATGCGCGAGCCCTGGGAGTGGCCGACCAGCACCACGCCGCGCCCATGGTTGTCGCGGGCCAGGTAGTCCTTCCAGGCGGCCAGGACGTCGGCATAGGCCAGCTCGCCGTCGCCCGGCGAGGCCTGGCCCATCATGACCTTGCGCAGGGCGGCGATGGTCACCTGCCGGTAGCTGGGGGCGTACAGCTTGCAGACCTGGCCGAAGCGGCCGAACTGCTGGCCGGCCACGGCCTTTTCCGGCAGGTCCGGCGTCATGTCGCTGTTGCCGCCGGGATCGGACGACACCGTCGGATAGACGTAGAAGCAGTCGATCGGGGCGTTGGGGTCGGCCTTGAAGGCCTCGAGGCGGGTCGAGCCGTCGGCCTGGATCACCGTGGCGGTCTGGTCGGCGGCGCAGGCGTCGGCGCGGCCGGGCCGGCACAGCCAGTTTTCGTCCCGCGCATAGTCGTTCGGGGTCACCGGGCCGGCGGGGGCGGGCTGGGCGCACGCCGCCATGCCCAAGCCCAGGCCGGCGATCAGGCCCAACGCGGCCCACGGCTTGCGTGACATCGACACCCCTCCAACGCCTGTTCGCGGCGGAGGATGGCTTGGGCGGAGGTGGAAGGGAAGGCGCCTTTCTCGTCGCAAATCGTTGTCATCCCGGAAAGAGCGCAGCGCTTGTCCGGGACCCAGGACAGCCGCACCGCCTTCACCCGGTCCCCTGGGTCCCGGACAACCCCTGCGGGGCTTCCGGGATGACAACCTTTTCGATTATCTCGCGGGGTCAGTTTCGACGGAGGGGCGTCCTGGCGTCCGGCCGCTAGGCCGGCAGCCACCGGCGCGGGAACTTGTCGCCCAGGGCCCGCGCCTCGCCCGGCTTCAGGCCCAGTTCCCGCATCTTGTAGGCCACGACCTCGCGCAGGGCCTCCACGGGCTCGCGACCGCCGGACGGGCTGGAGGCGACGGGGCCGGCCTGCATGGCCAGGTCGACGGCCGCCCACTCGGCCTGGGCTCGGTCGGGCTTGCCGACGGCGAAGTAGTGGCGGACGGGCAGGCGCTCGCCCGCGATCTCGACCATCACGCCGACGACCCAGCCTTGAACGATCAGATCGGCGTCGGGGCGCTGGCGGAACATGCCCGCCGATGTAGCAGGTTTCGGCGCGCCGTCACCCGGCGTGACGCGTCCTAGCCCAGGACCTGGAACGCCGCCTGGCTGATCAGGCCCAGGGTCAGCCACAAGCCAAGACCCAGGACGATATAGACGGCCTTGAGGGTACGCCGGTTACGGAAATGGTGGATCTCGTGTCTCGCCATCGCCCAGCCTCCTGAACGCCTCCTGCGTTCGCGGAGTCAGGAACGAGCGTCGCCATGGATTCGCTGCATCCGTTAACGCGACCGTGATCGGTTATCCACAAGCGGAGCGGGAAAGGCGGACAACGCTCTCGCGTCGCGCTCGCGACGAATCCCGCGGATCCGGGAGCGGTTTCCGGGCTTGGGCTCGATCGACTTCAAGCGTCCAACAGCTTTAGCGCCCCCGCTTTCCCGATTTCCTTCGCACGGGTTCGCCCGCGCCACGGAAACATCACAGTCTTCACGGGTTATGTAATCTCGATAGGATTGCAGACATGCGAGCCCAGCAAATTCTCTTTGTCGAAGACGACTTGATCACCAGCCTTTCTTCTTGCGATTTTCTTCGCGATCGCGGCTTTCGGGTCATGGAGGTGGCGGACGCCCAGTCGGCCGCCGAGATCGTCGATCAGCGGGGCTATCTTTCGGGCCTGGTGTGCGACATCGATCTTGGCCCCGGCGCCGACGGCTTCCAGGTGGCCCGCCGAACCCGCCTGGCCTATCCCGGGCTTCCGGTGGTCTTCGTTTCGGCGGCGGCGGCGGCGCGCCATCCGCTCGAAGGCGTGGACGGATCGATTTTCATCCCCAAGCCCTACCATCCTCGACAAATCGCCGAGGCGCTTTCCGCGCTGTCGTCGCATCAGGCGGTCGCCTAGCAGCTCGCCGGGCCAGGACAGAAAAAGGGCGGGACCTTTCGGCCCCGCCCTTCTCCATTCCAATCAGCTGGGCTGACGAGACTTCCTTAGAAGTCCATGTCGCCCATGCCGCCCATGCCGCCGCCGGGAGGGCCTCCGGCCGGAGCGTTCTTCTTCGGCGCTTCGACGATGGCGGCTTCGGTGGTGATCAGCAGGCCGGCCACCGAGGCGGCGTCCTGCAGGGCGGTGCGGACCACCTTGGCGGGGTCGATGACGCCGTCGGTGATCAGGTCGACATACTGCTCGGTCTGGGCGTTGAAGCCGAAGGTGGCCGAGTCGTTCTCGAGGATCTTGCCGACCACGATCGAGCCTTCGACGCCGGCGTTCTCGGCGATCTGGCGGATCGGGGCCTGCAGGGCGCGACGGACGATGGCGATGCCGGCGGTCTGGTCGTCATTGTCGCCGACCAGGGTCGCCAGGGCCTTGGAGGCCTTCAGCAGGGCCACGCCGCCGCCGGGGACGATGCCTTCTTCCACGGCCGCGCGGGTCGCGTTCAGGGCGTCGTCGACGCGATCCTTCTTTTCCTTCACCTCGACTTCGGTCGAGCCGCCGACGCGGATGACCGCGACGCCGCCGGCCAGCTTGGCCAGACGCTCTTGCAGCTTTTCCTTGTCGTAGTCCGAGGTGGTGTCCTCGATCTGCTTCTTGATCTGCGAGATGCGGGCCTCGATGGCCGACTTCTCACCGACGCCGTCCACGATGGTGGTGTCGTCCTTGGTGATCGAGACCTTCTTGGCCTTGCCCAGCATGTCGAGCGAGACGTTCTCGAGCTTGATGCCCAGGTCTTCCGACACGACTTGCGCGCCGGTCAGGATGGCGATGTCTTCCAGCATGGCCTTGCGGCGATCGCCGAAGCCCGGGGCCTTGACGGCGGCGACGCGGAGACCGCCGCGCAGCTTGTTGACCACCAGGGTGGCCAGGGCTTCGCCCTCGACGTCCTCGGCGATGATCACCAGCGGACGGCCCGACTGGACGACGGCTTCCAGCACCGGCAGCAGCGGCTGCAGCGACGACAGCTTCTTTTCGAACAGCAGGATGAGCGGCTCTTCGAGCTGGACTTCCATCTTGTCGGCGTTGGTGATGAAGTACGGCGACAGGTAGCCGCGGTCGAACTGCATGCCTTCGACGACGTCGAGTTCGGTCTCGGCGGTCTTGGCTTCCTCGACGGTGATGACGCCTTCGTTGCCGACCTTGTCCATGGCCTTGGCGATCATCTCGCCGACGTCCTTGTCACCGTTGGCCGAGATGGTGCCGACCTGGGCGATCTCGTTGTTGGTGGTGACCTTCTTCGACGACGCCTTGATGGAGTCGACGACGACGTGGACGGCCTTGTCGATGCCGCGCTTCAGGTCCATCGGGTTCATGCCGGCGGCGACCGACTTGAGGCCTTCCTGCACGATGGCCTGGGCCAGGACGGTGGCGGTGGTGGTGCCGTCGCCGGCCTTGTCGTTGGTCTTGGACGCGACTTCGCGGATCATCTGCGCGCCGAGGTTCTCGAACTTGTCAGCCAGTTCGATTTCCTTGGCGACCGAGACGCCGTCCTTGGTCGAGCGCGGGGCGCCGAACGACTTTTCGATCACGACGTTGCGGCCCTTGGGGCCCAGGGTCACCTTCACCGCGTTGGCGAGGATGTTGACGCCGCGCAGCATCTTGTCGCGCGCGTCGGAGGAGAAATAGACGTCTTTAGCGGCCATTTGAGAGCCCTTCTAAAAGAGAAACTGGGGTTCGAAAGCGGAGGACAGCTCGGGCCTTCAGGCCTCGACGATGCCCAGGACGTCGCTTTCCTTCATGATCAGCAGGTCCTGGCCGTCCACCTTCACTTCGGTGCCGGACCACTTGCCGAACAGGATGCGGTCGCCGGCCTTCACGTCCAGGGCGACGATGTCGCCCTTGTCGTTGCGGGCGCCGGGACCGACGGCGACGACTTCGCCTTCCTGCGGCTTTTCCTTGGCGGTGTCGGGGATGATGATCCCGCCCTTGGTCTTGGTTTCTTCTTCGACGCGCTTCACCAGGACGCGGTCGCCGAGGGGGCGAAATTTCATGGGTCGTTCTCCGTCAAGACGGTTTTAAAGATATGGTCCGTCGGCAAGCGGGGAGCGTCGCTGTTAGCAGTCGCTCCCATCGAGTGCCAACGCCGGGCAGGAGTTAGGACCGGGGGTTGGGGGAGTCAAGGACGACGCCCAATTTGCTGGGGGCGATTTGCTGTGGGCAAATCAGCCTCGGGCCGGGCGACGCCCCGGCGACGGACATAGATAGGGAGGAAGACGGCGGCATGAAGACGATGAAAACCCCCGCCCAGGCCCTGGCCCTGGCTCCGGCCCTGGCCGCGATCGGCCTCCTGGTCCTTCCGGCCGGGCTGGCCGCCTGCGCCACCGCCGCGCCGCCCGCGCCGCGCGTCGTCACCGAGGCCGACGGCGGCCCGGTCGAGCTGGCGCGCGGCCAGACGCTGGAGGTGCGGCTGGGCTCGAACGCCGGGACCGGCTATGGGTGGCGGCTGGACCGCGAGGCCTCGCCCCTGGTGCTGAGCGGCGGCTCCAGCCAGGACGTGGCCGCCGCCCCCGGCCTGCCCGGCGGCCGGCTGACCACCGTCTATGCCTACCAGGGCGCCGGACGCGGCAAGACCGACCTGGCCTTCACGCTCAAGCGCCCCTGGGAGCCCGACAAGCCCGACGACCGCAAGGTGGTGTTCAAGGTGAAGGTGCGCTGATGATCGACCATGTCAGCCTGATCGTCCGCGACGTGGCGGCCTGCAAGGCCTTCTACGACGCCGCCTTCGCGCCCCTGGGCGTCGAGATCCTGCACCAGGTCAGCGCGGAGGAAAGCGGCACGGTGGCCTATATGGGCTACGGCCCGCGCGCCGATGGTCGCAACCATCAGGCCGGCAAGCCCAGCTTCTGGATCGCCGGCGCCGAAACGCTCGACGCCGCGATCAGCTCGGCCCCGATGCACGTGGCCTTCGTGGCCGGGACCCGCGCGGCCGTGGACGCCTTCCACGCCGCCGCCCTTGCCGCCGGCGGCGTGGACAACGGGGCGCCGGGCGTTCGGCCCCATTATCACCCCAACTACTATGGAGCCTTCGTGCTTGACCCGGACGGCCGCAACATCGAAGCCGTCTGCCATGCGCCCGCCTGAACGACCCGAGGCTGGGCGGTTGGAGACCAGACCCGCGTGACCCTTTCGAGCTATGGCCTTTCGCTCGTCCTGGCGATCATCGCCTGCGTGATCGGCGGGGTGCTGGGCGGCCTGACCCTGGTCCGGCCCGGCGCGGTCCTCGGCCTGACCGCCCTGGACGGCGACGCCCCGCCCCCCGCCGCCCCCCCGGCGGCGGGCCAGGTGGAAGGCCAGATGGAAGGCCAGATGGAAAGCAGGACCGAGGGCCGGGCCCTGGGCGGCCTGCTGATCCTGTCGCACGGCGCGGCGGCCCTGTTCCTGGGCTACCAGTCGCATGTCGGGGCGGCCATGGCCTTCGCCCTGGCCATGGCCTGGATGGGCGCGGCCCTGGGCCGCGCCGTCTCGGCCCTGGTCGACAAGGCCCGCGGCCGCTTCAACCTGGGCAGCCTGGCCTTCGAGGTCCTGATCGCCGTCACCCTGGCCCTGCCGTTCTTCAACGCCGGCCGGCTGGTGGTGCTGCGCGGGCAGGGGATGCTGGTCTGAGAGATCCTCCCCCCGTGGGGGAGGTGTCGGCGAAGCCGACGGAGGGGGAGCGATCGGCCGATGGCCAGATCCCGGATCGACGATCCCATAACGCCCCCCAACCGATCGCTGCGCGATCGCCTCCCCCACGGGGGGAGGACCTGCTAGTCTCGCCCCCATGACCCAACGCCCCTTCGTCCGCCGCGAGATCCTGGTCGGCGCCGGCCTGCTGGCCGCCTTTCCGGCCGCCGCCCAGGTCGCGCCCGCGCCCGTCCCCAAACCGCCTGTCTATGTCGCCCTCGACACCCCGCAGGGCCGGATCGTCATCGAGCTGGCCGTCGCCCAGGCCCCGGTCACCACCGCCAACTTCCTGCGCTATGTCGACCGCAAGCTCTATGACAAGGCGACCTTCTTCCGGGCCTCGCGCGCGCCGGGCGCCGTCGACTACGGCCTGATCCAGGGCGGACTGCAGAACGTCGGCGCCCTGCCGCCGGTGGCCCACGAGCCCACCAGCCAGACCGGCCTCAAGCATGTCGACGGCGCGGTGTCGATCGCCCGCACCGCCCCGGGCACCGCCACCTCGGACTTCTTCATCTGCATCGGCGACGCGCCCTATCTGGACGCCAATCCGGCCGGGAGCGGCGACAATCTCGGCTTCGCCGCCTTCGGCCGGGTGGTCCAGGGCATGGACGTGGCCAAGAAGATCCTGGCCCTGCCCACGCCCGGCAAGGCGATCAACCCGGTGATGAAGGGCCAGATCCTCGACCCACCGGTGCCGATCACCTCGGCCCGCCGCGTGCCCGCCCCGACGGGACCGGACGTGACCGCGCCGCCCAAGCTCTGAGGCGAGCCCACTCGCCCAGATTGGCGCCCGCCCTAACCGCCAGCCGCGCCGAGCGGACGTTCCGAAGGCCCAGGATGGGGGTGGATGGCGCCCCACGAAATCCCTCTCAAAGAGAGAGAGGTCTGGGTAGCGTCCGCTCAGGGGCGGTCAGCGGTAGCGGTAGAGCTTCACGCGCTGGATCTGGAACTGGTCGGGCGGAAGCCGGATGTGGCGGCCCTGGTGGGTCTGGTCGCCGTTCAGGGCGCGGCCCGGGATCCAGCGGCCCTGGGCGTCGAACACGCCCTCGACGGCGCTGTCGATGCCGGCCAGGACGGGACCGTCTCCGGCCCCGGCGAAGGTCACCACCAGGCCGCGTCCGGCCATCAGGTACTCCTCGGGACCGACCTGGATGATCATCCCGCCATGGCCGGCCGTCTTCTGGTCAGCCCTGGGCGTCCACGGATCGATGAAGGCGACGGTGAAGCGATAGTCGCCGAGCACCTGGCTGACCGGCTGGTCCAGCACCGCGCCGTCCTCCAGCACGCGCGGCTTGAAGCCCGACATCCTACCCAGGCCCTGGGCGGCCAGGATCGCCGGGGTCAGCTGCCGCAGCACGCCATAGGCCTGGGTGACGGCCTCCTGGGCCGGGGCGTCGGCGTTCTCCACCTGGAACGGCGAGAAACCCAACGCGTCCAACTTGCCGATCGCGTAGAAGGCGTTGGCCGGGGTCTCGGGCGCCCCGACATTGTTGGCCTCGGGGATGAACAGCGCGTTGTCGGGCCGCCGGTAGCGGCCGGCCAGGTCGCTGAAGTTCGGGAAATAGATGTCGGGCGAGATCAGGTCGAGGCTCGGCGCGCCCGCCTTCCAGACGTCGATCAGGTGCGGCAGCGGCCCGCCGCTGGGATACTCGCCCGGCGCCTTGCCCGTGCGGTTGAGGGCGACATTGACGTACATCGGCAACGGATAGGCCGCCTTGCCGGCCCGGGTCACCGCGTCGGCGTAGCGGGCATAGAACCAGGCGGTGAACACCTCCTGGCCGGCGTCGCCGTCGCCGAACACCTGGGACCAGGTCCCGGAGGTCTTCGACCCGTGGGCGGCCCACAGGGCGCGCAGCTCCGGTTCGATCGCGTCGCCGCCGCTGGCCAGGCGCTGGAGCAGTTCGGCCGGCGCGGGCGCGGCCCAGGCGGCGTTGGCCTCCGGCCCCCACTCGCGGGCGACGGGCAGCATGCCGATCTCGTTCTCGACCTGGACCATCAGCACCGTGCCCTGGGCGTCGACCGCCTTCAGGTGGGCCAGCAGGGCGGCGTAGGCCTTGGCGTCGGCGTCGCGGGTGTTGGCCGAGAAGGCCGACAGGATCTCCTGGCTGACACCGCCAGCCTGCCCCGGTTTGGGGGCCGCCTTGGCGCGCGGGAAGCGGACGTCGTCGCGCTTCACCCACGACGGGACATAGGTCGACATGCTGTTCTTCCAGGCCCCGAACCACAGCAGGACCAGGTGCATGTCCTGGGCGCGGGCGTCCTTCAGCAGGGCGTCGACGCTGGAGAAGTCATAGACCCCCTCCTTCGGCTCGATCAGCTCCCACGACGCCGGCGCCAGCACGGTGTTGAGGTTCATGGCCTTCAGCTTGGGCCAGTACTTGGCCATGTAGGCCTGGCTGGAGGCGCTGGAATTGCCCAGCTCGCCGCCCAGCACCAGCATCGGCTTGCCGTCGACCACCAGCCGCCGGGCCGATCCCTGGGCCTCCAGGCGAGGCATGCCGGCCAGGGCGTCCTGGGCCAGCAGCAGCGACATCGCCACGGCCAGGCCGCCGACGGCCGCCACGCCTTTCTGGCGCGGCCGGCGAACGCGATCCTGGAGGGCTTCCTGGTCCATTCACTTCCCCGTCCGGCTCGGCGTACTGACGCGCCGTGACCGATGATACCGCTAACAGGTTTTACATGAGGCCTGACCTGTCAATCTCGATAATCGCCATCTGCCAGGCCAATCGCTTGACAACGACGCCGCCGCCCCGGGGCGACGGACCAACGCGCGACCCCGCCGAAAGGACCCGAGGCAGTCAGACCTTCGCCGTCGTCAGACCGTCACCGTCCCGAGGGGGACGAAGCCGGTCTCGGCCTCCAGCCGCAGGCGGTAGTCGCCGGGCCGCAGGAACAGGACGGCCGAGGCGGCCTCCGGTTCCAGCACCCGCTGGTCGGCTGGGATGGCGAGGTCGGGATCGACCGCGTGGATGGCCTGGACGAGGACCGTCGCCGCGCGCGGACCGGGCGCGGCGACCTCCACCCGGCGACGCGCGGGGTCGGCCGCCAGCCAGCCCGGACGGCCGGCGACGTCGGCCAGGGGCGGATGGAACACGGCCAGGTCGGCCCCGGCCGATCGCGCCCCGACCCAGCCGTCCGCCCCGCGCACCACGATCGAGTCCGCGGGCTTGAAGCGCTCCAGCACCGCCGTGGTCGTCGCCGGATCGGCGCCGTGGGGCCCGAACGACCCCGTATAGGCCTGGGAGACGCAGAGCGGGTCGATCCCCGACGCCTCGCGCAGCCGGGCGGCGAACCAGGAGGAGCCGCGATGGTCGGGGGCCTTGCGCAGGTGCGAGTAGCCGCAGTGGACCAGGATCCGCGACCCCGGATTCGGGGCCAGCACGTCGGCGATGAAGTTGTCGGCCTCGGCCGCCTCGCGGCGCGCGATGGCGGCCAGGCTGGCCTCGCCGCGCACTCGCTGGTCCGACCGCTGTTCGTAGGCCGCCAGCCGGTAGCCCAGCCCGGCCGCCTCGCGGACCGCCTCGGCGTAGACCGGATCATGCAGATAGAAGCCGAAGGTCGGATTCAGCGCCGCGCCGGCCTTGTAGGTCCGCACGTCCGGCGCGCCGGGCCCGGCGGGCGGGTTGATGAAGTCCTCGGCGGCCAGGACGTCGAAGCCCAGGGGACGCAGGGCGCGCAGCAGCCGCGCGAGAAAGTGGCGGTGGCGCGAGGCGACGTGGGCCTCGTTGAGCATGACCACGCGGCGGTCGCGCGCGGCCTCGACGATGGCGGCCAGGGCGTCCTGGGCGGTCGCGTCGGCGGGCAGCGGCCCATCGTCCCGCGGTCCCTCCCCGGCCGAGGCCAGGGCGACGGCCTCGTCGCCGACGAACGACGCCATCTGCCGCAGGCCCGGATCGTTCGGCGCGGCCTGGACGGCGCGCCAGACCGGCAGGTAGCGCGCCTCCAGGAACAGGCGGGTCTGGGGCGTGGGCGTCGCGGCCGGCGCCGCCGCCTGCCCCCAGGCCAGACCCGGCGCGGCGCCGGCCGCCGCCAGGCCCGTCGCCACGCTTCTGCGCGTCATGTCCATGGAACGCTCTCCCGACCGAACCCGCAGATTCGCCCCAGGATTGCATCTTGGCAAGCGCGCCGCGCTCGCCCCTACCGGACCGGGCAGCCCACCCACTGATAGGCCCGGGCCATCACCCCGCCGTCGGCCCGGATCAGCATGACACCGCTGGCCTCCCCGCCCGCGTCGGTGACGTTCGAGCAGCCGCCGGAGCGGATCTGGGCCGAATAGCTGTGCTTGCGGTCGGCCTTGTAGGTCCCGTCCGGATTGACCCAGACCGTGGCGTAGGAGAACCGGACCGGGCCGCCGGCGTAGATCCGCTCGCCGGGGCGGTGGAACCCGTCCAGCACCAGGGCTTCGGCCTTGGGGATCTTGCGGGCGCGCATCCAGCCGATCACGTCGGTGAAGCAGGCGTCGCCCAAGAGCTGCTCGCCGCGCTCGGCGCAGCCGGGGCGGTTGCCCATGACCACCGGCATCACCGCGCCATAGGCCTCGTAGGTCGCCACCGGTGGCGGGGCGGGCGGCGCGCCGCAGCCGGCCAGGGCCCGCTCGTGCACCCGGTCGTCCGGCTCGACCTCGAAGTCGACGGGGCCGGCCAGGCCGCAGCCGGCCGGGGCGGCCAGGCTGGACTTGTCGAACCAGCGCTTGTCGGCCTTGAAGCCCTTGCGGCCTCGCTTGAGCACATACTGCTCGGTCTCCCTGGCCGCCAGCACCGCGCCCGGCGACACCGGCCGCCTGGCGCCGACCACGTCCAGCTCCTTGAGGTCGGGCCGGGCGTCCAGCACGGCGATCCCGGCCGCGAAGCAGACGCCGTCGCGCAGGGCGGCCTCGGGCGGACAGTCCGGACGCGGCGCGGCCAGCTGCCGGGGCGCCCCCAGCACCTCGACCGTCGCGGTGGCCGGCCAGCGCTCGCCCGGCTCGTCCGGGCCGATCGGCGGCCGGCGCGGCCCGCCATAGCCGATCGGCGGGACCGGCCCGCCGCAGCTGGCGGCCTGGACCTCCCGCGCCACCAGCTGGCCGTCGCGCAGGTCGAGCCGGTAGTCGACGCCGCGACCGGCGGCGTAGCAGTCGCGCGGGATCCGCACCGCCGAGCTGGGCAGGGTCAGCGGGGTGACCGCCGGCGCGCCGCCGCCCAGCGACACCGCGTACAGCCGGTAGGCCTGGCCGATCGGTCCGGAGATCACCGTCCCCGCCCCGCCGCCGGCGCCCGGCGCGGTCAGCACCCGCCCGGTCGTCGCGCCCCGCGCCTTCATCCCGGCCAGCACCCGGTCCAGGCAGGCGCCGTCCGGCAGCTGGGCCGGCCTGGGGCATTTGGGATTGGGCGTCGCGACCGGCAGCACCGCGCCCAGCACGTCGCGCAGCTCGCCATAGGCCGGCTCGCGGACCAGCCGCATGTCGGGGGTCTGGGCGCAGGCCCCCGCCCCCAGGCCGATCGCCAGCAGGAAGCCCAGGCCCCCGCGCTTCACATTCGCCATCGCCACCCCCGTGGTTGTCCCCGCAACATTGCAACCCTGACCGTCAAAGGCAATGCCGCCACCTGCCGCCAGCTGCTGACAGTCCCTGTCAGCAGCCCCCCTAGCCTTCCCGGCCGCGCGGTCCTACCTTCCGACCATGGCCCGATCCCAAGAGACCGATGCCGGCGGCGTCTCCGACGTCTCCGCCAAGTTCATCCATGACGTCGCCCTGGACGGCGAGCTGGGGGCCGCGACCCCGGCCCTGTGGACCCCGCACCGCCCCGCGCGGCCGGAGAAGTCCGAGGGCGGCAAGCGGTTCAAGCTGGTCAGCGACTACCAGCCGGCCGGCGACCAGCCGACCGCCATCGCCGAGCTGGTGGCCGGGCTCGAAGGCCGCGAGAACGACCAGGTGCTGCTGGGCGTCACCGGCTCGGGCAAGACCTTCACCATGGCCAAGGTCATCGAGGCCACCCAGCGCCCGGCCCTGATCCTGGCCCCCAACAAGACCCTGGCCGCCCAGCTCTACAGCGAGATGAAGTCGTTCTTCCCCGACAACGCGGTCGAGTACTTCGTCAGCTATTACGACTACTACCAGCCGGAAGCCTATGTCCCGCGCACCGACACCTACATAGAGAAGGACAGCTCGATCAACGAGCAGATCGACCGCATGCGCCACTCGGCGACCCGGGCGATCCTGGAGCGCGACGACGTCATCGTGGTCGCCTCGGTCAGCTGCATCTACGGCATCGGCTCGGTCGAGACCTACACGGCCATGACCTTCACCCTCGAGGTCGGCCAGACCATCAACGAAAAGCAGATGATGGCCGACCTGGTCGCCCAGCAGTACAAGCGCAACGACGCCGCCTTCGAGCGCGGCACGTTCCGCCGCCGCGGCGACACTATCGAGATCTTCCCCGCCCACTACGAGGACCGCGCCTGGCGGGTCAGCCTGTTCGGCGACGAGGTCGAGGCGATCAGCGAGTTCGACCCGCTGACCGGCAAGAAGACCGGCGACCTGGAGATGATCAAGGTCTACGCCAACAGCCACCACGTCACCCCGCGCCCCACCCTGCGCCAGGCCATCGTCAGCATCCGCCAGGAGCTGAAGGAGCGGCTGGAATGGCTGGTCGCCAACGGCAAGCTCCTGGAGGCCCAGCGCCTGGAGCAGCGGACCACCTTCGACCTGGAGATGATCGAGACCACCGGCTCCTGCGCCGGCATCGAGAACTACAGCCGCTACCTGTCGGGCCGCCGGCCGGGCGAGCCGCCGCCGACCTTCTTCGAATACATCCCCGACAACGCCCTGCTGTTCACCGACGAGAGCCACCAGACGGTCCCGCAGATCGGCGCCATGTACAAGGGCGACCGCAACCGCAAATGGACCCTGGCCGAATACGGCTTCCGCCTGCCCAGCGCCCTGGACAACCGCCCGCTCAAGTTCGAGGAGTGGGACGCCATGCGGCCGCAGTCGATCCATGTCAGCGCCACCCCGGCCAAGTGGGAGCTGGAGCGGGCCGGCGGCGTGTTCGCCGAGCAGGTGATCCGCCCCACCGGTCTGATCGACCCGCCGGTCGAGGTCCGCCCGGTCTCCAAGGACGGGGCCAGCCAGGTCGACGACGTGGTCGACGAGATCCGCCAGACCAAGGCCAAGGGCTACCGCACCCTGGTCACCGTCCTGACCAAGAAGATGGCCGAGGACCTGACCGAATATCTCAACGAGCAGGGCATCGCCGTCCGCTATATGCACAGCGACGTCGACACCATGGAGCGGATCGAGATCATCCGCGACCTGCGGCTGGGCCAGTTCGACGTCCTGGTCGGCATCAACCTGCTGCGCGAGGGCCTGGACATCCCCGAATGCGGCCTGGTCGCCATCCTCGACGCCGACAAGGAAGGCTTCCTGCGCTCGGAGACCTCGCTGATCCAGACCATCGGCCGCGCCGCCCGCAACGTCGACGGCAAGGTCATCCTCTATGCCGACCGCGTCACCGGCAGCATGGAGCGGGCCATGGAGGAGACCGCCCGCCGCCGCGAGAAGCAGCACGCCTACAACCTCGAGCACGGCATCACGCCCGAGAGCGTCAAGCGCGACATCAAGGACATCCTCGCCAGCCCCTACGAGCGCGGCGACCGCATCCTGGTGCCGATCGGCGGGATCGGCGAGGGCAAGGACGCCAAGCCGTTCAGCGGCGACAACTTCAAGGCCGCCCTCAAGGACATGGAGGCCAAGATGCGCGAGGCCGCCGCCAACCTGGAGTTCGAAACCGCCGCCCGCCTGCGCGACGAGATCAAGCGCATGAAGCTGATGGACCTGGAATTCGCCAACGAGGCCCTGACGGCGCCGGGCGAGGCGGTGGACAAGGCCGCGCCGAAGCGGATCCGGCAGGAGCTGCGGGCGGAGCAGGCGGAGGCGTTTCGGAAGGGGCGGTAGGGAGCCAAACAATCCCTTCCAAGCCCCACCGAACAAATAAATAATTATTGCCCCAAAATTTCATATCGCTCCCAGACACAACCCGGGTATCTACTCTTCCAATTTCTTCAATTTTTCCTCAAGCATGGACACTCTTTCCATAAATTTATCAGACAAATCGACTTCCTCCCACTAGCCAAATGTTCACTAAAAAATAACTGTATTTGACTCTTTGTTGGCAATTTATCTACACTAAAGTATTTTGATATTACTTTTTTATCGTCTATAGTTATTAACCCTTCTATCTTTTGACCAACAAGATCGGATGAAACGTCACCGAGTGTCCATACATTTTCATCACGCAATCCCCATTCTTCTTTATAGATTTTCTTAGCTTCTCTACCCGCCTTATCATCATCTAAGCATATGGCGAAATTTACGCCCCACCCCAGGAAAAGACCTATTAGTTCATCCATTCCCGCCGCACCCCTGGTGGGCACTATCGCGACCTTGCTCTTTGATTTTAGTAGTATCCTTCTCCCATATTCCAGTGCGAGGTAATCTCCCTTTCCCTCCACCAATAGCGATGCCTTCATAAGATCGAGCCTGCTGGGAGTAACATCCAATTTATCAAGAACAGGTTGGAAATATGTCATTTTATCAGGGTTACTGCCGACAAATGTCCTATATTTTTCAATTTTTATACTAGTCGGCTTACTTTTTAAAGATCTCTCGTTTCCATCAACTTTATCATAACTTATAGCATCGTTTGAAACTATGAACGCCTGGTCCAACCACTCAGGATTAATCATATAGTGACTATGCGTAGAGTATATTATTTGATGATTGCCTGTGGCAATTTTTGGAAAGCTATCAATAAGTTGCATTTGCGCCCTCGCGTGAAGATTCGAGGCCGGCTCATCCAAAAGAAATAGTATAGGTCCACGACCTATTGAAGAGACTCTGTATATAGTAAACAATAAGAAAGAAAAAAACCACCTGAATCCAAGAGATCTTTCGGATATTTCATAAGTGGATTTTCCATCTTTTAATATAAACTGTAGATATACCCTCTTCTCATCCCCATCTAGCTCGTCCCCGACCCTAAAAACGATCTCTCTTCCGGTAACACTACCGCCGAACACCCTCTCCCATTTGTCAAAGATGGTTTCCGTTACATGCTCTGACATTTCGTCTAACACAGCATCTATCTGCTGCTGCTTATCCGCTCTGAGGGCGACGAGATTTATCGCCTTCTCGATAGCCCCCTCATCTCTAAGTATCCTATTCACGAGATGATTATTTATATCTAGAGGCCGATCTAGAGCACTTAGGATATCCTGTATGATTTCCCTATAGATACGATTAACGGGAAGCTCTCCGGACCCTGGATTTAGTACGATTTTGTCGGGATGAGAAAATAGGAAAGTCGGAAAATATAAAATATTAGGTATTCTAGAAACAATATCAGCAGCCATAAATTTCCAAATTTCAGAAAACTCTCCCCTCGATGTGATGTCCCTAGACTTTCTTGCCCCGTGAGGAATCCCCCTAGGGGTGAAGTTCATTTCATGAATGAATTCTTTATAATCTGAGTCTAGAAACTTATAGCCTCTAGTTACTTTTATAACCTCGGGTATAGAGTCAACTTCTACCTGCGCTTTTGCGTGGTCACGGACTTTTTTAACAACGTCTTCTCGCTCTCCTTTGTCGAATTTTATTTCCGCAGATATGCTAATGATCCCGGAGAAAAGAGCTTTTAGATTCTTAGGCACATATGACGATGGGTGAGGCTTTATTATACTTGCCCCGTAGAGAGCGCCGGTTTCATCCTTAAGGAGACTGAAGGTATTCAGCGCCTCAAGTAGCGTCGTTTTTCCACTTTCGTTTAGACCGATAAGCGTGAAAACATTCGCTCCAGCCGGCAACAAATCTATTTTTGCGGATTCGATGCCTTTGAAATTGCGAATCGCGAAACTAAGAAATTTCATAGTCGCCTCCCGATCGCTTCACGTTCGCCGTTTAGGAGCACGACGTCAACCTTACGGTTGAGCGCCGGTCTTAGGCCGCGGCTTCACTCGAGAACGGTCAGGCGGTTAGCTATCTGTCAAAGCTCGTCCTAAGAGTACGGCGAATGCGGCTATCTATTCACGTCCAAGGCCAACTCTTCTTCACAGACGGCAGACCACACGCTCCTCTCCGGCTTCTGGTAGCAAACACACAAGGGGTTATGGGGAGATTTTCCAGGTTTAAACCGTTGCTGTGTGGCTAAGATTGTCCTCATGTGGTGACAATGGAATCGTCACGCTCCAAAACCTCTGGGATTGCTGCTGGTGTTGTTACCCTAGGGGCAACGCTGGTTAGTTCGCTAATACCAGATTTGCTGCCCGACAATATTAAAATTGTCGGCGTTGTATTGGGAATAGCGCTAATATCTTTTGGGTGTTTGGGGTATTTTCGCAGATTCTGTTACTCGATGAGGATGAAACGTATGGGAATCGCGCTTCTGTTTACTGCGAGCGTGATTTTCATTTGCGCTGGTTCCTATATGGCTTTTTGTGGCGTTAAAGCATTAGGGTCGCCAAAAACACGGCCTTCAGCGCCGCCTAAATCTACCTCCACGCCCAAGCAGCTCGAATCAAACGAAAATAAGCCCACTGACGCAGATAAAAATGTAGTCGTAGCCTATAACTCAAGCGTCACCCCAGAAGTTAAGGTTGATTCTAAGATTGTTATTCAATGTGAATCGACCGTTATCCTTCCTAGCGATCAGCCGCAAAAGATTAATGTTTTGCAACTTCTGGACAACGATACTGGAGGAAATCAATTTTCTGGGACAAATATGATAATTGCTTCCAAGGATCCGCTCTTCAAGTGTGAAATAGTTAACTATTCTTCTGAAACTATGCTTGAGGTGCGCGTTCCGGTAATGCTGTATTTCAGCGAAGCAAAAAAGTCAGAGGTTGATAGTTCTTTGGAAAGTGGAAAAGCTTCTAGGTATATTGAAAAATATATTCTAGTAACGAAAATCGACACCGGAGAAGATAAAAAATACACCATATATATGCAAAATGCGAGCAACAGATTTGTTGACTTCAGATTTGGACATCCCGCTCGGGTGAAGTTGCTCAGCACCGAGAAGGAAATTGAATCGAAAGTGGTGTGGCCTTACTTGGAAATGCAGAAACATGGGATGTTTCTTCCACCAAGTGAGCTTGGCGGAAAAATATAATATTGAAACAATTCGCTAGATGGCGCAAAAATTATTTATAAATAAAATCACAGGAAACAAATTACCAGATTTGGCACCTTGGGCTCTTGGCTGGATCGCACCTTACTTTAAGCCCATCGCTTTCTTCGCGGTTTCAGATGCGATGTCGGAGATAACGCCGATTGCGATGTCGTAGACGGGCTTCCCCAGCTTTGACATCGCCTTTGTGAGGCGAAGCGCCGCCAGTTCCGTCTTCGGAGTGTCTTGCAACACATCAGGCAAGGCCAAGACGACCGAGTCCATATCTGCCGGGCTCAATTCCCCTTCGCGCATGATCGCTTCTAGATTTTCAATGGCGGCCCGTTGCCAAGGATATGCTTCGCCGCAGTTCGTGCAGTATTTCGGCACAACCATTGGGCGGGTAGTAAATACACCGGATATGTGTCGATGCCCCGAAATGTTCGCATTGCAGCTTGGGCACACCTTAGTGGTCTTTGCGCCGCAAGTGGAGCAAAATTGCTGGCACGACTGGGGCTGACTGTCTGCGTATTCCGTAATTTTGTGACCATTGACACACACCTGCATAGTGTCGCGCCAGTCACCGGAAGCTTTATAATTCATTTCTTCTCACCATTGCTAAACATTATTATTGACTATTACAATCTGCACCTGTATTCACAGCGCCATCATCAACGGCGCAGGAATTGTCACAGCACTTTCTTCTCTCGAAAAAAGCACGGACGCTCAGTTTAGCGACTGTAGCTAGAATGACCGAGGACGAGGCCTACGCCAAGTTTAAGGCTGTTCGGTTTGAAGAAAATGGCGGCAAGCCCTTCTGCCCCGCTTGCGGTTGCTGCGAAACTGGCGAAATCAAAACCAGAAAGCTGTTCTCCTGCCGTGGGTGCCGGAAACAGTTCTCCGTCACCTCGGGCACTATCTTCGCAAGCCGGAAGCTCCAGTTCCGCGATCTGCTCCTGGCCATCGCGATCTTCGTCAATGGTGCCAGCGGGGTAGCCGCCCTGCGGCTCTCCCGTGAACTGTGCGTCCAGTACAAGACCGCCTTCGTTCTCTTGCACAAGATCAGGGAAGCCATTGGCGTCGAACAGGACGTGACTGGCCTTACGGGCGAGGTGGAAATCGATGGGGCTTGGTACGGAAGCTATGTGAGACTCTACAACGACAAGACGCGTAAGAATAATGCCGTGGCGCGGAAAGCCGCCAAGGGTCGTGAAAGATGCATGGTGGTTCTTCGCCAGCGGGACGGAAAGACCGTTCCACTTGTCTTCAAAACGGAGGCCCAAAGCGTAGACGAGGTTATTAGGCGCATCGACCCGTCAGCGGTCGTCTATGCCGACGAGGGCACCCATTGGGATCGTCTCGACCCTTATTTCAAGGCAGTCTACCGCATCAATCACTCGGAATGCTACTCGGACGGACGGGCCTGTACCAACTGGGTGGAGAGCTTCCACCTCCGACCGCATCGCGCCTACAAGGGCGTTCACACCCACATCTCTGGCCCGTACCTGTTGGCCTACGGCCGGGAGATGGCTTGGCGCGAGGACAACCGCAGAATTGGCAACGGAGAGCAATTCGAGAGGATGCTGCACGCCGTCACTCACCATCCGGTGTCACGCCAATGGAAGGGGTATTGGCAGCGGCGAGCGGCGGTGCCGCGACCTTCCAAGCGGATGGCTTTCTGGTAATCAACGTTTTATCAATTGAGCGCAGGTGCTTGGTTATAACTGATGCCTGCATCAGCATCTGTTATAAAGTGATAATCACCCGAAAGTCCAGGGCGTTGCCATTTCCAGCAATATCTGACTTCGCGGTCCATACCGAGTATGTCTCTGTATTTAAGAGAGGCATAGAAC
Source organism: Caulobacter sp. GW821-FHT09A05 (assembly GCF_059418465.1). Taxonomy (NCBI): domain Bacteria; kingdom Pseudomonadati; phylum Pseudomonadota; class Alphaproteobacteria; order Caulobacterales; family Caulobacteraceae; genus Caulobacter; species Caulobacter sp. GW821-FHT09A05. Next base: position 366,035 of record NZ_JBWKPX010000002.1, read on the forward strand.
CAAAAATGGTGATCATCGTTTGCGATGTTGCCAACCTGCGCATTAGATATCTGAATTCCGTAGGCAATATTAACTGGGTAACTTATCTCGTCGGGATATGACACATCAATAATTGAGTGCGGTGGGCAGGGAAATCTATCCTTATACGTTGGCTCTGAAGGAAGATGATCTGCAACAGTCCAGCCAACGTCTATAAATTGAGGAAACGCAACGGAGCGTCCGTGATTATAAAATATTAAATTAGAAACAATAGATATCTCTGACGGAAGTCCTGTTTCAACGATGCCGCCGTAAGGCTCGCCCTTTATCGGCAGGGAACTGCTGTACAGTAACTGTGGAGTTCTAATCCTTATAATTGGCAGCTGCCCAGCAACAGCCGCCTTAGCGGCGAGAACTGTAGCTTCTGCCGATTTTTGAGCGGCCAAGGCAGTCGATTTGCTTATCTCTATGCTATCCTTTGCTTCGTCAGCCGATCTTTTCGAAATTCGAGTTGCCTCTGTAGCCGCCCATGCGGCAGCACCGGTGAACATCAATGAAATCAGTAAGCCCCAAGCCTGGTAACGCCCGAGGCTTAAGTTTTTTTGCGAGAGTTCATTCGCCCGTTCCGCCGCTTCGGCACTTCTAATGTTGGCGCAAACTGCGGCCTCGGTTTCGCTGCGGCTCGGATTGCAGACCAACCTAAAAGGGGGAGGTGGAATTTCCGACGCTGCGGGCGATTTGGATTCGATGTCGTGAATAGTCTGCGGTCGTTGCGGAGGCTCCTCCGCAAAAGCCGAAGTGCCACCCAGTGAAAGTATCAGACATAGCAGTAATTGGAGATTTCTGATGCGCAGATAAATCATAATCACCCCCGGGCCGCCGCATCGTGGAATGATCCTTCACAATCTACAAGCTGGCGTGTGCGCGCTATGCCCGCTGGAAAACGGTGTGCACGAGCACCCAGGCCGTGAGCAATGAACTCGATACGGATACCGCCACCACCAGCAAAGAGATCGGCATCCACCGCCGCATGAACTGCAGGGTGTTATGGGTGGCGCTGGCCATGGCCTGATCAAAGCCCGTCGCCCTCGCAACGTTGTCGCAGATTGCCTTCAGGAACCAGCCACCCAGCAGAGTCGCCACAGTGATGCCAATGGTGGCAAAAATAGACTGATCGGAACTCATCGGCTTGCCTTTCCGAGACAAGTTGCTTGATATGGTCGATGTTTACTAAATTACAGGCACAGATATCCCATTGATACTGAGCATTACACTCAATACCTCACTTTTGAGTCAAATAATGTTAGCTCGCTTTAGTTAGTAGTCGCTTCAAAGTGTGCTGGGACCACAATTCGCATGTGTCACCAAAACGCTCTTAACGCAACCTCCGCTCCAAGTTAGCGCCACCTACATATAGCGCCTTACCGATTAACTATCCATAAACCATGCGAGTTGCGAAAAGGTTGGCGACTCTAGTTACCGGAAAATAACCGCGCAATTTCAATAAGATGTTCCAGCACTAGCGGCTCACTCCCCCGGCCGTGGAGCCCGCTGGCGCGACTGACTCTCCCGGCGATAGCTCCCCATAAGCTGGCGCACAGCCTTATCGAGATCGTCAGCACCGGGGAGAGTTTTTACGCGTCGCCCAATGTCAGCCAGGGTGGCAATAGCGCAATCGATATCGTCATGGGTTGTGCCGCCAAGATCGGGCTGGTCCTGGCTAGGTGCTGCTGGCGTATTTTCTAATAAATCTTTTATTTTCACGGGGAGCCTCCCGCTTATTTATAAATAAGCGAGGAGAATAGAAGTGGATAGAGATAGCAAAGAAATCGATACATCATGTAAGCAATCTGAACACATCCAGATCGACGGAAAATTGTATCGCATAGTTACGATGTGGAAATTAAATACGAACCCCGATGGTCAGATAAGCTTTGGTGAGCGGCGCGAATTTCTAGAGTCCATTGATGCCGCCTAGTCGCATTTCTGACGCGCGTTGACTTGCCGATTCACGAAAAGCTGGACACATCACCTCGTAAGACTTCCAGGATAAAGCGCATAGTTCAATTTTAGAATCTTCTGGATCTATCCACCGATTTCCTAGGCGATCTTCCAGAAACGAAAACGTCCGAGCGCAGCGGCTGCACTTGCCCCCTCCTACTGCTATCGTTTGTTTGCCGCTCAAATCTCAAACCTATCTGGTACGGTTAGCCGATCCAACAACCGACCCGGCTCCACGCCAATGGCCTTGGCCCAGGCGATGAACTCCAGAGCGCTCAGATTGCGCTCTATCCCTTCCACCTTCCCGATGAACGACGGCGGCTTGCCGATCCGGCTGGCGATATCCCGCTGAGTCAGCCCAGCAGCATTCCGCGCCTCAACCAGCGCCGCAATCAGGGATCGGTGGACGGGTGATGACACCCAAGCTGGCATGGCGGAACCGTTGCAACAATTCCTTGCCTAGCCCGCGTTCCGCTTGCTACCACCGTAGTAGCAAGATGCAGCGATGGGAGGGGCTTTTGACTACGCAGGACGAGTTTCCGTTCGCCGGACCCGTGAAAGAAGAAAAGAAATGGGATGCGATCCCTGCCACCAAGAAGGACTGGTTCGCCACCGCCTTCATCTTCCTGTTGCCGCCGCTTGGTTTGTATTTCCTGTGGCGTGGAAAACTCTACTGGCGTCGCAACGGTAAACCCACCGTCGTTTCTGGTGCTCGAAAATTTATTCTTTCCATCCCGGCGGCGCTGATCATGCTTATCGCCGGAACCTTCGCCCTGGACCTGCCCTCCACAGAATTTGATGGCGACCGGGTCGGCAGTGTTGCTGAAGCCAACGTTGTGCCTGCCGACAAGGCGACAGCGTATCAAGCTAGATTTGATGTCTGGTTCAACCAGTGCCAAGCCGCCACCCGCGACCAACTTGATACGGCAAAGCTGGACCCGGATGTGCAGGTGGTCGCGGCTAGGTCACGTGACCGTTGCGTTCGCGGTGTTGCGGACATCCGGCCGTTTGCTGTCAGCGTGATGGGTGAACGATGCGGCCGGGCCATCGACGCCACGCCAGACATGCTCGATGGCGTCCATCAGAACATGACGATCGGGAGCGCCATGGTCAGCGGTGCTCAGAGCGATGATGGCGCTCAAAAATTTGATGACGCCATGGCCCTGCATACCCGGTGGCTCAACGGGATGCGAGCTTGCGGGATCGACCCGGCCGCCATGGGTGTCGAATAACGGAGGCCGAAATGCGGGAGCTGGTCGAGGTGCACCTGTGTGAGGATGAGCATGGCCGCACCCTTGAGGTTCATGAGTACGTCCGTGTGGTCAACTTCACCGGCCTAAAGCGCAGCCGCGCCTCGTTCGGGGCACGAGAACTATCCTTGGCGAACGGTGACCCGGTGAACTGGGTGCATGGTGACGCTGGCAGTTTCGAGATCGCCAGAAGTGGGAAGATCGTTCGGAAGGTCGAACGCTGAGGGATCAATGTGCCCACGGCAGTTTCCCCGCCCACACCAGCGCGACAACGATGAGGATAACGGCGGCGACGCCAAGACCCTGCGCAGTGATCCTCAGCTTCCCATACTGTATAGACAGCAGGTGCGCCGATTTCGACGGTTCAGGTTTTGGGGAAGGCATGGGACGGATTCCTTCATTGAGAACTGAAAGAACCCAAAGGGATTGGGATACGAAACGGTTACCCGGTCAAGGGGGGCTTCCATCCAGTCAGTCAAATTCGGTTCGAAATACCGAACGCAACTCTTGGCTGAATGCTATATGTTAAATATTTCAACGGGTTAAACCTCCGCCTGAGGCGGCTCTGCCACATTTGTGCCATTTCGTCGCAATTTACGGCTATCAGGTCCGACCAAGCCTGTGCATGGTGGGCAACTCCCCAGCCGCCAGCGGCACGTACCGCCAGATGTACTCGCCCCGTATCTTCTCAGGGGTCCTGGCAACCACACCATGGTCACGCATCTGGCGCAGACCCCTGCCGACCCGCTTGACGATGTCATTCATCATCCGACGATCACGGGTGTCCTTCGCTTCCATCTGAACTAACCGTTCCGCCATCTGGCGGGAGGTCTGGGGACCGTCTTCCTTGAGGGTCCTGGCCAGGAAGTGCCGAAGCTCGTTTCGATAGAACAGCACGATCCTCGGAACGCGTGGCGTCAGCTTCACGTCACCGTCGTAGCCCAAGGATTCCAGAACGCGGTCCAACGCTTCGATGTCGTTAGACATGACCGCGAGACTTTCGCGAAGCATGGCGATTTCATCCATCATATCCATGCGCTTGGTGAGAAGCGCCGAAATCGCGTGGCTGTTATCAGTGGCTCGTGATCGCTTGAATTCTCTCATATAGAGAATGTAGGGCCTGCTATGCCAAACATCGACCAATCTGTATTGTGTGTTTGCTACCTAAAACCGCTCCTCTCCGTTGAGGAAGGAGAAAAGTGCTCCTACTCCACTCCCGCCACCAGCTCCGCCGCCCTCACCCCAAGCGTCCGGGCCAAGCCGAAGATGGTCGTGGCGCTGGGGTTGCGTTCGCCGCGCTCCAGGAAGCCGACATAGTTGCGGTGCAGGCCGGCGCGCTCGGCCAGGGCCTCCTGGCTGAGGCCCAGCGCCTTGCGATGACGGCGGATTTCGCGCCCCAGGGCGAGGAGATCGTCTTTGTCGGCCACGCCGGACCGTTGCCTTGGTCGGCGTCGCGTTCTACATACTGTCAGTGTGTATTTTCTCAACCGGAGGCAAAGCACGCGATGAAACCCGCTCCCGAAGCCCGGGCTGGCGTCCACCCCGTCGACGCCCATGTCGGCCGCGCCGTGCGGTGGCGGCGCAAGCTGATGCGGATGAGCCAGCAGGCCCTGGCCGACCGGATCGGCCTGACCTTCCAGCAGGTGCAGAAGTACGAGACCGGCGCCAACCGGATCAGCGCCTCGGCCCTGCACGCCATCGCCGAGGCGCTGGAGGTCCCGGTGGCGAGCTTCTTCGAGGGCCTGCCCGGGGCGGGCGACGCGGCCGAGGCGGAGACGGCGCTGACGGCGCGGATGCTGGGCGCGCCCGGCGGCCTGGCCCTGGCCGAGGCCTGGCTGGACCTGCCGCCCGGCCCGCTGCGCCACCGCCTGGCCGCCCTGGTGCAGACGACGGCGGCGGCCTTGCGGGCCTCGGGCGCGGCGGGACTCTGAGCGCCCCCTTGGACGGGCGCGCGCCGATCGTCTCGCCGTGAGATGAAAGGCTGGCGCCCCTTCGCGAGGAAGGGGCGCCGTCCGCGCTTTGAGAAACCCCAATTTCACCTTAGCCTGCCGACCATGACCGCCCGCTCCGTCATCCTGCCCGAACCGCTGGAGGCCTTCGTCGAGGCCGAGGTCGCCTCCGGCGCCTATCCCGACGCCGACGCCGTGCTGGCCGCGGCCGTGGACCTGCTCCAGCGCGAGCAGCGCCGCGAAGCCGCCAAGGTCGAACGCTTCAAGGCCCTGATCCAGGAGGGGCTCGACGACCTCGACGCCGGCCGCTTCGAGATCGTCGATGACCTGGGCGCCTGGTTCGATCAGATCGAGGCCGAGTTGGACGACGCGTCGCGGGCCGCGTGAGGCGATCGCAACTCACGACCGGCGCCCGCCGCGACGTGGCGACCATCCTGGCGTGGAGCGAAGACCGGTTCGGCAAGCGCCAGCGCCGCCTCTACCGTCTGCTGCTGGAGCGCGCCTTCGCGGCTCTGCGGGAGGACCCGGATCGGCCCGGCGTCCGGACCGACCCCGACCTTCCACCCGACCTGCGCCTCTATCCCATTCGCTTCAGCCGCGCCGACCTCCCGCCCGCCGAACGCGTGGGCCGTCCGCGCCATGTCGTGGCGTTCCGGCTTGAAGGCGATGCGGTGGTGATCCTGCGCGTGCTGGACGAAGCCATGGACGTGCCGGAACGTTTGGGGTGATCGCGTCGGCTACACCGGGCAATCCCTCATCCGTCGGCTTCGCCGACACCTTCTCCCGCAAGGGGAGAAGGATCATGTGGGGCGGTTATCCTCGGCGTTCAGCACACAAAGACCTACGATTTCAACGCCCTAAACTTTCTCGCCCCCGATCTGTCCTCACCCCTTCCAACCGCCCCTATCCTGATCCCACCTCGTCGCATGGAAAGGGCGCATGGCCAGCGACCGATGCGGCGGCGGGGGGCGATCGAGCGGGACTGGGCTGGAGGGGGTTACTCC